>PFUG01000286.1:0-9900 GCA_002789955.1 Deltaproteobacteria bacterium CG_4_9_14_3_um_filter_63_12 | reverse complement strand
CGCTCTGTGGGAAGAGCGAGGTGCGACCCACTTCTCCGTAGAGCGTGTAGTCGCCGCCGAGCAGCTCCCCTTCGAAGGCCTTGCCCAACGAGATGCGGAAGCACTGCGGAGAGTTTCGGCAGCGACTGCCGCTCGTAACCTCAATGATCCCACGGCTCAGGAGGATGGGATCGGGCAGCCCCCTCACCAAGACTCGAATAGGCTGGCGAACCCCGACGAAACCTCCCAGCTCGGCCCGATAGAGGTCGAGAGACTGGGTCTTCTCGTCGTAGATGTCGCCCTGGGCGGTCAGCGCGATGCCGAGGCTCCCCTCGGTCTCTCGGAGCGCCGTCGTGCCGAGCCTGGCGAGCTCGGCGCTGACTTCACCGTTGAGCTCGAGGTCGATCTTGCCATCGAGGCCGGCTGTGCCAGAGAGCATCAGGCTCTTGGCCGAATGCCGCAGCTCCAAGTGGTTGATTTCCAGTGTCTTGTCTTGGTCTCGAAAGGTGAGGAGGGTCTCCCCTCGAGTCCGGATGGTTTGGCCGTACACAACGGCACCGATCTGGCTCAATCGTAGCCTGGCCACCAACCCAGAGGTGTTGTCGAAGCTGGCTTCGACCGCACCACTGGCGTCCAATTCGGCCACCATGATTTGATTCGCGTTGTTCTGGAACTTGTTTTGGTGGGCTTTGGGGGCGCCATTGATGGCGGTCGCCAGCTCTGGCAGGGCGTCAAGGAGGTCGAGGTTGTCGAAGGTGAGCTTGGCCACAGCCGAGAAGTCGGTCTGTTGCTCGACACGGGCTTGAAATCCGAAAATTCCGAAGACCTTACCCTTGAGATCGAGCCCATCGGCGCTGCCAGTGAGGTCAAGGGTGACGTCGCCGAGCTCGCGTTCGGCGTAGACGAGATTGTTGGCCGTGAGTGTCCCCTCGGCGATGATGGGCTCTTGGGGCCACCCGTCGAGGTCACCAGAGGCTTTGAGCGTCAGGTCGATGACGCCGCTGAGGTCCAAGCCTGCGGCTTGCAAGCGCTTGATGTCCTTCAGGTACAGCCCCTCGAGCGCCATGTCGACGGCAAATTTGCGATTGTTGAGGTTGTACGAGGCCTGTGTCACCGCGAGGGAAGAATACTCTCGTGCGCTGCTGGGGCTGTCCCTTCGCGGCTCGCCGAAGTTGACGAAGAGGTCGGAGACCGCGATGCGATCGAGGGCGACGTCGAAGTGGGTCTGGAACAGCGGTATTTCTTCCTGCATGACCCCAAACCCATCGATTCGCGCTTGGCCTCGTAGTCGCGGGTCCGTGATCTTCCCGGTCACCGCGACGTCAGTCTGCACCACGCCTTTGAGGGCGTAGGCCTCGAGGCCGAGGTCCGGCAGTAGCTCGTTCAAGCTGCGCAGGTCGAAGTCCTTGACGTTCACCTTCAAGTCGACTTGTGGATTGCGGTCGAGCTTGCGGAAGTCGGTTCGAAACGGCTTCAGGGTCCCTGAGGCGCTCACCTTTCCCAATGAGGTTTCGGTCTGGAAGCGTTCGATGGTGACCTTCCCGCGATGGTGTCGGGCGGAGAGTTGGAGCGTCGGCGCGTCGATTCCGGCGATGTGGAGCCCGCTTACATCGAGCTCGACTTCGGCGTCGGCGTTGAAGATGGGACCACTCCCAGAGACCTTGAGCGCCACCTCGGAGGTTCGCAGGTCGCCCAGACCGAGCACTTTGGCATAGCGCCCTAGGTTGTCGGTGGTGAGCTCGAGTTGCAGACCTTCGACGGTGAGCGCGTCGAGCCAGAACGCCAGCCCTCTCGCGATCTTCAACCGGTCCTCCCCAGCGACGACCGAAAAGCCATCGTGAAGGCGCAGGACCCGGTATTTCCAGGAGAGCAGTGGCTCATCTGCAGTGGGATTGTTTTGCCGGAGCAGCACACTCCGCGCCCCCGAGAGCGGGAGCGCATTGGCGAGCTCGAGGGTCAGTGGCTCCTTGAGGAACAGCTCGATGGCGTCATCGTGTCCGACGACCTGCAGGAGCCCTGTCACCTCGCCGGCGAGCAGGTTCGCGAGATTGGTGCCGACGACGAGGCTCCCGTCCACTCCCTCGACGCGCTCGAAGTTGCGGTCCGGGTCCACCTCTCCGAGATTGAGCTCGAAGTCGAAGTCGCCATCGAGGATCGCGTAGTGCCCGCTGGCGCCTATGGCGCCAGTCAGCGCCGACGCGGAGAGGTCGAGCAACGCGAAGTCCTGCCCGTCCAGGGCACCGACGAGGGTCACGTCATCGACGCGGTACCCCGCATAGTTGAAGGAGTCGGTGGTCAGGGTGAGGTGCGCCTCGGCGTGCCCCAGGTCTCCAGAGGCATCGAGGAGGATGTTGAGAGGCACCTCGCTGCGCAAGTCTGAGCCGATGAAGTAAGCGAGCGCAGGGTCGTTGCCAGGCAACGTCATCTCCAGCCCTGCGTGAAACAGGATCGTCTCTTCTGGTGGTGTGCTCGATGGGGTGTGGCCATAGGCCCTGGCGTCACGGGCGATGTCGTCGGCTGTGGGCGCGAGGTTCATGGCGAACTGTTTGAGTTGGACCCGGCCATCTGAGACCTCGGCGTCGAAACGCAGCGCGCCGTATGAGAGGCCGCGCCACCAGAAGTCGCTGAACTTGGCGTTCCTGAAGGGGATGACCAAGTTCCCCCGAATCTCTCTTGGCAAGAGCTCGGTGGGAAGCTTGGAGGCCTCGGCGAAGTGATAGAAAGTGTTGGACAGCGCGACGGCGGTCTGACGCTGGAGCGCCGCGACGTAGGCCGCCCGGCCCGATGGAACAGCAAGGGGCAAACCGACCTCTGGGCGTCCATGTTCGCCCATGGGGAAGTTGAACAAGCGCGGCTCGAAAAGTACTTGACCCTCCGAAATGGCGATCGCAGGCGTGTCCGGGATGGGCCGAGTGCTGATCTCTAGCCCGAACGACCCTACCTTCACCGTGAAGCCGTTGAGGTCGGTGCCTTTGAGCTCGACGTCGAAACCGTCAAAGGCCAGGTGAACGCGTGAACGACGGAAGTTGACGTCATGAAAGGCCAGAGTCAGGGGGTCACCCGTGGAGTCGACCTCTTTGACCGGTTCGACGGCCCGCAGCAGGTTGAACTTCTCGTAGGCGCGGAAATCCAAAAAAACGTCCGCCTGATCGACCTCGATGTCGTTGAGATCGAGCTGACCGCGGGTGAAGATGCCGAGCAGCTCGAGGGCGGGAACTTTGGCGTTGGCGTGCTCGATGCCGATGACTTGGCTGCCTTCGGGTTCGTAGAGCCTTGCGCCATTGACGTTGAGACGGTTGAGAAAGGGGCCGATGGTCACATCGTCAATCTCGATGGTGCCCATCAACTGCCCGTTCACTTGGGCCTCGACAAGGTCGACGAAGGGCTGACTGTTGACGAAGAAGAAGCTCCCCACATAGATGCTGCCCAGGAGCATCGCGGGCCAGAAGAGGTGAATGAGCAGAGAATGCCACCAGCGAAGGCGCAGCCATTCGAGCTTGTTCGCGATATTCTCTTTGAGCTCTTTGCTCGCCACCGCTCTGAGTGTCCTCTTCTACAAACTCCCATCCGATCGCGCGTAGGGACGCCAAGTGGCTCGCTTCGAGCCACCTCTGTTCCGAGTAGCCCACGAAATCCGATCGACCGCGAGAGTATGGTTCATTATCGAAAGACGCGCTATCTCCTACACGGACGGCTCGCTCTCCATCTCCCGGTTTCGTGGCAGGAAGGTTTCGACATGTGCTTGGGACGGACAACTCCTGGACGATGTTCACCCTGGTTCGAGGGGGTGTTGTCCTGGGGGTTCGCCATGTTGCTGCTCACCGCCTGCAACTCGACGGACGGACAGCGCTTCCGTGATCAGGAGGAGTGGCAACGCTTCGACAGCCAGACCTATGTGTTGCAGCTGCACGGTGCCCGGTTCAGACAGCCAGCGCCTGAGGTCAAGACCTTCGTCTGCCCCGATCTCCCTGGCGACATCACCCTTCCCATCAACGATATCTCGGTCTTCGACATCGACGCGACCTCGCCGACCCCGCTGCTCGAGGTCGACCTGGACTACAGCCGCACGAGCACGCAGTGCAGCGACATCAACTCCGAACAGATTGGCATCATGCTCAAGGGCCTCCCTGTCGGCTCGGTGGATCTCTTTCGCCGTTGTGACGAGACCGACTCGAACCGCTTCGTGACTCGCTGCGCCTCAGTCGAGAGGCTGCACGAACAGCGCATCGTCGAGAGCTGCGTTGGCGCCGAGCCAGAGGAATGCGAGCAAGTTGTTTGGGGCCAATATGACCTGATCGCCTACAGCGAGTACCTCGACGACCCAGCCTGCACCTCTGACGAGAACCGAAACCCGGGCCAGGGACAGACGCCGAGTCGTTGCGAGGTCTGCGACGCGCTGTCCCCAATCCGCGTCAACGCCGCCTATATCACGTCCTCCCCTACGTCGGAGTATGGGCAAGAATGTTGCGGCGCGAGCGAGGAACAGCCACCCCACCTCGCCTTTTGCGTTCGCCCTTGTGCCTGTCGCAAGACTCGCTTCACGCTCAAGGCCAAGGCGGTCGCAGCGGCCAAGCCTGCGGTCGAACCTCCGACCCTGAAGATAGCCGTGCTCAGCGACATCGAAGGAAACACCAAGACCGCTGGGCAGTTCGTGGACCAGGCCTTGGAGCGCGGCGTCGACTTCGTCGTCAACATCGGCGACATCAGTGCTTCTGGGGGGCAGAGCGGCTTGCGCTCCATGTCCAGCTGGATAGACGCGCACCTGAGAACCTTGGACGGAGAGAGCTGCTCCGTCCGTGATGCCGACCGCGTCTGCTGTGCCGCCGGGGAGTCGCGAACCTATCCCAACTTCTGCGGCGCCCGGCTCAACGCCCCTCCGCTGATGAATGGCCTCGGCGAGAACGAGACCAGCGAAGAGAGTTTCGTGACTTTCTTCGAAGAGTTTGGTCCTTCGTCGTTCAGCGCTTTTGTCGGCCGTGTGCAACTCATCATGCTCGACTCTGCGGACGCGACCTTGGGCAGCTCGCAGTACCGTTGGCTCGCCAACAATCTCAAGTCGCCGGTTCCCGAATCCTATGACTGCAGCGTCGCCACGCAAGAGGGCGGCGCCCCTTGGCCGGTGTTGGCGGAGTGCGCCCCACGTGGGGATTGCGTGGACTGCATCTCGGGCTCATCCACCGCCGCCCGCCCGCTGTGCATCCCTCCAGAGGCGGGTCGCGACGATCCGACCCTGAGCCGTCCCCGCAACCTACGAACCCGAAACTGCGTCTGCGTCCCACCCGAATCGGTGGTCTGCCCCTACAACTTCACCTGTGCCGACGACGGAGACGGGACGCAGAGCTGCCGCTGCAGCCGAGACACCGACTGCGGCCCCGGCGGACGCTGCAGCGAGGGCGCCTGCTTGCCCCCTTTGCGCTTCCTGCTCACCCACACGCCTCCCTTCGACATCCTCGGAGCCCGAAACTCGGCCTTCCGCTCCCGGCGTGAAGCCGCGCGGTTGGTCGCCATTCTGGCGAAGAACAATGTCGGGCTCATCTTCGCCGGCTCAATCAATACCTACGCCGAGGTCGCCATCGCAGGCATCCCGACGTTCATCACAGGGGGGGGCGGCGCCGACATGGAGAGCTTCGACACCGCTGGACACCACTGGCTGCTGGTCACGGTCCAAGACCCCTTCGGCAATCCCCGGCTGGGAAACGTCAGTATCGAGCGAATTTCTATGAAGTAGGCCGGGGTTCGCACGGGTATAGCGCAAACGACGAGAGCCAGTCCTCTGCAGGACCGGCTCTCGTCGTTTGGGGAAATAAGGCTTAGTCGGCGATGGGGGTCTGAACGTAGCGGAACCACACGTCGTACACGGAACCCACCGCGGTGCCCGTCTTCAGGGCGCTCTCGGCGGTGCGGACGAAGAGGCCACGCTGGGTAAGCTGGCGATCAAGGCCCGCGCTCTCGGGGATCGCGCGGTAACCCAGCGCGATGCTCGCCACGCCGAGGGTGCGCAGGGAGTGCAGCTCGCTGTCTTGGCTCTGGCCGTCGCCATCGACGTCTTGCCAGAGCTGGAGTTGCGTGTAGGCGGCGTCGTTTTGGTCGATGAGACCGTTCTGGTCGGCGTCGAGGAGGGCCAGGTGCTCGAAGCCCGTCTTGACCTCATGGTAGCCCACGGCGCCGACGAAGTTGCCGAAGAGCTCACGGCCACTGTCGATCTGGCCGTTGCCATCGCGGTCGAGGACGAGCAGCGCGTCGTCGCCTTGGAGCCAGGTGGTGCGCTGGGTCTCTCCGACGCCGAACAGGTCGAAGTCAGCGCGGCTCTCGCCGAGGGAGACCAAACGGATGCCGTCCCCTTCGACGTCGAAGACCAACGGGTCGCTGACGTTGCAAGGCACGACGCGGAAGATCTTCTCTTCGGCCAAGCTGTGCTCGGTGTCGATGCCGCGGCGCAGACCTTCGAGGTACTGAACGTCGGCGTCGTCGCGGGCCGCGATCTCATCGATGGTCTGCGGCGTGTAATTGGCGCACAAGGGGTTGTCGGCGGCGTAGAGATCGGTCGCGGCTTGGGCGTTGCTCTTGGCCGGGATGAGCAGCGCTTGGTCGGCAGCGCAAACGTCGATCTGACGGTTGTCATCGGGGTAGTTGATGTCGATGCCGACTTCGGCCAGGCGGTCGTTGAGCTTCTCGATGTAGAGGTCACGGCCGGCTTCGACGCCGGCTTCGAAGGCGCTCTCACGGGGCTCGATGTCCTGGTCGCAGAGGCCGTTCTGACGAATGACACGCATGGCGACGAGGGCTTCGTTGTTGACGCCGGTCTCGATGCCGTTGCCGTACCACAGCTCGTTCTCGCTGCGGTTGTTGTCGAAGCCGCTGTCTAGGGGGTTGTTGTCCTTGAGGGAGGTGATGCGGGCATAGGCAGCCACGGTCGCGCGGTCGGAGACCGTGCGGCAGTCGACGCTTCCCGAAGGCGTCCCCACTGGCTCCGGGAACGGGCAGCTCCCGCCGATGGCGACCGGCACGTAGTCGGTGCCGCTCTGCGTCGAAGCGGTGTAGCGAGAAGGAATGCCAATGTCCTCCAAGACCAAGTTGACCTCGTCGGTGAGCGCTCCTTTGCCCAGGTACAGCCCCAGACTGATGGCCTCGCGCTGCACCTGAACGACCGCCAGGTCGGCAGGATCGATGGTGTTGATCGTGAGCCACTCTTGGCCAAGGTTGAACCCGTCGCCGCCGGTCGTCGTGCCGTCTTCTACGGCGTCGGTGGCACCCAAGGTGGCCTGACCTTCGTTGCATCCCCAAGCGAGGGAGGCGGTGATGAGCGTGAGGGCGATGCAGAGTCTGTGGGCGTCCATAGTTGAACCTCGTCGCGATGAAGGATCCCAGGGGAGGGACCGCTAAATTCAAAGTCTGCTCTCTAGTTACTGCACAAGTCGGGCCAGCGCCAAAGTCCTCACGAAAAGCCCGTCAAAACCTGAGCCGAAGGGACTCTAGGTGGGCTCAATGCCAGGTTTGAGGCCTCACTGAGGAGGCTTGACCCCAGAGAAGTGTGGGCTCGACGCCACAGTTGGAGGCCACACGCCAAAGCTCGGTGGCGAGCTCCCCTCACAGAGCGCCCACCAGCTCAAGCCTGGGACTTGCCAGCCCAACTTCGAAGCCAATCTCGAGGCTCGGTTGTCCCAACTCAGGGCCGTGGACAGCACCGAGGTGACCAAGGTCCCGCGCTTCCAAGTCAAGGCCGTCGCCGCCACGGGCTTGGGCCGCGCACGCTCGAGAAGACAGGTCAACGCCCTTGGCACGACCAGCGAATGGAAGAGCCCTCCGCTGCGCAAGACCTTCAGACCACATTGGCTCAGCACAGCGGCCGCTTGCTTGGGTGCGTAGCGTCGATGGTGCTTCAGGGCAGCGTCGTGGGCGCTGTAGAGCGCTGGGTGGGCCGGCACGCTAAAGAGCAGGTGGCCGCTAGGCGCCATGTGGTCCGCGACCAGCTCGGTAAGAAAGGAGTGGTCGTCTTCGATGTGCTCCAACACGTCGAGCAGGACGACGAGAGCGAAGCGCCCCTCGGGCTTTTCTGCGCGATAGGTCATTCGGCCGTCACTCTGGCTTCCGAACATGTGGAGGTCGTCGGCGCTGTAGTGGGCGTCCCAGCAGACGAGCTCGGCGCTCGAGGGGAGCTTCAGGAGGAGCTGACGTGCAAACCAGCCGTCGCCCGCCCCTGCATCCAAGACCCGAAGCGGCGGCGAGGCGAGGTGGGCGACGACTGACGCGAAGAAGTTGAAGCGCGCGACCTCCCAGGGGTGGCGCGGACCTTCGTGAGCGGGGCGTTCCGAGAGGTCCATTTGGGCTCCGTGGCCGAAGGTCGTTGTGCGCTTCGTGCACGCAAGCCTTCGGGTTTGCGCGACTCTCCGCCATCCCTCTGGCTGCGAGTTCGCGAGAACGAGTCAAAGGTGTAACCAACGAATCCGCAACAGATCGGCGAGCATCCGCGCCGAGTCCTTGATGGGATCGACGCGCGAGGCCTCGTAGTGTTGCCAGTGCACCGGCACCTCGGCGATGCTCAGACCGAGCTTGCGGGCGATGTAGAGGATCTCCACGTCGAACGCAAAGCCGTCCAGGCGGCGGCGCGCAAAGCACTGACGCGCGGCCGCCGCGGTGAAGAGCTTGAAACCGCACTGGGTGTCGTGGAAATCGCCCATCACCGCCGCGCGCACCGCCAGGTTGAAGCTGCGCCCCATGAGCTCGCGGTAGAGGGGCTGGCGCTTCTCGAGGTTCGAGCCCTTCACGGCGCGCGACCCGATGGCAACATCGGCCTGGCCCATGGCAGCGGCGAGCGTGAAGTACTCTTCGATGGGGGTGGAGAGGTCCGCATCGCTGAAGAGGACGTGCTCTCCATTGGCGCGGACTACGCCATGACCAACGGCGTAGCCCTTGCCGCGGTTCGCGCCATATTGCAGCAGACGCAGCGCGCCAAAATGCTCACAGTAGCGGCGCACCAGAGCGGCGGTGTCATCCTTCGAACCATCGTCGACGACGAGCACCTCGGCGTCGAGGCTCTCGGCCTCGAGCCACTCGAAGACACGCTCCAACGTCGGACCGAGGCGCGAGGCTTCGTTGTAGGCTGGAATGACGATGCTGAGGGCGACGGAGGTCATGAACTTCTCGTCTTCTTGCGGGTGGCGGCGGAGCGTGACCGCACGTCGGCTTTGCTCGCCTCGAAATTGCTCAATCCCATAGAGGCGAGCGAGAACCGGTCGGGTTTCCCGCGCTACTCGGGACAGAGGTGGCTCGAAGCGAGCCACCTCCGCCGCGATCGGCCAAGAAGCGCACACCTTCGCCCTAGAGCCGAGCGCTGTCCATGATTCTTGATCGAGCGAGGGGGTTGGCGATGAGCCGCGTGTCAAGAAACAAGCGCTCGCACAAACGAATTAACACGACACACTTTTCTCCGTTTGTTACTTTGGTTGGGCCGTCGTGGCCGGGAAAGGCCCCGAGGGAGGGACTTGATGAGCGAGCAATTGAACTGTTGGGATTTCAAGAACTGTAGACGCGGTATCGAAGGCGACTGCCCAGCGGCGACTGCTGTGCAACTCGACGGGGCTCACCGAGGCAAGAACGGCGGCCGCACCTGTTGGGCCGTGGTGGGCACACTGTGTGGCGGAGTGGTTCAAGGAACCTACGCGAGCAAGATCGGCAGTTGCTTGAGTTGTGAGTTCTATTCGTTGGTGCGAACAGAAGAGGCGGAAGCGTTCCTTCCAGTGAGAGACCTTATCGCAATGCACCGCAAGGCAGAGTTCTGAACGCCTTTCACTGGGCCGTGACCTGCGGCGCGTGAGCAGAAGTTCGATCATGAGCAATGGGGCGCCGATCCTCGTCAGGGTTGAGTCTGCGGCGGAAATCGGCACACTCAGGTGTGAGGTGCTCTTTTTGGTCCCCGCGTCC
>PFUG01000120.1 GCA_002789955.1 Deltaproteobacteria bacterium CG_4_9_14_3_um_filter_63_12 | reverse complement strand
TTGGTGGTGAAGACGATGGGTTTCCTGCGGAGGCAGCGCTGATCGATGACTCCGTAGAGGACGTTGGCTGCGGAGTCGGCGTGGTGGAGGTGGAATGTGCAGGGCGAGCTCATTAAGCACGGCGGCGCTGGCGCGTGGGACGAAGGGGCCACCGCGACGCCCGGCGCCATGGTCCGCAGCGACGGCCAGATCTATGTCTTCTACGCGGGCTTCGGGGCGGGCGGACAACACATGAGCGTCGGCGTCGCTTCAGGGAGCTCGCTCCTGACCCTGAAGAAGCACGCGCAGAACCCCATCCTCGTGCCCGCCGCCGGCGCTTGGGACGGCGGCCAAGTGTCCATGGCGCGCCCCATTCAGGAGGGCAGCTACACCTGCCTCGCCTACGAGGGCGCGAACCTCGACTTCACTTGCGAGGCGACCAACCGCTACGGCTGGGGCCTGGCCCGCAGCCTCGACCTGGTCAACTGGGAGCGTTTGGGCAGCAACCCGCTCGGCCTCTCGGCGCAGAACCCATATGGCTGCGGCAACGACATGCCCAGCATCTACCGCCGCGATTGGGACCAAGTCGTCTTCGTCTACCACACCTCCGCGGACACGCGGACGCTGGTGCGGGAGTTTTTGGCGGTCGATTGAGGTCTCGGGGAGGGATCGTCCTTGACCCACTCCTCGAGCTGGCTGTCAGCCACACGCGCTCGAACGCAGCGTCGACGCCTCAGCTCCCAAGCCCCAAGCGCGTAACCATCCTTGGATAGGCCTGCAAAAGGAAGCTGAATCGGCACCACTACGGCGCGATTTGGTCGCTCAGCCACTGACGGCTCACGCCGACAGAGGCTTCCAGGTCGGTGTACGTTCCGTCGAGGCCAACCTTCACCTCGTCCCACGTCTCTTCGGTGGCCGTTGCGGCATTGTCGAGCTGCACCTTGGCTTCGGCATACTTGGTACGGGTCGCCTCGAGCGCTTCTTTCGCGTCGGCCTTGATAGCGTCGCCCCCGCCGCTGAACTGGGCGGAGAGGCTGTCGAGCTCGACTTGCAGCGCGTCCAGCTTGCCTTTCATGGCCTCGACGAACTCGCCTCGCTTCGCGAAGGTGTACTCCGAGGGGGCCGGCTCGGTGGCTGCGGATTTGGCCATCATGACCTCCGCGATGTCCTCGGGATTGAAGGCGACCGTGACCGCATCTGGCGCGGCGTTGGCGGCCTTGGCCTTCGACTTGGCTTCATCGCTCCCGAACAGACCGCAGCCGGTCGCGAGCACCGAGAGCAAGACCGACAGCGCGAGCAAATAGGGCAATCTCATCAACGAACGTCGCATCGCTATCCTTGGGCTAAAGGGTGTCAAACAGGTGTTCTCTCTGGGTTCAGAAACTAATGCTGGCGCCAGCGCGGAACTCGAGCGGCACGCCCTTTCCGCCCCACTCGAGGTTCTTGGTCAGGGCGGTGTCGACCTCGAGGACGAGGGCGAGCATAGGGAGCACGGGGAGCTGGGCACCGACTCCGAACATGAAGCCCCAGTCGAAGTCGTTCTCATAGATCTGCAGGGGGATGGCGGCTCGGAGGTAGAGCGGCAGAATGGGGGGAGCCACTCGGACGCCGGGCCTAAACGTGAAGTTCCAGTCGCCGATGTTCGTGCCGGCGACCTTGATGCTCTCCAGCGTCGCGCAGAGGCCCAGATCGACCTCGAGCATCGACCAGCCGATCGAGGGCACCGCCTCCAGCGTCACAGGTCCACGGTAGGCGCTGCCGTCGATGAAATACGCCGACTCGCCGATGGTCACGGCGAGGCTCAGGTCAGAGCTTGAGCTCGACGAGTCAGAGCCTTCTTCGGCGGCCGCGACCCCTGCGGTGAAGGTGATGGCGAGGGCAAACAAGAGGGCGAGAGCGGTATTGGGGTGGTGATGATTCACGGGATTCCTTGTGGTTCGACGTTGAGCGCAGCACTGCAGCCCCCCGCTGGCCAAGTCAGGGGGCGTGGGGGGTGCTAGAGCACCGATCGTGCCACCGGGTAAAACCTAGTGATATACAGCTGTTACGCTGGGCTGATGGTCCGCTACGGGGCCGCGTCAATCAAAATGACCCGCCGACGCTCCAATTCGATGGGGCGTGGTGGATAGGGTCCTCGGGCGTTTGGGGCTCGGGAGCTGGGGCGGCGACGCTGGGCTCGGGAGCGGCTCGCTGGCATTGGCGACGAGGGCTCTCGCAGAGGCGCCGAGCCGCAGAGGGCACGGACGAGGTTTGAGGAGCCTGCGGGTCGGCGATGCGGTTCTGCAGAAGCGATGTGCGCTCAGAACGTGCCGAAGAGCTCGAGGGCGGCTTCGCTCTCTCGATGCTCTGCGCAGGTGGCCATCTCTTCGACGGCTTTCTTGCAGGGGATGAGCGCTTTGCGGTGGTCGCCGAAGGTGGGCAGGTCGGCCAGGGTGTAATGCAGGGCGTTGAACTGCCTCTGCAGGCGCTTACCGAGCGCCGAGCAGTCGTGTTTGTAGGTGGCGACCGAGGCGCGCCACTCTTCGCACATGAGCTTCACGTTGGCGGCGGCTGGGGGCGCGCTCTTCGCCTTGGCAGGCGTGGCCTCGGCGGGTGGGTCTGCGGCGATGGTGACGTCAGGGACCTCGTCGTCCGTGAACTCCATGTCGTTGGGGTTCGCCGCCGAGAGCATTTGGATCAAGTGCGACATGGCGGACTGCGCCGAGTCGCAATCTCCGGTGGCCAGCTGGAAGTCCTGCAAGAGGGTCTCGAGGGCGGACTGCTGCGCAGGGGTCGGGCCGGTGTCCAGGAGCGGGGCGAGCTCGGCGAGGTTTGTTGCGCTCTTGTCGAGGAAGGCTTGCAGCTGGGCTGCCTTCGCGTCGCAGTCGTCGGGGGCGTTCTGGGCGACGGAGACCATGTCCTTGACGATTGCCATGAACTCGTCGGTGGCGTCGGCCCAGGCCGTGCTGGCCGCCAAAAACGTCGTGAGCGCGAACAACAGTGTCGAAATGCGTCTCATCGCCTCCTCTCTCTCTTTTGGCAGCCCAATCCGCGTCAACAGTCTTGGGACTGTCCGAGGTGCTGGCGCATTCATTGGAGTTGTTGCGCATCCTGCGCGCAACCCTGCGAGTTTACACGAGGGCGCGGACGAGGTCGCTCTGCCAGCCGTACGGCTCGAGCGCAGCGTCGACGCCCCAGCTCCCAAGCCCGGCGATTGCTCCTGGGAAGAAAACTCCTTGCGCCTTCGAGGACTTAACGTGTCTTTCACCGTGATGGCCCCGTTGTAGAAGGCGGTCGTCGTTCCCGCCCGATAAGCGTACTCCCACTCCGCCTCCGTCGGCAGACGATATCCGGTGCAAAGGTAGGGGTTGCCTCCGGTGACCGTCGACCCAGAGCAACTTAGGTCAAGGCCTGCGGTCCCCGTGCAGTTCATCGCTCTGGGAGGTTCGGACGCCGTAGGTCCGCTCGATGAGGACGCGGCTGCGCAGCGAATCGCTCCATGGCACCAAGGCCTCTAGGCGGCCGGCCACACCGCCGTCGGTGGCGTGCCCGCCCGCCACGAAGCGGTGAAAGGTCTCCACCGAGGCCCGCAGCAGCGCGCTCTCGTCGCTGCAGCGGGTCGCGTCCGCGCCGCGCCGCACGACGCAGGAGATCGGGTCGGTGTGCAACGAGATTCGCAGCCCGAGGTGAGGCCGGCCCGGACGACTCCACCGCGTGCTCGACGTCGACGGCGTCGGCGGAGGAGTTGACCGTGGTCGTGCTGTGGTAGGCGCTGATGGGCGCCAGCACGTCGAATCCGGCGTAGGCGCCCCAGGTGAAGCCGAGGACGTCGAGGTCGCCGCCGTCGAAGTCGACCGCGTCGGGCTGCAGGCCGAAGACGCCGACGCCATCCTCGACGCAGCCGTCCGCGTCGCAGCGCGTTTGGGTGGGAACCCCCGCTTGCGCCAAGCCGAACCTGAAGAGCTCGAGCCGCGCCGGCCGCACCGGCCCATCCCAGACCCACTCGACGAAGTCCATGTTCAGCTCCCAAGCGAAGGGCGGGCCGGCGTGGGGCGCGCTCGCCTTGCGGGGGCTCACCCCATAGTCGGCGCGAAAAGAAATGCCCAAGAAGCCCTCGGGAGTCCATCCCTCCTGGCCCAGGAAGAAGGGCTGCAGCGCCACCTCATAGCCCAGGCTCAGGTCCCCCGCGCGTCCGCGGCCAAAGCGCTCGCTGAGCCCGGCTCGCCGGTTGAAGCTCGCCCGCTCGGCGACGTGCAGCCAGAGGAGGTGCGCCTGCGCCTCCTGCTCGAACGCCAGCCGCCAATCGCCGTCGAAGCCAGCCCCTTGCTCAGTCGCGCCGGCCGCCAGGTTCGACCACAGCGTCCCCTCCAGGCCCAGCCAGGGGGGGCGCATTCCCGGTGCCTCCTCCGCCGCGTCGGTGCTCGCCCGCAGCTCGAGCCAAAACGCGCTGCTCACCGTGCCCGTTGTGGGCGCATACAGCGGAATCACCGCCTCGCCGCGCGCCGCAGCCCCGACCTCGAGGTCCACGACAAAGGGGGCCTGTGCTTGCGTAATGTCTTGCACACCACCGAGGGGTGGCTCCCCTGCCGACGCGGGGGCGCCTTGGAGCGCGACGACTCCAAAGAAGAGGCAGGCTATGACCAGGTTTCGCATGGGTCGAGACTCCTTCACGGGTCTGCGCGCGGCGCGGCGCTGATTCGCCGATTCCACGATGCCAGGCAGAGCAAGAAGGAGACCGCCGCTCGCGAGCGAGCGAACTCACGGGGCAGGCACGGGGGCCTGCCCCTACGACACCGTAAATTCATGGGGCTTGTAGGGGCACCCCCCTGTGGGTGCCCCGAACCCTCGAAACGCCGCCGACAAAATCCGAACGGGTTCTTGGGAGCAAGGCTGCGAAGCCGAGGGCAACGCCAGACGAACCATTGAGCTCGCCTGACGGGCCTGGACTTCGAAATTGGACCGGGACGAGAGTTGACTTCCTCGAGTGATGCGCCATACTGCGCCACAAACCACAGCAAGCGCACAGTCTGCCCACCCGCAGCGCCCTCATCCAGCGAAGCCCCAAAGCTATGAAATCTCTCTTGGTCGTCTCGCTGCTCGCCTCGAGTTGCGTCCTCTTCGCGCTCTTATTTCCAAGCCGCGCCCTGGCCTGCGAACCCGGACCGGCCCTGCCGCTCGCTGAGCTGAAGGAGGCGACCAAGACCGCGACGTCAGAAGCGGTCAAAGACGCCTTCCTCGAGCCCGAGAGGCTCGGCCTCGAAGACCTCGATTACGACGTGGCCGAGCGCAGCTTCGTGGTCGCTGGCCACAGCTTCACGCCGGTCACGCTGCGAGACGGCTTCGAGCGAGACGTGATGCTCGTCCGCGAGGCCTTGGGGCAGCCTCTGCAGCTCCGCGGAATGCCGTCTCATCAAAGTGGCGACTTCGACCCCTACGGCGTGACGCCGAAGCTCGTGCGATTGAGCACCTACGACCTGGTCGACGGCGGCGATCCCGAGCTGGTGGTCGAGTACGTCTACTCCACGGAGGGCTCCTGCGAGAGCAGCGATGACGATTTCGGCGACAGCGACTGCGAGGTCGAAGGACCCATGCACACCGCGGTCGCAGTCCTCGACACCTCTCTCAACGTGCTCGCCTTCGCCCGCACCGCGGCGGAGAGCGACGACATTGAGAAGTTCGCGTGCCACGGACAGGCCACGTTCCAAGATGTGAACTGCGATGGACGCCTGGAGCTGGTCGTCACCAGCGACTGTGACGAGAGCAAGCCCGACCGACGCCGGCTGTCGGCGAGGGTCGAGGTGCCGATCGCCCAGGCGCAATCGGCGCCGGCCGCACCCTCGCTGGCCACCGAGAGTGTGCACGACGACCGCCCCTTTCTCGTCATCGCCGGCACGTGGGCCGAGACGGCGCCCAACGCGAGACGCCAAGCCGAGCTGCGCGCCGTCGAGCTGCGCGACGCAGGGAACGAGGAGGCCGCCGTCTACGACAGCCGACAGTTCGAGGAGCTCGAGTGGGGCTACGTGACCGTCATCGCCGTGCGCACTGCCACCAAGGAGGAAGCCGACGACGAGGCGGCGCTCCTCACCGACGCCTACGTCAAACAGGGCTTCTTCGCCACCGACGATCCCCTGCCCGACGCCGGCGACTGCGTCAGCCAGGTCGTGGCGAGGCCGCGAGGCTATCGGCTGCGGGTGCTCCAATGCCAAGGCGTTGTGAGCGCCGAGCTCTTCAACGCCGACGGGAAACGCAAGAGCAACCCCTCGCTGCTGACGTTGGACCCAGCGGCGCTGAAGTCCGCCGAGCTGCTTGCGGTCACGGACGCCAACGGCAAGCCGGTCGCCATCGCAGCGTCGCTCGAGCTGGCGACGGCCCGGGCGGTTTTGGTGGTGAGCGCCGACAAGACGACGCCGCAGCTGCTCTACGGCGCCTTTGTGGATGCCAAAGCCAAGGTGTCGGTCGACGGCAGCACCGTGAGCGTGACCGCCGGCGGCCTCACTCGGGGCATTGTTGTTGGCAGCAAGAAGGGAGAGGTGACGGTGACCGTCTCTCGCGAGGCCGAGGGCCACTTGCGGGTCGACGCGGTGGGCACCTTCGACGTGATGCCCGCCGAGCTCGACTGAGGCCAGCAATAGGCAGACGCTGCGATGAGGGGAGCTA
>PFUG01000518.1:5627-6611 GCA_002789955.1 Deltaproteobacteria bacterium CG_4_9_14_3_um_filter_63_12 | reverse complement strand
TGGGGCGCGACGGCTTCGATGATCTCATCGAGCAAGCCGGGAGCAAGCTCAACCGGGTCCTGCAGAGCCTCTGACGCCCACGAATTGCGGCTGAGACGCGGTCTGTCCGCGAGAAGGCAGGAAGGGGCTGGCTCCAATAGGGCCAGCCTCTTTTCGTTGGGGGCGACCGGATCGCGCGTACTAGAACTAGAGACGAAAATAGTTCAGCATCGAGCGCTGGTGAGGTAAGACCTAAATGCAGTGGGCAATGGTCAAATGGTGATAAATGGGTCTTACCTAGCGAAAATAAGTCGGGGGAAAAATGTTCTCTACAAAGGTCAGATACGCGTTGAAGGCTGCGGTCACGCTAAGTCGACTGCAGGCCTATCCTGGGGGGGAGCGGGCCGTGACCGTGCGTGAGGTGGCAAATGAGGGTGAGCTGCGCTTTGCCTTTCTCGCGAAGGTCGTGGCGGAGCTGGCGTCGGCTCGAGTGTTGAAGACTCGCAAGGGGCCAGGCGGTGGGATTCTGCTGTCCAAGGCCCCAGCGGACCTGAGCATGGCCGAGGTGGTCTATGCGGTGGACAAGGTCGACGACCTGACTCGCTGCCTGTTGGACGACCGCCCCTGTCGTGAGTTCGAGTCGTGCCAGGTGCACGGCTGCTTTTCGAAAATTCGGATCAATTTGTTGGAAGAGACCAGCATCGCCGAGCTCGATTCCAGCAATACGCTGTGCAAGGTCGCGTTCGCCTAGGACTGTTGGGGCCGCCGTTGCGAGGGTCCCGCTCGCGCTTACGCGCGATGAGCTCGGTCGCTGCGTAGACGTTGTCGTCGTGTCGGGACCAATTGAAGTCCGTCGCAAAATTGTGTAGCACGCTGGCTCGTCCGCCGGTGTGAGTGGGTGAGTTCCACTGCGGCACCGCTCGGCGCCCAGCAAAAGAAATGACGCCATGATCGATCTCGCGCGACTGCAACGGATTCATCTCACAAAGCGGCCATTTGGCCAGA
>PFUG01000518.1:0-5590 GCA_002789955.1 Deltaproteobacteria bacterium CG_4_9_14_3_um_filter_63_12 | reverse complement strand
CGCGTTGCCCGGCGTCAAGATCCGCGTCGAGGGCTTCGAGAACCTGCCCGACACGCCGCTCATCTTCGCGATGAACCACACGGACCGTTACAACTACTGGCCCTTCCAGTACCGGTTGTACCGAGTCAAGAACCGCTTCACCGCAACGTGGGTGAAGGGCAAGTACTACGAGCACGCGTTCACCGGCTGGTTCATGGAGCAGACCAACAACATTCCAGCGGTCTCCCGTGGCTATCTGATCACCAAGGACTTCACCCTGACCCTCGGTCGCCGACCGACGAACGAGGAGTACACGGCGCTCAGGACCATGGCCACGCCGGGTTCCGCAGAGGTCGCTCCGCACTTGCTCGAGACAATCCCGAGGACACTCTTCGAGCAGCCCCGCGACATCCTGGGCCGGCGATTTCATCCAGAGCGAGAGACCTATCCCGAGAGCATCGAGGCGCTCTACCGCGTGATGATGCAGCGCTTCGCTCAAATCAACGCCGAGGCCATCGCCAAGGGCCTCGATCTCATCGTCTTCCCACAGGGCACTCGCTCGGCGCGACTCTCTCGGGGCCACATCGGTCTGGCGCAGATCGCTTTGCACCACCGCAAGACCGTCGTGCCGGTGGGCTGCAGCGGCAGCGATCGGGCCTACCCCGGCGTCTCACCGCTGGCTCAGAAGGGCGAGATTACCTACCGAGTCGGCAAGCCAATCCCCTACGATGAGTTTTCCGACTACCACATCCACGAACCCTTCGAGCCGTTCACGCTCGACGCCGAAACACGGCATCGAGAACGCTTCCAAGGCGCTGTCGACCTGATCATGGATCGCATCAACCTCTTGGTCGACCCAGATTATCGCTACAGCGACGGCCAAGAGAGCCACGGAGTCAGCGGCAGCGACCGCTTCCTCTAGGCCTCACTCCACAAGCACGCCCAAACGTTCGAAGAGCGGGGACAAGCGTCCGAAGGTGGCGTGGACGTCTCGGTAGCTCTCGTAATCCTGCAGGTGGAGCAAGAGCTGCCAGGCGACCAAGGGCGGGAAGAGCCACCACCAACCGCGCAGCTTCGAGCCGTGGCGGTCCACATGCACCTGCACCTGGTCTTGCGGCCAACCTTCGAAGTGCTTGAAGTGCAAGGAAGAGGTTCGCACCAGCTCGCGGGAGCTCCAGGCCGCGAGCGGGCCGGGATTGCTGAACGCCTTCGAACGCACCAACGCCGCCCGCAGCGCCTCGACGTCCGCACAGCGGAAATCGAGGCAGCCGCTCGACACACAAACCTCGCTCTCGACGAGGTCCCAGAGCGAGTAGACGCGGAGCTTGGCGTAGTTGTTGACGATGGCGAGCCCATCTCGGGTCGACCGAGCGGCAAACCCGCGTTCGTCGAAGCCTTTTGCGGAGAGGTCGGCCTTTGCTCGCTCGCTGAGTCGCAGCCACAGAGTTTCGGCAGACAGTTCGGGTTGACGATGGCTCATGGCTCTCGCACGAACGCCTTGTAGTGGTAGGGATTGCCGTAGTCCTCGCGGCGCTCCCAGACAAAGGAGCGCAAGAACTTCAAGTATTCCTCGACGCGCGCAGGGTCCTGGTCGGCCAGATCGCGGGTCTCGCCTGGGTCTTCGTCGAGGTCGTAGAGCGACTCGTAGCGATCCTTTCGCTGCACGTGCAGTTTGTAATGCGTCTCGAGGTCGACCAGCGCCAGCGTGTCTTCGAAGGCGCTCTGCACGAGGATGAAACGGCGCTCGAAGCGTTCGAGCGCGCCGCTCATCAAAGGAGTCAGGCTGAAGCCATCGTAGGGGTTCACTGCGCCCGGTTCGAACAACGAGACCAAGGTAGGAGCTAGGTCGATCCCCGCGGCGACGGGCTGGTCGACGACGCGCGGCGCGAACCCCGGCGCCTTGATGATGAGCGGCACACGAATCTGCTCTTGATAGGGTTCGAATCCGCCGAGGCGGCCGTGCTCACCCAAGCCAGCGCCGTGGTCGGCGGTGAGGATAATCAGCGCGTCGTCGTACAGTCCGCGGGCCCGAAGCGCGTCGAAGAAGACCGACATGGCGTGGTCCTGGTGTCCCATGGAGTTGTCGTAACGATCGACGGGCGTCTCCCCGTAGTATTCGTGGTCGTCCCAGTTCTTCCAGGGGAGATGGGTGGCCGAAGAGTGCAGATAGATGAAGAGCCCGTCGGCAGGGTGCTCGCGGTTTGCCCGAGCCGCGAGCATCCCATCGAGCAGCTCGAGGGCACGGTCCATCTTCTCGCTCTCCCCGTAGGTGCCGAAGTCTACGGTCTGGGCGTCGAGCCGCTCGGGAGCGTCTTGCTGTCGGAAGAAGGCCTCGCGACTCACGCCGTTGTAGTCGGAGCCGAGAATGTTGAGCAAGAACCCGTCATAGCCGTGCTTGGCGAGGGCGCCGACGAAGAAGGCGGGGTGGTCCTGAGCCAGCATGTAGCGGCTCGTGTACTTGCCAGTAAAAAGGTGGCGGAGAGAGGCCGTCGTCGCCGTGGCGTTGGAGGTGGCGTTCGTGAACGCGATGCCTTCCTGCGCCAGCCGGCTGGCGGTCGGCGAGGTGTCACGGGGATAGCCGGAGGCGTTCAGGTGGTCCCAGCGCGCCGCGTCCCAGATGAGCAGGAGAATCAGCGGGCGGCGGTTCTTGTAGAACGTGGGCCGGCGCTCTGGAAAGGTCGCCTGGCGAGCCAGCTGCGCGGGAGGGCCAGAGGGTTGCCCGGACTCGGCTAAGGAGAGGTGCGGCTCTTCGGGGACCACCCGCGCGAGCTGCACGCAGCGGCCAGCGACTTTGCTGTACTGATCGGCGATCAGCCTGGAGGTCTGCCGGCCATTGAGGGCGACGAAGAGGGCGACCGAGACCACCGCTAGGAGCACGACGAGCACGACGACAGCCCGCCTCAGTCTGGGGTGCGGGCGGGTCGGCAGCGGCAACAACGTGCGGGCGACCAGCAGCCAGATGACGACTACATAGCCAAAGAGCGTCGAGTAGAGCGGCTCGAGAAACTGTGCGTAGTCGGTGAAGGTCGGGTAGTTGAGCTCGAGCAGCAGGAAGACGTAGAGCGTGAGGAAAGGAAAGGCCAGGAGCGCGCCCCTGTGCACGACGGAGCGGAGGCGATCCGCCGCACTTCGGGCCGGCGGGAGCCAGGCGAGGACGGGACAAGCAAAGGCGGTGACGAGCACCTCGAGGGTCTCCCTCAGGCTGTGCGGCGCGAAGTCTCGCAGCGCTCTTCGCAGGCCCAAGTGTGCCCAGGCGGCCAAGGCGAGCGCCAGGAGGCCGAAGAGCAGGTAGACGAGCCAGGTCAGGCCCAGCGCGCTGAGCTCGTCGCTCAAGGCGCCGACCACGATGTCCTTGGCGCGGGCGAAAAAGAACAGGGCAGGGGGGATCGTGAAGGCGAAGATTTGCGGGTAGGGGTTGCTCCGGCTCAGCCACACCTTGAGGAGTAGAAACACGGCGACGGTGCAGCCGGTCTCCAGGGCGGACCACGAGGAGGCTGTCAGCACGCTGAACAACACGCCGCTCAGGGCCGCGAGCCGTAAGAACGCGCGCCCACCTCCGGCGCCGCTGCACAGCTCCCGGATGGTCAGGAGCAGGAGCGTGAGCTCCGCGGCCAGCCGAAAGGCGCTGATGACGGCGGCGCTCTCGGAGAGGGCGATGAACTCGACGAAATCGCGGGTCTCGAAGAGCCAGCCAGAGAACGGAGCGGTGTAGAGGGCGAGCTCCAGCGTGACGAGGGCGAGGAAGGCGGCCAACGCCGGCAACAAGAGCACCGCAGGTTGGCTGAAGATGCGCAGTGGGCCCAGGCTTCGCAGTGGCTCGACGAGCGCCTTCGAGACGATTGGCCCCAGCGAGGCGCGGTGAGTGAGGTCGTCTGTGATCAAGAATAAGGCGAAGAGCGCGACACCCACGGCGAGCAGAGCGCTGCCGTGTGCGAACGAGGCAGCCCAGGCCGCTGCGGCCATGCAGGCCAGCGCCGTGCGCCCAACGACGGCCCCCGCGCGGCGCTCGCGGAGCGCGAAGAGAAGGAGCGACACGGCGAAGAGCGCGGTCGACGCCCAGCGCAACCCGACGAGCTGTGGTTCCACCGAGAAGAGCCACTCGCTCGCCGGGAACTCTTCTGGGGGCACGGCTCGGGTCTGCGAGAAGACCTTGAGCATCGACAGAGACATGGTGGCGAACGTCCCCGCCACGAAGCTCAAAGAGAGCAGGCCAGACGAGAGAGAAGGGCGTCGCTGGCGGGGTGTTGAGGTGGGCTGGCCGCCATCCCCCGCTTCGGCGCAGGTCTGGTCAACGAGCGAGACCTCTTCGGGAGCGCGGCCGGTTGAGGGGCGATCGGGCAAACGAGACTCTCGGGGCAGAGATCGGACAGGGGCAGAGCGAGCGCAGCGCCGCCGGCCGTTGGTTTCTCGAGCCAGGTCTAGGCGCAGGCAGGGACAGATATCCCCATAATGCTCGTCAATTCAAGGAGCGTAGACGAACCCCGAATTCTTGGCGAGCGAGGAGAGAGCCCACAGGCTGTGGCGTTCAAACGACTCAGAGGGAACGTCGGTGTGGCGACGAGGCTCGCCCGTCTGTGGTCTCTATTTCCCCGACTTTCTTGGCGGAAATAAATCACCCGTCGATGGTTGATTCCCAGTGAAACTAGGGGGGCGTGGTACGGTCAAAGTTCGGCCGCACGTTCGGGAGAATTCTTGAGTTCGCTGTTCTGAACTTCTGAGCCGCAACAATCACTGTCATCACGGTCACCTTCCAGGACGAGGACTTTCACTACTCGACCGGAATCCTGACCCCCTGAGGCGCGCTCATCATGACCCGCGGCGCAATTCAGACCGACGTATACGGACTGGCGCCGACCTACTGCCTACGCGCATGGGTCGGAGGCAACGAGAACCCGGCAAGCACAGAACCCCTCGGTGACACGGGAGTCTTCTATGAAGAAGAGTGGGTGCCGATGCACCCATAGTCTCCTGCTGATGGGACTCCTCCTCGTGCTCTCCTCCTGCGACGCAGGGAGCACGAGCGCCGCAGTAGTCCGAACGACCAACACAGCAGCCACTCATGACCTCGCGTGTTCCTGCCCTATCGGGACGCGCGCCAACCTACGGCCTGCGCGGTCGAAGACACGCCGTGCACCGGTCGACATCCTGCGGGCGAGGTTCTAAATCACAGGCTCGTGCGTCATCCTCCCGATTTCAGGCGCAGAGCGAGGGTGACTGGCGGTGTGTCACACGGCTCACGTGTTCTCGTGGTTGATCAGTAACTAGCGTGAATTAAAAATGAAAGCTGCTTCGCGACTGAGTTTGGTCAAAGAGTCTGAGACGCTCGCGTTGACGACTCGAGCTCGGCAGATGACCCGAGCCGGACGTGATATGGTCAATTTTGGAGTCGGCGAGCCCGACTTTGATACGCCAGCTCACATCGTGGAGGCGGCCAAACGGGCCCTCGACCAAGGCCAGACCCGATACTCGGCCGTAGGTGGACTCCCTGTGCTGCGCGAGGCGATCGCGGTCCGCTACCAAAGGCGCTACGGCATCCGCACGACGGCCGCGAACGTGATGGTCTCGGTCGGCGGCAAGCACGTGCTCTTCAACCTCGCCATGGCCTTGCTCG
>PFUG01000256.1 GCA_002789955.1 Deltaproteobacteria bacterium CG_4_9_14_3_um_filter_63_12 | reverse complement strand
TGGCCTCTGCCCTACTTGCCCCCACGACCCTGATCGCCTCCGCGCCAAGGCCTCTGAGCAGCTCATCACGGCCGTCCTCGCTGCCGCCCCCGAGAGTCGCCTCGCCCTGATGGACTTCGGACCCAGCGTCGACGCTGGCCTCCTCGGAACCCGCGTCTTGATGGACTTCACGAGCGATTCCGCACAGCTCCTGCAGGCCCTCAATCTGGTCGATGGTTCGCAAGAAGCCGGCACGCCCCTCTGGGACTCCCTCGCCGACCAAGTTGGCAGCACCGCCACCGAAGCCAAAGAGTTCGAAGACGTCCTCCTGCTGGCTGGCCGCACCGATGAGACCGGCAGCCCCATCGCCGTCAAGCGCTTCATCGTCGTCCTCTCCGACGGTGACGATCGCGACTCCACGACCTACACCCTCGACAGCCTCATCGAGCTCGCTCGCTCCCAAGATGTCGTCATCCACGCCATTGGCCTCGGGCCGGCAGCCGCCGAGAACAAGGATCCTCGTCTCCAAGTCGAAGAGCAGATTACGACCGTCCAGAACCTCCAGACCCTCGCCGAGAAGACCGGTGGGTTCTACGCTTCCGTACACGATGCAGACGGCCTCGAAGTCCTCTACAAGGAAGTCGCCCGCAGCCTGACCGAAGGCTACCTCTCAGCCCAATACTCGTGCCGTCCCAACGGCGAAATCCCCGCCTCTGGCCAGTTTGTGACCGGTCGCATCACCAACGCGGACGGCACCACCTCCGAGTGGACCATGATCGCTCCCTAACTCGAGCCGCCCATTGACGCTGCGGCGTCACCTTAGAGGAGAGACCTCAGCCTTTGGCTGGGGTCTTTCTTCTTGCTGTTTGCTGTGCCCTGGCGCGGCGAGCAGCTCCCTCCCGCGCGAGTACGCTCTGGGAGACGCAAGGACAAGCCCCAAAGCGAGCCCCTCGAGCCCGACACGGTGACTCAAATGCACACTGTGTTCACAGTGAGAGTGTCGAACGAGAGCGCCTGGGTCGGCGGCGGGGGAGTTCCCTCTGTGTTTGGGGCGGCGCACACGTGCGGGTCTGGATTCTGGCCGGCCTGCGCGATTCTGTTCCCGAGGAGCGCGGCTGGCACCAGACTTGCTCAATGTCCATCTGTTCGCCTCCCTCGCTCGGATCACCAACAGCGGCCGCTACAGCGGCAACGGTTCACTGGAGAAGTCACCATGAGGATGCTAGCAACCAAGATCGCCACCTGGAGCGCGTTCGCCCTCTCGCTGAGTGCCCTGTCCGTTGCTTGTATGCCGCTCTCGGATCTGACCTTTGATACGAGCCATCCCGAGATGGTGGCGTTCGGCAGCTGCAATGAGCTCAGCACATTCCTGAAGACTCAGGCCCTGACGAAGGCACGCTTCAAGCAGAACGCGTTCGATATGGGCACGACGTTCGACGTCAACGGCTTCGCCAGCGAGCGTCCGACCATTGATGGGACGCCTTCGCCGATTCCGCAGGTCGCCAATGTGCCTTTCTCCGAGACCAACCTGCAGGAAGTGGGCGTCGACGAGGCGGACATTTTCAAGGTCGACGGCACCCATGCCTTCGCGCTGCACGGAAACACCTTGGTGATCATCGAGGCGCTCGGCGACGTTGACCCGACGACCGGTGGCATCCTGAAAGTGACGGGAGGCCGTGTCGTGGCCGAGGTGCCAGTCAGTGGCAAGCCGTACGACATGTTCCTCTATGGGAATCGCGTCGTGGTGATGACGCGCACCAGCTTCCAGGAGGTCAAGCTCTTGGTCGGCGCGAGCGCCGAGCTGCCCAAGCGGCCGTCAGGCAAGGACCTCCTCAAGGCCATCGTGTTCGACGTGACCGACCGCTCCAAGCCTGTGGTCGAGCGTGAAGTGGCCGTCGAGGGAAGCTACCTCTCCTCACGCCGCATCGAGAATCAGCTCTACATCGTCTCCCATGCCGGCTTGGGCGGCCCAGATGTGAGCCAGGCCAGCTCCGTGCTCGGTGATGCCGGCTGGCTGATGAACGTCAACCAGCTGATCCAGGGCGCCGCCCTCGACCAGTGGATGCCCTACACCTTCGACATCCGCTACGGCGCCGGAGCGGTCAGCTCGACCTCCGTGGAGCCGGCCGACTGCACCAGCACCTATGCCTCTCGCGCCACCAATGGCGACGAAGCGCTCGGCGTCTACTCCTTCGACCTCAGTGACCCGCAAAGCAAGCTCAAGTCCACCACCATCATGGGCGACGGCGCGATCGTCTACGCATCCAAAGAGAGCATCGTCGTGGCGCTCACCAATTACGCTCAGCTCAAGTACGAGAGCGACGGTGGCTCGAACAATGACGACGTGAACCTGTTCGGCGGCTGGGACCCGTTCGGCACCGGCGGCACGATCTTCAACGACGACATCGACACCACGGACACGACGACCGAGCCTGCTGACGTTAGTGGACGCGAGGTGACCTACTTGCACCGCTTCGCGCTCGGCGCTGACGGTGGAGTTGCCTACCATGCCACAGGGCAGGTCGACGGCTGGATCCTCAACCAGTTCTCCCTGAGCGAGTTCGGCGGTTACCTGCGCGTGGCCACTCAGCGTGACCGGGAGACTTTCGACGCCGAGAGCATGATCTTCGTGCTGAAGGCGAGCTCGAAGAGCGGGATCCTCCAGGCTCCCTTGGGTGACCAGTCCGAGTTCCTGCAGATCGTGGGCGAGACGCGGAACATCGCCGTGGGCGAGGACCTCTACGCGGCCAGATTCCAGGGCGAGCGTGCGTATCTGGTGACCTTCCAAGAGATGGACCCCCTGTGGACCATCGACCTAAGCAAGCCGACCGAGCCGCGCGTTCGCGGTGACCTCTGGATCCCCGGTTACTCCACCTACCTGCATCCCATCGACAAGGACCAGCTCCTGGCGGTCGGCCGCGCAGGACTGAGCGATGGCATCAAGCTCTCTCTCTTCGACGTCAGCGACATGGATTTCCCCCGAGCGGTCGACGAGATCGAGCGCGGCACTTCGAGTTCGACCTGTGAAGCCCTCGAGGAGCATCGCGCCTTCCGCTATCTCGACGACGAGCGCCTCCTCTTCGTGCCCATGGAGCACGCCACGGAGCGCGGTCTCTATGTCTTCTCCGTCGACTCCTCCTTTGGCTTCTCGGATGTGGCGCACATCGACCACACCTTCCTCGCCGACAACAAGGAGGCCGCGACGGTGCGCCGGGCCTACCGCATCGGCAACTACCTCTACAGCTACTCAGGCGCGGGCGTGCTGATCAACGACCTGACCACCATGGAGATGGCTGCAGGCATCGATCTCATCGACGTGCGCTAGAGCGCGCAAGGCAAACGGCGGCAGAGAGCCCCGAATCCGCGGTGCGGGTTTGGGGCTCTCTGCGTTTGCTGCGCCGCTCAGCTCTCTCTTCTAGGTGCCAGGCAGAGCCGAAAGTGTGCCCGGAGGATGGAGGCGGCTGGAATTGACTGCGTGTCCATGCGACCCTAGGTTCTGGAGGATAAGGGACGTCGAGAAGGGGAGTGAGGATGCAGAACGCGAAAGAGCACCGAGAACTCATCGAAATCGCCCAACAGATCGTGAGCCATCGTGAGTGGCTGGCGAAGCCTCGGGTCGAGGCGCTCGTTCTCGGCAAGGTGCAAGCGGCGACGAGCAACGAGAGCCTGTTGGCGCATCTCATCGCTGAGTCCCTCTTAAAACGGATCGACCAGCAACTCTTGGCCTCGAAGAATATCTACGTCGAGGCCTTCGAAATCCCTCAGATTGTGATGTTCTACCGAATGGCGAAGGCGATTCCGTTCGTGACCGTGGGGCACTCAATCGCCAATCAATTTCTGCTGCATGGCCTGAAAAATGCGCGTGATATTCGCGTGCTGGAGATTGGAATTGGCAGCGGCCTGCAGATGCAGGGCTTCTTGAGTTACTTGTCTCAGCGGCCAATTCCGCCGAAGAGCGCGACGATCATCGGGCTCGACCCCGATTCGTCGAACTTGGCCAGCTGCCGCAGTGAACTCGAACAACGGGCGTCGCGTTTGGGCTGCAAGTTCGAGTTCAGGTCGGCCTGCTCGACGCTGGAGTCGATGGATGAGTCGCAACTCCAGATGCTGGTCGAAGGTGAGGGGGCCTTGGCGATCAACGCCTCATTCGCGCTTCACCACACCCATCATGAGGTTGGCGACGTCGAAGCGCGAACGCAGCTCTTGGCGCGACTGCGACGGCTGAACCCGACGTTGATTACCCTCGTCGAGCCCAATTCCAATCACGACACCGAGGCACTCGCCGAGCGCATCGACCAATCCTGGCGCCACTTTGGCGTACTTTTCGACCTTGTCGACCGCTCGAGCCTCGATGCGGGCTCCAAGTTCGCGATCAAAGAGATGTTCTTTGGCCGAGAGATTCGGGACATCTTCGGGGTGAGCGACCACTTCCGAACTGAGCGGCACGAGCGGACCGAGTCATGGATTCTAAGGCTCGCCAAGGCTGGCTTCGAACCCGTTCAATTCACGGATGTGAGCGTAAATCTTCCTGAATACTGCGACTGTGAGGTCGGGGACGGCTTGGCGCGCATGTCGTACTATTGTACGAATTTGGTGACTGCGTTCGCGTTTCAGCCGAAGCGAGGGGATTGAATGAGCACGTCCGAAGGACAGTTGGTGGTGATGGGGGCTACCCTGCAAGGATTCGCACAGGCCTGTGTCAACCTAAACATCATCGCGGGCCGCGAAACGAGTGGTGCTCTGACCGAGATCGACATCATGTCTTTTGTTCCTTTCGAGCGTCTGCGCGAGATCGAGCGCATTGTTCTGATGGTCTACGAGGACTCGGGGCCGATCCTGGAGCGAGTGGGCTTCGAGATGATGATGGGCTGGTACCGCTTTGGCCCAGGCAAACACATTGTGAAGACGGGAGCGGATTTTCTTCGTTTCCAAACGGGCTCGCAGGGATACGCGAGCGTCGTGAAGGGGCCCGAGAGCAAGGTGGGCATCTTTCGACTGCAAGAGCTGGATGAGAAGAAGGGCACCGCGCTGATCCACAGCACGACGCCGTTCGAGAAGAACCTCGAGCGCGGAGTGATCATCGGGGGGATGACGGCTCCTGGAGACCTCGACTATGTCGAGGTCGTCAACACTCAAGACCCTCAATGGTTCAACATCGAGTTTCACTAAGACATCCCGCGCGTGATCACCTGGAGAACCCGATGACCCTCGACGAACTTTTCGCGCTATCCAAAGTCCCCACGCCGATTGAGCTCTCACAAGAGGATCTGACGCGGCTCTACTGGAAACACAGGGGACTGCTCAAGAGCCAAGGGCGAGACCAAAGATTCTGGGACGCGACGAACAAGAATCTTCGCCTGGCGTACGAACGACTGGACGAGAAAGAACGGCAGCTCGGCAAGGCCTACAGCATCATCCAAGAGGATCTTCAGGTGGCCACTCGGATCCAAGCGGCGTTGCTCCCCGTCCCAACGTCAATTATGGAACGTGACCTCGAGATTGCGGTCTATCACAAGCAGCTGACCGAAGTAGGCGGCGACTACTACGACTTCTTTACCGACGAAAGCGAAGCCGCAGACGGGCGGAATGCTGATGGCTACGCCATCGGGGTGTTCGACATCTCAGGCCACGGCGTCTCCGCTGCACTGGTGATGACCTACCTCAAAGCGATGTTCGCGCAACAAATGCTGCGCAGCACGTCGCCGAAAGATATCGTCCGGTCGGTCAACGAAGCGGCTTTCGACTTTCTCCGAGGCATCAAGAAGTACGCAACCGTGAACTTCGTCAAGTTCGCCTCCAAGAAGATTCAATATGTGTGTGGGGGTGGGTTCGGACTGGTCGTGCACGGACAGGAGGTCTTTCACTTCGAGAGAAAGGACCCTTTCCTCGGGTTGCGTGATCGCGCTTTCCGTCAGTACGAGATCCCTTTCGTCACGGGAGATTTGCTGGCGCTCTACACCGATGGAATGGTCGAGTCCCAAGATGCGGAAGGACAAGACTACACTGCACGTCGGCTCAATGACCTGATCGCCCTACATGCCGACAGAGCCGTCGGTGAGATCGTTCAATGCTGTGTCGACGACTATCGAGCTTTCAGGGCGACGGACATCGACGACGTCACACTGCTGGTCATGCGCCGCAAGGAAGCCCTATGATCGACGAGGCTCAGCTCTCAAAGACCGCGATCACGTGGTCGTGTCACGTGCAGCCAATCGAGAACGTGCTCTGCGATCTGAGCGGCATCATCGCGACCCACGCCGTCCAATTCGCGGGTGCTTTTCATTCCCGTCTCGTCGCCCGCAAACTCAACGTTGCGCTAACTGAGCTCATCAACAACGTCCTGGAGAATTTCTCCGACGGGCAGTCAGCACTTACGGTATCATGGACGATCGGCGGCGACGTGCTGACCACGAAAGTGGCGGCCAACGCGACCCGGGAGCAATATGAGACCGTTCTGGCGACAGTGCAGCACATCAACGCCGCCGAAAGTCCCAAGGCGCTCCTACGAAGCACGATCAAGGCACGCCACAAGGAAAGATTGAAGGGAGGCCTGGGGCTCATGCGTCTGGTAGCCGAAAACAACTTTGAAGTCGATGTGGGCTATGAGGAGCCAGTGTTGACGGTCGGAACTCGGATCGTCGTTGGAGAAATTGAATGAAGCTGATTGCCTATGGCGACATCATGAGTGGGGGCACCAGCGTCTTCATCTCCACCACACGGGTTGATGGGGGCAAGTTGTGCGTCTCCTTCAGCGGGGCGATCCGCATCGACAACCCCCACCTCCACCTGCAAACCTACATCGACGAGCTCGACGCCCAGCTCGCCAAGCTCAACGTGCGAGAGACCGAGCTCGATTTCACCGAATTGAGGTTCTGCAACTCCAATGGTTTCTATGTGATCATGGATATAGCCGAGTTGGTCTATCGATCGACGAAGGGACCGGTGGGCGTCTTGAGGCTGAGCAGCGACGATTGGCAACAGGAGACCTTGCCCATCCTAATCGACATCGAGGAGCCGATCGTTGGCGCCCGTACGATATTCCGTGAACGTCAGGAACTCTGATTGGCAAACGAGTTCACCTTACGAGAAAGGGCGGAGCCAGTTTGAGCGATGAGCACGGATCGAGGTTTGTAGCTGGTCAGATGCGGCCGCTGGTCCCGGACGGATTGGAAGCGTTGGTCGCATACGAGCCAGGTGCCAAGCCGAATCTCGCAGCCGGCGAGATACACTCAGCCCTCGCTTCCAACGAGAATCCCTTCGGGCCGTCGCCGTCGGCGGTGTTGGCGATGAGCAAGGTGCTCGAGGAGCAACACCGCTATCCGCCTGACGGGCTCGAGTTGCGGGAGCGCTTGGCGGCCCTCAATGGACTTGGGGTTGAGCACGTCGTCCTCGGGAACGGGTCCACCGAACTCATCAATCTGGCGGTTCGAACGTTCGTCAAGTCTCCAGAACGGGCCCTTCGCTCAGAGACGACCTTCGTCATGTACAAGTTGGCGATGGCTGCCGCCGGGGTTCCCTGCGACGTGGTCCCCAATCGACGGGATCACTCCGATGACATCGAGGGACTCTGCGCAGCCGCCTCGTGCCAGACCAAGCTGGTGTTGCTCTCTAACCCCAACAACCCCACGGGGACCTATGTGAGCCAAGCAGAGCTCGAACGCCTGGCCAACGCGCTCCCAAAGGACGCGATCATCTTGCACGACGAAGCCTATCGAGAGTTCGTCACCGCCGATGACTACGCGGACGGCGTGAGACTTCTGAAGAGTCGTCCCAGAGTCATGGTGATGCGGACGTTCTCCAAAGCCCATGGTCTAGCCGGCGTGCGCATCGGCTACGCCCTAGCGGACCCCGCGATCGCCCAGGGTCTCAGGCGTGCTTGCCCCCCCTTCAACATCAACAGCATCGCCATGGTGGCGGCGTTGGCCGCCCTCGAGGACTCTGCGTGGCTGGCCGCCAACATTCGGAGATGCAACGCCGCTCGCCAGGAGCTCCTTCGTCTCTGCCGCGCATTGGGCTTGCGGTGCACCGATTCGCAGACCAACTTTGTGCTGGTCGATTTGGCGCGCCCTGCAGACGACGCCTGCAATTTCCTCGCGAAGAACGGAATCCTCGTGCGCTCCATGAGCCCGTTCGGGCTCCCACACCACGTTCGAATCAGTGTGGGGACGGCCTCGAACCTGGCTTCCCTCGAGCGGGCCTTGACGAGTTGCCTCGCCAGCACGCCCCCCTTGGACGTCCCGGAGGCTTGATTCATTTTTTTTTGAAACTTCTGCCGAATGGCCTTGACGGCGGCTCGTCAAACCACTAGGTTTCAATCGAAAGTGAACGGTTGGGTGTTGGGACGAAGGGTGAGTCGGGCATGAACGAGCAGGAGCTGCAGGCGTTGATCGAGAGCTGGGGCGCCATGGGGGCGCTCTGGGGCATCAATCGCTCGATGGCGAGGGTGCACGCCCTGCTGATCACCAGCGAGGTGCCGGTCAGCCTCGACGAGGTCGCGGAGAGACTGGAGATCAGCCGCGGCAACGCCAGCATGTGCCTCAAGGAGCTGCGCAGCTGGGGCGTGATCAAGCGCCTCTATGAGCGCGGCGACCGGCGAGATTACTACGTGACGGAGCCCGACATTTGGTCCATGTTCTTCCGCATCTTGGGAGAGCGAAAGAAACGGGAGTTCGACCCGGTTCTGACGGCCCTGAATGCCACGCTCGAGCCGACGCCCGCTGGCGCTGAGCCCGATAACAGCCCGGTTCGCGCGCGTTTGGAGCAGATGCGAGAGCTCCTCTCGACCCTCGACAAGCTCGCCACTCGCTTCCTAGCCGATGAGAAGTCCTCTAAGGCCATGCTCGATTTTCTCGTCGGGATGGGGCCGCGCTGAGGGGCGCCCCTTTTTTTGTCCACGTTTTGCGATGTGTTTCACAAAATTCTGAACAAAGCGTGCAGTTCGTGGTCTGTTCTCTCAGCTCTCATAGGTAACTGGCTTCTCTCAGCGGCTGACCACATCGATTTCGATGTCTGGCGGTCAACGGCCAGCAAAAGAAATCGTCAACAGCTCCTCCACTCAAGAGGGGCGAGGAGGAATGGATGTCTAGTCAAGAACTCCATATCGTCACTGGTGCGTTCGGATACAGCGGCGCCCACATCGCGCAGAAGCTGTTGAAGCAGGGAATCGCCGTGAAGACCCTGACTGCGCATCCCGACCGTCCCAGCGCGCTGCAGGGCCAGATCGAGGCAGCACCCTTCGACTTCGACGACCCAGACGCGCTCACCCGCACCCTGACTGGCGCTCGGGTGCTCTACAACACCTACTGGGTGCGCTTCGACCACGGCGACTCCACACACCACAAAGCCGTGCGAAACACCAAAACGCTCTTCGAGAGCGCGAAGCGGGCCGGGGTCGAGCGCGTCGTGCACGTCAGCATCACCAAGCCCTCGCTGGACTCGCCGTTGCCGTACTTCAAGGGCAAGGCAGAGCTCGAGCAGACCCTCGAAGAGAGCGGTCTCTCCTATGAGATCTTGCGGCCAACCGTGCTCTTCGGCGGCCGCGACGTGCTGATCAACAACATCGCTTGGATTCTGCGCCGTTTCCCGTTCTTCGGCGTGGCGGGGAATGGCTCTTACCGTCTGCAGCCCATCTACGCCGACGACTTGGCGAACCTGGCCATCGAAGGGGGGCAAAGCCGGGAGAACCGCACGCGGGACGCGGTAGGTCCTGAGGTCTTCACGTTCGACGAGTTGATTCGGGCGGTGGCCGAAGCCATCGGGGTTCGGGCGCGGCTCGTTCACATGCCGCGTTGGATGGTCCTGGCGGCCTCGCGAGCGCTCGGGCTGTTCGTCAAGGACATTATCCTGACGGGCGATGAGATCGACGGGTTGTCGTCGAACCTCCTGCTCTCGGACGATGCCCCCACGGGCCGCGTCGTGCTCACCGACTGGATGCGGACGCACAACGCGGAGCTAGGCGCCAGCTATGCCAACGAGCTGGCGCGCCACTTCCAGCCCCCGAACTCCGTTCTCACGGCGCAGCACTAGGCGAGCAAAACGCGAAAGGGGGCCACAGCCCCCTTTCGCGAGAGTCGACAGTCGGCTTCAGTTCACGTCGCAGCGCACCTCGCTGGGAGCGACGGCCTTGTTGTTGCCGTCGTTGCACTCGCTGATGGCGCCGTCGGGGTCGACGACGACATAGAGGTCGATAGTGAGGCCAATGGGAATCGGGAAACTCGGCGTGACGGTGACACTGCCCGCTGCGGGGATCGGTCCGGGGATGGTCTCCTCGTGAAGCACCGTGCCGCCTTGGTCGGGATCGCCGGCGTAGTACCGGACCGCGATGTCAGTCGCCTCGGTGGCGCCGTCGTTGGTGATGGTCGTCTCGATGGAGATGCTCAGAGGACAGGCGCTGTCGTTCGGGGCGCCGAGGGAGGCTTTGAGGTCGGGCTCTGGGGAGCCCGCGACGACGGGCACGACGAGCTCGTTGTTGAGCTCGTTGCACTCCCGCTCTTGGTTGTTGGCGTCGACCACGACCTTGACGGAGTCGGGGAGGGTGCCAGGCGCGTTGTTGGCGGCGTCGTACGAGACGGTGACCAGCAGGGCTTGACCTGGCTCCAAGGAGGTCTGGAGGGCGAACTCCAGCGGCGTGCCGGAGGCGTCATTGAGCCACTCGACGAGGGCGGGCGAGAGCCAAGTTCCTTCGAAGTGGACGACGACCCCGGGGCCGACGCGGACGTCGCCGTGGTTTTCGATCCGTGCGACGAGCTCGACCTGGTCGGAGAGTTGACCGCAGGCGGCGTTGGGCGAGGAGACCTGTAGGTCGGTGACGACCAGATCGGGCGCAATACCGCTGGTGCGCGGCTGTGAGCGGAAGGTGTTGTAGAGCCGGCCGTTGTAGGGCAGCCAGCTGTGCGCCTCGAACATCGGGACGGAGCCGTCTTCGTTGATGTTGGTGACGTGGTAGGAGTGTTGGTTCCAGATGCGCCTCGCAGAGACCCAGAAGTCTCCGGCGTCGCCCCACGCCTCGAGGCCCGCGTTGTAGTGGTCGCGCCACTGGGCACCGTTGCCGTCACTGGCCGTCCGCTGGCTGCAGAAGGTCGACTCAGTGCTGGTCGTGAAGACGATCTCGGCGTTGCCGTCGTTGTCGACGTCGGCGACGATGGGATACTCGATGCGCGTTCGGCTCTCGGACGGTTCTTTGAAGAGCACCTCGCCGTCCAGCCCGTTGTAGAGGCGGAACCAGCATTCGTCGTTGTAGATGACCTCTGCAGCGCCGTCGCCATTGAAGTCGAAGAGGGTGGAGCCAGTGACGCGGCTGGAGTCGTCTTCAGTGGCGCGCCTCCAGCCGTTGTGTAGGCAGGTGCAGACGCCGACCTGGGAGTTGCAGACCGCTTCGCCGGGAGCGCCGCAGTCGGCATCGTTGACGCAGTCCACGCCGTTGGGGGTTCGGGCTGGGTTCGTGACCGGGAAGGGCAGCCCGTCGGTGATGACGGTAGGCCAGGCGGGACAGGCGGCGCTGGCGGCCTGCAAATCCATCATGATGTAGGAGGAGGCGAACGCGGAGCCGACCTCTGGGAAGCCGTCGCCGTCGAAGTCGTCGACGTTGGGGGCGCCGCCGCCGCCGCCAGCGTTGAGGTTGATGTCACGCAGCAGCGTGCCGTCCTGGCCGTTGAAGACCTGCAGCCGCCCGCCGGTGATGGTGGCGACTTCGGGGACGCCATCGAGCGGGTTTGCGGGGCTCGGGGCAGCGGTCTGATCGGCGCCGAGGAGGTCAGCGATGGCGCAGAAGCCTTCGCGAGTGGCGGCGGTGTTGAGGGTCCGAGCATCCCAGACCAAAACGAGCCGGCCGGCACAGAAGTCGAGCTCCTCTGGGAGCGTCTCCGAGCCCGTGCAGTCAGCGCGTCGGGTAACTCCAGCCGGTGGTTTCGGGAACCCATAGACGGAGCTGCCCGCGACCAGTTCCAATCGGTCGTCGCCGACGATGTCGCCAACGCAGCTCGACGGCCCTTGGCCGTTGCTGCCGACGGCTCGGTTGCCGCTGAGGCGGTCGACGATCTCCAGGACTTGGTTGGTGTCGTAGTCGAGGGTGAAGACGTCGCGCCCTACGGCGATTTCGGCGAAGCCTTGGTGATCGAAGTTGGCGATGGATGGAGAGGGGTTGGCGCCACCTAAGGTTGCAGCGTTGAAGTTCTCGATGAGCTCGCCCGTGTTGTCGTAGACCAGGATGCCGTCGGTCTCACGGATGGCGACGATCTCCGGGATGCCGTCGTAGTCGAGGTCTCCGACGGCGATGCTCGCTGTGGCGTCGATAATGGCCTCGTTGCAGGTGTAGGCCATGTTGAGTGGGTCACCCTCATGCCAGTAGGTGGTGCCAGCGCTGGCGAAGAAGTCCTTGCCTTTGTTGGGGCCGCCACCGTGGATGGCCCTGAGGACACCGTTGGTGGTGTAGGCGCTGCCGCAGAAGGTGAGAAAGATGATCTCCGGGAAGTCGAGCTCGTTGATGAGACCGTCTCCGTTGTCGTCGTCGAGGTTGGCGACGATCGGGGCGATGACGGACTGGGTCGAGCTGGGGAAGGGCGCATTGGTGGCGGAGACCGAAGGGTAGTCGGCGCCCCATTTGATCTCGTTTGTCGGTAGGACGTTGCTGAAGGGTTCTGGGGGCAGGAGGCAGGTGGGGGCGGCGCCGGCTCCACCGCAGGCGCCCTGGTTGCAGGACTGGTAGGCCGGACAATCCCAGTCGTCCTCACAGTCGCAATAAGCCTGGCCGTTGCCTGGGTCTTGGCACGTGCTCGGGAACGGAGAGGGGCTGCCACAAGGAAGCGCAGGGCCTTCGCCGGAGCCGTTGGTGGCGCAGGTGTGGAGGTCGAAGCCGACGCACCAGGTGACGCCGCCCTGGCAGAGGTCGCTTTGACAGGCTTGGCCGTCACAGAACTCATCCAAGGGGCAGTCGAGGTCCTCGGCACAGGAGACGTCGACACACAGCGCGCCACCAGAGCTCTGCAGCTCGCAGCGCTGCGTGGCTGCGCAGCTCAAGTCCGCGCAGGTGTTGTTGACGCAGCTGCCCGTGCCGTTTGCGGCAACCGCGCAGTGCTGCTCGGCGGTACAGTTGAGGCCAAGGCAGGCGTCCACGACGTCGGGGGAGTCACTCACCTCGACCGCGACGTCGGTGGTGTCCGTAGCGTCGGGGGGGTGCGTGACGTCGACCTGGGTCGCATCGCTCTGTGTCGTGTCGTCGACGTCGATGGCGTCCGGCGTGGTGATGTCCGTGAGGGTCGTCAGGTCGAAGCCGATGGTGTCGGCGTCGCCGACGGTGATGGAGTCCGTTTGGCCCGAAGACGTGGAGTCATCGCAGCTCGAGAGCCACAGCGCGCAGGACAAAACGGATGCGAGAAGAAACAGCGGTCGCTTCATCGGAGCCACCACCATGACTGGGCCCTGGTCGCACAAGGCAACCGAGAGACGCTAAGACACAAGGATAGCCCGTCAGTATTGGCGAACTCTCGGATGTTTTCCAGCACTGTCGCGTTGGCTCGCTGACGGCGCGGCTCAGCTCACGAGCACTTCGATCTCGACTCGTTTGTCGGAACGCGCGTGCAGGGTGAAGAGCGCGTGTCCATCGGACTCTTCACCGCGGCTGAGCCAGATGCGTAGGTTGGCGCCCACGCCGTCGCCGACGACGTAGACTTTGGGCCAAGGGGGAGCGTTGAGCGGGTGCAGGCCGAGCGCGATAGCGATGCCGTCCTGGGCGACGACGTGGGCTCCCGTGGGCTCTGAGGGCGCTGCGGCGGGGTGCTCCCGTCGCGGCCTTGGAGCGGTCCGCGGCTCGATAGAGGCCAATCTCGGGAGTGGGCTGAGCTCAATGGGTTGCGTGTCGCCTTTGGGCAAGCGAATGCGAAAGAGTTGTCGTTTCCTCTGCGGGTCCTCGACCGCGACGAGGCACCCCTGCCCGTCAGGGTAGACGAGGACGCTCTCGACGGAGCCGGTGTTGCGCAACTCGATGGGCAGTGGGACCAAATCGAAGGTGAGTGTGCGGGCGACGGTGGTCAGCGGCGAGTCCATGACGGTCTGGGCCAGGGTCGCGAGTCCCATGGAGAAGTCGTTGCGTTTGCGAACCACGCCGATCACGGTCACGCCCAGGCCATCGTCGGTTGGGCCAGCGACGAGCTCGTTCATCCAGATGTGGTTGACCTCTAGGGTCTGCGAGAGGGTGACATTGCAGTGCGCGATGGGGGTTGCGGCCCGATAGAAGGGGAAATGGACGAGCTGGAGCTCTGCAACCGCAGGTGAGGCCATGGGGCGGTTGCGCGCCAAGATGAACTCCGGGCTGCCAATCACTGGCACGATCCGCAGGTTGTCAACGGAGAGATCCAGCCCGTGACTGGCCGCGATGATGCGGCCACTGTCCATGACGTCGAGGTCGAGGTGAGTCTGATGGGTGTCGAGGGCCTCTCGGAGCTGGGTCAACGTGATCAGCACGATCCGTCGCGAGACCCTAGAGTCGGAGGCTCCATTGAAGATCACTACAGCGTCGAACTCGGGCAGGAACGCAAAGATTCGCCGGGTCAGAAAGACATTAGAGATAGAGAGGGACTGGTCACCTCGGCGAACTCGCAGATCGAAGTGACAGTCGTCGCCAATGGTTTCGAAGGTCAAGTCGCCTGCGAAGCCGAGGTGCTCATCGCTGAGAGGTTGTGGAGCCGCAAGCTCCTCGAGGACGAGGTTCTGCCCGTCGAAATCGTAGGCCGTCGGGTCCCCGCCAAGGCTGCCGCGTACAATCCAGCTCACAATGAACTCCAGGGTCAGAACTTCAGCACAGGGCCGATGAAGAGGTCGAGGTGCAGGGCGAAATCGTCGTAGACCCCGATGTAGAGATCGGCGCCAGTGGTTAGGATGAGGCTGTCGGAGAGGACGAAATCGAGACCAGCACCGCTGGAGACGAAGACGGGACCGGGTTGTGTGACGGGGACTCGCCCGTCGGTGAGGAAGACGGGCTGCTTCAGCACTCCAGCTCCGAGTCCACCGTCGAAGTGCAGTGCGGTGGAGTCATCGACGAGTCTGGAGTATCTGCCCACGACGCTGGCCACCATGCCGAGGTTTTGGTCCAGGCGGAAGCGTCCGATGCCAGCCCAGCTCTGGTTGAACACCATGCCTCCCTCGACGACCAGGGCAAACGAGATGTGGCTGATGGACGAGGCGCTCTCCCCGGTCGCTTCACCGCCGTCATAGAGCGCTCCGTCGGCGTAGCCTGTACCAGGAGCGAGCTTGAGGCCGATTTGGCCACCGCCGGAGTCGAGCACGCTCGGTGGCAGCGAGAGCACGACGCTGATGGTGTTTTCGGGGATCACAGTGGCGGCGGTGCTGACCTCCGAATTCTCGGGTGTCAGGTTGTAGCTGCCGGTCTCCAAGGTGCCCTGCCACGGGCAAGGAAAGGTTTGCTGTAGGTTTGGCCCGCTCAGAAGAAAGAAGTTGATGCCGTCCTCGCAGCGTACGCTGAGATCTCCGACCATCTGCTCGGAGACGAGCGACGGGGTTGCGAGCACGTTGCCTTCGCCGAGTTTGATCTCGACGGTCTCGTTGTGGGTCACGAAGCCGGGCTTCGAGACCGTGAGCGCGTGCTCGCCAGCCTTGATGCGGCCGGTGAAGGGGCAGGGGAGCGCTTCGAGAGAGCCGATGGACACGGTCGAGCCCTCATCGGCGCAGCGAATCATGAAGTCGGCTGCGTTTGAGCACTCTTCGACGATGCTCTCGCGGTGCTTTTCGACTTTCTTCTTGAGCTTTCGATCGGTGGTCTTGGCCAGGACGATATCGTAGTGGAAGATGGCCATCGGACAGTGTCCGGAGTTGTGATAGGCCCTGGCTAGGTTGTAGTTCAGGGCGGGGTCTTCGTCGCAGAGCTCCATGGCGGCCTGGTTTTTTTGGATGGCCTTCTTAAAGTCGCCGTCCTGGTAGGCCTGTACGCCCTCGGCGCTGAGCTTCACGTAGTCTGCGGCGTCGACGTCGCTGAGGCTGCTGCAGGGGGCGCCTGCGAGAGCGAGGCTTGGCGCCACCCCCAACAAGAACACGAAGGCCGCCATAGAGAGCGTCTGTCTTCTCCTTCGGACGGTGCTTGCGAGACCTTTAACTACCCAGTGCATACACACTCTCTATTGCTGCTGGTCATTTCTTTGCCTGGGGCACCGACAAAGAGGCGATGGAATTCTAACGTTAGGCGTTCAGCGGCGCGGGTTTCTCCGCTTGCGGACACTGATGAGAACGAGCACGCTGACGAGGAGAACCAAAGCGGGGGAGCGAGGCCCTCGAGCCCCCGAGCGAAGGGTACAGCCACAGATGCGAACTTGTTCTTTTGCGGGGACAGAGCCCCCCTCGAGGTCACTTTCGGCGTCGCCGGTAGACAGATCCTCGGACTCTACCGCGTCGGGCGTCCCGCAAGAGTCCGTTCCCGTGCAGAGCTTGCCCTGACAGGTGCCGTCTGGGATGCAGGGGGTCGAGCAGGAGGCTCCATCTCCGACGGGGAAACCCTCGCAGATTCCTGACTGCACTCGATCGTCGATGGTGCAGGGGTTTGCGTCGTCGCAGCTCTCGTCGAAGCGCCAGGCCCAGGCGCCGTCGAAGTTCGTGCAATAGAAGACGTCTCCGCCACAGCTGCGTTGCGTGAAGCCCTGCGTCGAGTCACAGGGATAGCTCCGCGGCGAGGTGGAGCAGACGCCAGCGGATTGAGGCGAACAACCCTCGCACTCGGAGTTGATAGTGAGCAGCTCGGGGCTGCAGGCGTCGGTCCCAGGGCAAATTCCGGGGAGTGTGAGGCACCCGGTTTGGTCGTCACAGTAGGACATGCAGCATCCGGCCGTCGAGCAGTCCATGTCGACCGGATCGCAGGAGCAGGTGCCTGCACAGGCCCCAAAGCCGTCGCAGAAGGTCACGCAGCTCTCAGGGTAGTCAATCCAGTGGGGTCCGACGCACTGGTCGTCGGGACAGGTCATGGCCTCGCCGCATGGCGTCGTCGAGGGCAACAGCTCCACGACGCAGGCCGTGGTCCCGTCGCAGGTGCGGCGAGTACAGTCGTCGCTCTCGCAGACGAGTGGGGTCCCGGCACAAGTCCCCGCATCGCAGCGGTCCCCGTACGTGCACAGCTCTCCATCATCGCAATCGCTGGTGGCTCTCCACTTCCAGGTTCCTCCAGTGTTCGTGCAGGTCATGAGCGTGCCGTTGCAGTTCTGGGTCTCGCAGGGAGTGTGCTGCGTGTCGTTGCACACGAAGTCGCCGCCCGCGCCGCAGCTGGCCACCGTCTGGTTGGCAGGTCCGCAGCCCGTACATGCGGATGGGAGGGTCAGTACATTGGCGCCACAGGCGTCCGTCCCAGCGGTGCATTGGGCGCTCGGCAGGGTGATGCACCCGACGGTGGCCGAACAGCTCACGTCGCAGCAACCGCCACCGCCGCAGGCGGTGTCCACGGTTCCACACGCACAGGTCGCCGCACAGCTTCCAGCGCCATCGCAGAAGAGCTCGCAGGTCTCGTCGGTGTTGTACCAGACATTGTTTGCGCAATAGTCACCCGAGCAGTTCTGAGTGCCACAGGACGTCGTTGTGGGCAAGAAGGTCTCGAGGCAGGTCGCGGTTCCATCGCATTGCCGGTCAACACAAAGGTCGTCCGCGCAGACGATGGGCGTCCCTACGCAGGTCGCGTTGCCACAAATGTCTGCGTAGGTGCAGGGGTCTCCGTCGTCGCAGGGGGAGCCGTTGCCGCCAGGATTGGGCACGCAGACTCCGACCACACAGGAATCGCACCCCCCACAATCGGCCGGACCGGAGCACGTCGACGTAGAAACCCTGAAGTCGACGCTGCAGTCGTCGGTATCGCTGCCTGTGGTGTCTCGATTGGCGATCTGCCCGAATGCGACGGAGGGGCCCGTCACCACCCCGTCATAGATAGAGTCGGCACCCGTGCCGTAGGTCACGACGTCGACGATGGTGTTGCTGCCATTGAGGAGCAGCAGCTGGTCGCCGACGTTGCCCAGGTTGATGGTGGAGCCACCCCAAGACGGAAAGAGCGTCAGGACCGGTGCTCCAGAGCCGCCGCGCATCTCCGCGTCGGGCGCGAACCCATACTCGTTCGCAAAGAAGAGGCCTTCAACGGCGACGACGAAGTAGTCGTTGGGAGCGATGGTGAGACCCGAAGGGAAGCCCAACATGCCTTCACTCTGGCGGGGATCCTCCTCGTCGCCGAGCTTGTAGCCATCGAGGGACGCCGCCTGTAAGCTGTTGTTGCGCAAGGCGATCCACTCGCTTTGCGCGGCCCCCACGTTGGAGCGGAAGGCAAAGATCACGAGAGGCGAAACGAGCTCTCCGGAGGGAGCAAAGTCGAGCCGGACGAAATAGTCGACCACATCGTCGCCGACGAACTCGCTGGCGGTGTTGCGGGAGCTCTTGGGCTCGCCGTAGTCGGAGAGCAGGTCGACGGCATCGGGGTTTCCAGCGATGTCACTGGGGGAGTCATCGACCTCGGATTGGAACATGGCGAGGGTCAGGCGCAGTGGGTCGGCGGGCGGCCCGAGGAGGCCGAGGTCGGTCCAGGAGACCGCGAGCTCGACGAAGGCTTGGCCGTTGGAGTCGACGATCTGGTAGGGGAGCGCCTGGCGCACGATGGTCGCGCTCGAATCGTAGAGCACCGGCGCACCTCCCGAGCCGAAGTGGGTCTGAATGAGGTGCTCCCAGGCCGCTTCGGCGGCCACCCGAGTCTCGGCGCCACCGACGAAGTCCCGCGCACCGCTGTCGGCGACGCCGTCTTGGTCGATGGCGATCTGGAGCTGCGCCGCACGGCTTCCGAGAATCGGGAAGGCCGCCAGCTGTACGAGAAATCCCATGCCGGTCTGATCGCTGCTGACCCGTAGGACCTTGAAGGCAATGTCGCCTGTGGCCTGCGCCGAAGCGATGTGGTCCAGCGGTGCATCGACCCACACGTATCCGCTTCCTTGGCTCGCCGACACGGCCAGGAGTCCGCTGTTGGGCGTCAACGGGATGCGCGTGAACCACTCTGCGATGGAGCTGTCCGTCGTGTTGACTCCGTGCGCCCAAGCACTCTCCGAAAAGGAGAAACACAAGGCGAGCACCAGCGAGGTCAGTACCAAGTTGTTGCGCGCATCCTGCGCGCAACCCTTCGGGTTTACACGACTCTCCGCCATCCCTGGCTCCGAGTTCTTCGCGACTCTCATTCTCACCCCCAATCCACCGGTGCAGAGCAATCCATTGCGGAGAAGCCTGCGCAGAAGCCGTCCAAATGTCAAACGCGGCCCCACCCTGCCTTCACCCTCTGGTTCGCCCATCAACGGCTCAGGACCATCGGCGCTTCACCAGCCCGAGCACCACCAACAAGGCAAAGAATGGCCAAGGTCCTTCGAGTGGTCTCTCGACCACTGCAGAGCAGAGCCCGTTATTGGCAGCGACCGTGGTCTCTTCAACCCCATCGTCGATGGGCTCGAGAGGAACACATTGCCCCATCTCACAGAGCCCTGAGAGGCAGCCTACTACTGGCTGCCTCGAGTCGCCGCAATCTGGGTCGACTGCTGAACCACAGCCACAGTGACAGCCATCGTGTGCGTCGTAGGCCCATGGATCACAGTCCCAACCCGTGTCTGGGTAGTCGGGACTGAGACAGTGGTCCTCGAAACACCTCGAAAGAGGGGAGACACACCCCTCAACCGGTAGACTCAGGTTCGTGCAGTCTGGGTCGGACGAGCCACACTTGCAATTGCACGTTCTTCCGTCTTCATAGGTCCCAGCCTCGCAGGTCCAGAGCGAAGCAGGCCCACAAACCCCTGGCTTCATGCAGACCTCGTCGGCGGCACAACCCCTTGCGAATTTGGGCTGCAGGTCGCAGTCGGGATCCCAGATCCCGCAATCGCAGTCACAACCTCCGGTCGCGTAATAGTTGGGATCACAGGTCCAAACCGTAGGAATGTCCCAGGTGCAGCTTCCTGCCTCACAAATGTAGCCGGGTTGACAAGCGGCGATGCGCTGCTCCTCCGTGATGCAGTCGGGATCCGGCTCCCCACAGTCACAGTCGCAGACCCCGTTGCCGCGCCTCCAAAGTTCGCAATACCAATTTCCGTCACAATACCCCTCAACACAGGACACGCCCTCGTTGCAGTTGAACACGACCTGGTCCGGGAAGGCGCAATCTGGGTCCTGAACGCCGCACAGGCAATCACAGCCGTCCCGGGCGTCATAGAAAGAAGGCTCGCAGGTCCACTCAGGGGGGAGGGACGGCACACACTGCCCAGACACACACTTCTCGAGCGCTGCGCAGCCCCGAGTCGATGAGGTCAGGCCGCAGTCGGGGTCGTCGGCCCCGCACTGACAGTCGCAAAACTGTCCGTCCGCGTAGCTCTCCACGGCGCAGGTCCACGTCGTCGGGACGATTCCCGTCGTTCGGCAACGGCCCGCCTCATCGCAGATCTGCTCCGGAAGACAATTGAAAACCTCCACCATCGGGTTGTCGCAGTCCGGATCCCGGCTCCCGCAGTTGCAGTCGCAGCCATCGCCTGCGTCGAAATAGTAGGGCTCGCAATTCCATCCTTCCGGGGAGAGCACGTTCGCGCAGAAGTCGTTTTGATTGCACGCCTCATAGAGACCACAATTGCCATAGGCAAAAGAATCGTCGCAATCCGGGTCGTGTGCACCACAGCCACAATCGCAGCCGTTGCGGCCCGCATACTGCCAATCTTGGCAGGTCCAGTTGGAAATGGGCTGCGCCGTTCCCGCGCAGATGCCGCCGCTCGTGCAGGTCTGACCGTGCAGACAGCCAAAGACCTCGGCGCTGGGGTCGCTGCAATCTGGGTCGATGAGCCCACAGCCACAATCACAGCCGTCGAGTCGGCCATAGTTGCGGGGCTCACAGCCCCAACCAGCGGGCGGATTCATCCAACCACAGTCCGCTGGACAGCTCTGCCACTCCCCAAAGTTGCAGGTCCCATCTCCGCAGGAGGGCACCGCACAATCCGCACAGTTGCTCGACGTCTCCGTACCGCTGCAGAAACCGTCTCCGCAGACCGGGGCCACAGCGCAGAGCCGCGCGCTGGGCCAGCCCAACGCACACAGCGCGTCGATGGCGCCGTACACGTAGTTGCTCTCGATGGCGGCGTCGAGCGATGGATAGGCTGGATACACAGAAGGAACCCAGCAGCCCTGCGCGCTCTCCTCGTAGTCGTTGATGCCCAAGACCAGAATTCCAGCCACGGAGAGGTTGGAATCGAGCGCGCCAGAGCCCGAGTTTCCACCAAAAGTGTCGCTGTTGTGCGTGAACCGTTCGAGCTGGACGGGCTGCGGATCGATGACCTCCCCGACCGCCTCGACCTTTGCGGGCAACCCAGTAGGGAAGCCAATCACCGTGATCTTCTCGCCCATCGCCAAGGGGGCGTGGGAGAGGTTCACGGGACGTGGCGAGCGGGTGGCATCTACCGGCCGATCGAGCTGGACGATGGCGTAGTCTTGTCCACTGGTCCCGCTCCCCGAGATGGCCGTCGAGAACTCTTGCACCAGCAGCTGTTTGCAGTGGTAGACGTCCTGCGACGAGATAGTAGCGAGCTGCCCTTCGGCCTCATAGAAATAGTCGAAGACGAAGGCCGTCGAGTGACAATCCGAAAAAGCTTCGATGCAGTGTCCAGCGGTCAGGACCAGGTCGTCGTCGATCAGCGTTCCCGAGCAGAAGGCCGCGGTGGGCTGCGACCAAAAGCGCTCGTCGCCGCACAGCCCGTAGCCATAGCCAAGGCTCACCGACACGATCCCGATGTCGTTGGGATTGCTGATGTCCAACTCCTGGGCCAGCATCAGCGCGACCACGCTCTCTCGCGCCACAGTCTGCAGGACAGGGTCGGCCAGGTAGAGGTCCGTGCGATCGTCGTTTCCGAAGATCGCCGAACCCTCGAGCCTGCCGAAGTCAGCGGATTGGCTGACGTCGCTGCAGCCAACGAATGCCAACAGCTCAACGAGAATCAGTAGGAATCCAAGATTTTTCATTCGTTCACACAACAACAGAGGGCAAATCGGTTTCAACACAGAAAAGGTAGTCTACGGGCGGATCGTTGCTGCCGCCAAAAGGTCGCGCGCAGGGAACAAGCCAAAGATCCCACCAGTATGAACGAAGAGCACGGTGCTGCCTTGCTCGATGCGGCCCGCTTGCACGTCTTTGACCAACCCGAAGAGCGCTTTGCCGGTGTACACGGGATCGAGGAAGATCCCCTCCAGACGAGCGATCTCCGCGATGAAAGAGAGCTCTTCGGGGGTCGAGAGGGCGTAGCCAATGCCCTTGTACTCGTCGATGACCTCGAACGGTGCGTGAAGTGGCTCGCCATCCTCGGCGAAGCGCTCGACCATCTCGGCGATGATCCCGTCGATGCGCGCCTGGAAGGTCGGCGCGTCGTCACACACGACGTAGACGTGGTGCGCACAGTCGAGCTGGGCTTGCGCTCGCCCGACCGCGAGGCCGGCGGCCGTACCGCCGGAACCACAGGCGTGAGCGATGAGGTCGATGTGCTCCCCAGCCCAAGGCGCCTCTCCGAGCTGCGCCGCGAGCTCAAGCGCCATGTCCACATAGCCCAACGACCCCAGCGCGTTGCTCGCCCCCTCCGGGATCACATAAGGACGCCGGCCGGCCTCGGAGTGCTCCCTCGCCCAGGCTTCGAGGAGCGCGTTGCGATCGCCGTACTGCGCCGGTGTGATGTGCCGTAGGTCGGCTCCGATCAGGGCGTTGAGGAGATAGTTTCCGTCCAGACTGCCCGGGGCCTTCCCATCCGCCGTCCTGAGCAACAAGCCCACCTCCAAGCCCCGCTGCCTTGCGACGATGGCGGTCGCGCGGCAGTGGTTGCTCTGCACGCCGCCCGTGGTCAAGATGACGTTCGCCCCTTGCCTCTCGGCCTCGGCGAAGGAGTACTCGAGCTTGCGCACCTTGTTGCCCGACAGGGCCGCGCCCGTCAGGTCGTCGCGCTTGAGCAACAGGTTCACGCCCAGCTGCGCAGAGAGCCGCGGCAGCCGCTGCAAGGGAGTGGGCAGGTTGGCGAGCGTCAGTTTACCGGGCTTCTTCATGGCTTCGACTCGTCGCAAGATTGAAGGGCTCGAACACCACGCCATCGTACCCATGCGGTTGAGCAAGAGCCATGGTTGAGAGCAGCGCTTAGCGGCGCTTTGTCGCTTCAGCTGCGGATTTCGTGAGCCGGAAGCGAGTGAGCCGCGCGTCTATGCCATAGGCCGGAAAGGCAGCTCCACGCTCATGGTCGAGGGCGCCAGGCTCCGCAACACCGAAGACGACAGCAACGCCCGAGCCGAAGCCGTCGGGACGCCCACGGGCCGCACCCGCAAGACCGTCTCCGGGTGCAGCTCCTCGAGGAGGTCGACGAGCCTGTGGTTCAAGGTCTCGGCGCTCAACCCCGACACCGAGAGCTCCAGGTCGATCATCGGGCGCGGGTGCAGCGACACGAAGCGGGACTCGACCAGACGACCCCCGTCGCGCGTCGGCTCGAGGGCGAGCCGGACGTAGCCTTTGTCCTCGAAGCGCTCCACGAACGAGGTGCGCTCGACGGCTCCAGCGTAGAGCACAGGGCAGGGCAGCGCCGCGCCCGAAAGATCGCGCTCGAGAGTCTGGGCCCGATGGATATGACCACTCAGCGTCGCCGCAAAGCCGTACGGCAGGTCCTGTCCCGTGACCACGTCCTCGCGACCGCGGCGGAAGGTGAAGTCGTGCGTCCCAACCACCGCCCCCTCGATGGCGTGATGCACGCAGAGCAAGCGAACTCCTGGCGGCGCGCAGACGTGCCCGGCCTCCCTGAGCAGTCGCCTGAAGTTGCGCCGCACATCCCCCCGAAAGAAAGGAAATCCCAGAAAGGTCACCCGAGTGTCCTTCAAGGTCAGCGGGAACGAGCGCGGGCGATCGAAGATGTGCAGGTTGGGGTGCTTGAAGAGCAAATGTGCCGGCAACCTAGAGCGCTCGTGGTTGCCAGGCACCACCACGATCGGCAGCCCTTGCTCGGCCGCCTCGAACAGGAGACGCGCGGCCCTGTCGACCACAAACGCCGGAGGTTGGCTTCGATTGAAGAGATCCCCAGCGTGCACGACGAAATCTACGCGGTGCTCGACCGCCTCGCGCAGCACCCGCTCGAGGTTCGTAAAAAAGTCCTCGCCTCGCCGCCGCTTCTCGACCCTTGCCTTCTGCGGCAGATCAAAGCCCAGATGGGTGTCCCCCAACAGGACTCCATTGAGAAGTGGTGGCGCGCCTCCTGCGCGCAACCCTTCGGGCTTACACGACTCTCCGCCATCTTTGGCTGCGAGTTCGGGATTCTTCGAAGCGGAGCCGTCCATAGCGCATCCTTCCGTTCAGTCGAGTTGAGGTCCGACACTCAATAAGTGTATACTGAACGGGCTTTCAGCGTCAACCGCTCAGGGCTCTCCGGTGATTTTCCCCGTGTCTCCGCGGCCTTCGATTACGTCGACGACCCGCTGCGCGAACAACGGCGCGGCCAGCTGCGCCAGCGTGTCGTTGGGATGCGAGTCGTCGGGGCTCGCCGCAAAGTTGTCCGGCAGGTAGAGCCCACCTTGCGTCTCCAACTCGTAGAAATCCCAGACGAAGATGTTGTCGCCCGGCTCGTCCCACTCGCTCTTGACCCACTGGAAGAACGTCCTCGCTCGCGTCGCGCTCTCCTCGCTGTTCGAAGCCTGAGTGAGCGCGGCGCCCGTCCACACCACGAAGCGGGTCGCAGGGAACTCGCGCATCTTGGTTTTGAGACCGGCGTATTGCGCCTTGTAGTTCTCGACGGTCTTCTGCTCTGAGGTGACGTCCGGCGCGCCGTTGTCTGCGTCGATGCCACTCACCGGGAAACAATGCTTCCAGACGATGACGTCCTGTTTGGCGGTCAGCATCTCCAAGGTCGGCTCCTCCGTGAACGCAACCGGGCCGGCGTGGTTCACCCAGATGTTCCAGTAGTCGAAGGGGTAGTTGTTCCAACCATAAGGCGAATCCTTGGGGAAGGCCTGCTCGACGATCTGGTAGCTCGTGCCTTGGTTGCTGTTGTAATCCGTGAACCATTGCTCCACTCCGCCGCCCCAAATCACGCCCCCCGTGCTGTGGTGCAGAAAGAGGATCTTGACGTCCGAACCCATGGACGTCTGGTCCTGGGCGTCCAGGTTGGTGGTCACGTCGGTCGTGAGCCCATCCGGGTGGGTGGTCACGTCCTGGGCCGCGGTGTCGGTCGACGTGGTCACGTCGTTGCTGCTGGTGGCGTCCTCGGCGGCCTTCTTCGAAGAGCCACTGGAGCAACCGAGCAACACCGCGGTCATAGCGAGCAGAGCTAAGAATCCCCAAGTTCTTGCGTTCATCCCTTCCCCCTTATGTTTCCGAGCCATTTGCTTGGGATCATGGGTAGCCGAAGCGCAGGGCAGCGGCAAGAGCTGGAAGAAAATTCTCTGGCCTCGGGCGTGCGGCTCAGAGCGCCCCGGGCTCGACGAGCCAGCCGGCGAGCACCTCGAGCAGGGCCTGCCGTTTCCCGTATAGGCGACGGTCGCAGGCATCGGCGACCGGGTCGCCACAGGGCTTGAGGTGTTCGGCCAGCTCTGGGTCGATCCCCGCAGACTCCAAGGCGGCGACGAGCTCCTCGTGGCCCACGCCGAGCTTCAGGGTAGAGAGCCCAGCTTCGCAGTAGAGGTCCGCAAGACCAAAACGCTGCTCAGGAAAGCTCAGGTTGGGGTGGCTCAGCGCCATCAGCCGGAAGCCCGCGGCCTGTCTGAAGCGCTGCACCAGCTCGTGGGCTTCGAGGGTGGCTTGGAAGTTGTTTTCGACGCCCTCGCGAGAGCGCCCGAGGATGAGCAGCCGCTGCGACGCGCGCGACCACAGGTCGATGGGCGCGGCCTCCAGGGCGCTCTGATGGCCAAAAAACGGCACGCGCAGGCCGGCGGCTAAGGCGAGCCGCGCCAGCTCGGTGAAATCGACGTCCCAGGTCAAGTCGTAGGCGCCAGGGTCGCGCAACACCGTGCGCGTGTGCGCCCGCGCGCCGTCCGGACCATAGACGCGCAAGTGGGGCGCGCTGGAGCGTGGGTCGAGGACGTGTCGACTGGTGCCGCCGTAGTCGATGAATAGGGCGGCGCCCACACTGCCGTCACCGGTCAGGAGTTTGGCGACGTGGTGGACGAAGTTTGGTAGGTCGGGAGCCCAGCAGAGCTCGACCGGGAGCAGGCCGCAGGCGTCTAGATCGTGGATGAGTGGCGCCAGAGTGCGCAGATATTCGACCAGAGAGTCGGGGACCCCGCCCGGCCAGGCGCTCAGCGGTTCGGTCGTCTCGCTGAGCCGAATCTCATCGTCGCCAACGCCCTCTTTGAGAGCGGCCCAAAGCTCGTCTCCATCGAGCTCCGCGCCACCGCGGACGGCGCGCACACAGGTGCGCTCCACGCGGTCGACCGCCGCGACCTGCAAGAGCTCGCAGGGAAAGGCGTCGATGAGCTCGTTGGCCACCAGGACGCCGTAAAAAGGCCCGTCCCAGCTCAACTCACGTGCGTCGAGCGCGCGCACCTCGGCTCGGCCGCTGGCGATGAAGGGTTGCAGCTTCTCGCATTGGCGCACGCGCAGCGCGGCGCTGAGCTCGCCGACGACATAACGCACGCGGCCTCGCAAGGGCGCCCAAGGCGCGCTCTGCTCGTGCTCGACGATGTACTGCAGGGCGTCGTGGGCCAGGTCGCCGTTACCGGCGCCCAACTCGAGGAGCGTCAGCGGCGCGTCGTTCGGGACTTTGCCGCTCTCGACAAGGCGGGTGAAGAGCGCGCGCGCGGCCTCGGCGACCATCCAGCCGAAGAGGGGCCGGAGGCGCTGCGGGTAGGTCCAGAAGTGCTCGCCCTTGCCGAAGGTCACCGCGCCGGAGGCGTAGTAGCCGTGCTCGGGATCGTAGAGGCAGCGCCCCATGTACTCGTAAAAAGAGAGCGTCATCTCAGAGGGTGACTTCGACGTCGAACGTGAAGGCGCCTGGCCAAGCGACGCCGTTCCAGTCGAGGACCGCGAAGATGAATTCGACGGTCGCTGGGCAGGAGGTCTCGCAGGCCCGGAACCCACCGCTGAGGGTGACCGTCCCGTCGAGGACCTCCTCGCCGCCAAGGATGCCGCCGTCGTCGGCGAGGCGGTTCCACTTGAGCTGGCCCTGTACGCTGTTCATCTCGACAAGGGTTGGGATGAAGGCGTCGGAGCCAGTGGAGCGCACGACGACGGTGGGCTGCGCATCGGCTGGGGCCTTGAAGGAGAAGTGCTGGAGGTCACCGCCCTGGGTAAGGGCGCCGCTGCCGGTCAGGGGGACACCCGCAGCCAAGGTGCCGAGGTTGATGTCGCTATAGGGGATCTCCTTGACCTGGATGTAGTAGCCGTAGTCGTCGCCACCCGTGAAGGTGCTGCAGTCGGTGTAGGTCTTGTCGGGATCGTAGCTCTCGTAGTTCTTGGCGTCGTCGATGGCGAGGTAGATGTCGAGGCCGGTGACGTAGGGGTAGGCGACGACGGTGCGGGCGGTGGACTCACCGGACGAGCGCTCGTCGTTGTAGGTCATGGCGAGGTTCCCGTCGTTGGTGATAATGACGGGATCGAGCTTGGAGCCCTCGGACGGGGTGACGGTGATCTCGAGCAAGGTGCGCGCGGTGGCGGCATGAAAGCCGATGACGTCGGTGTCGAAGATGGCCCCGCCATCGGCGCTGACGTGGCACTCGCCGTCGATCTTGCCTTGGTAGGCGTCGTAGCCGGTATAGTCGAAGGCGGCGGGAACATCGTGTGCACAGCCCGCGACGCAGTCGCCCGCCTCGTCGGCTGGGTTGTTGGGCTCGACCTGATTGTCAGTGGGAATGGTGAACTCGCCGATGTTGAGATCGGAGCTGGTCTCGCTCCCGGTGGCATCGCTCGCGTCGGCCGTTTCGCCGGGGTCGTCCGCGCCGCAGGCCGCGAGGAGCAAAGAGAGAGCGAGAATAAAGAGTAGAGCGTGCGAGCTGCGATTCATGCCGACCTCGAAAAGGTGTCATTTCCGGCGGTCCACCAGACGACGAAGTCTGTGTGGTTGGCCACTGAGAGAGTCATGTTACGCAAAGCAGGGGGCCGGAACAACAGGCGTTAGCGATCGGGTTCGCGTGCCGACACGCGATCAGTCGGCGTCTTCGATCTTCCAGAGCCCTTCTTCTTTGCGGAACTCCATGGTGTAGGGGCCGTACTTCATCTCCGCGCGGTTGCCGCGGGTGGTGATGAGGTTGTTCTGGTTCTGTTTGAGGAGCGCGATCATCTCTTGGATGCGCTCGGGGTTCTCTTCGAATTGCTTCTGCATCTGTTCGGCGCTCATGTGCGCGGCGTAGTCCGTAGGGACGAAGCGCATCAGGACGTCGTACTTCTTGCGTTCGGCGGCCTTGATGAACGAACTCAGCGTCTCGCGCGCCGTTCGCTGGCCGTAGAAGTTGAAGAGGCCCCCCTCGACGCGCCAGCCCTCCTTCGTGAGGCCGATGTCCAAGGTGTCGAACTCGGTAAAGGGCAAAGCGGCGTCGACGAAGGCGGGCTCTCCGGCGGCGCTCTCGAGAGCGCTGACGATGCCCTCTCCGGCCTTGGAGTAGGCGTCGAAGCGCTCCTTGAAGGTCTCGAAGGGGACGCGCTCGTGGTAGTCCGCGTCGAGGAGCGCATAGGCGCGCTCCGCATCAGAGCTCGCCACCGCGGCCGCGTAGTCGTTGAGCGCCTGCTGCGGGGTCTGCCCCCCACAGGCACACAGCGTCAGGGTGATAGGGAGCAAGAGGACGCGAAGCGATGGCAGTTTCATGGCAGACCAACGACGGGCGAGGTTTCGTGAAGCACAAAGGCTACCACGGGCCGCAAAGAACGCAACCGCATGGGCGACGCTGCGAGTGCGTTTGCGCCAGAGGTGCGGTCGAGAATAGGATGCGCGGCAAATCCTCGGTCGCCCCACGGCGGTCACCTTATCCAAGGGAGAGCCCATGAGCATCTTTGAAAATATCATCCTCAACGGTCGTCCTGCAGGCGGCAAGTCCGAGCTCATCGACTTCATCAAGAACACCCCGCTGGCCGAGCGTCGCGAGCGCTTCCACATCGGCGAGCTGGTCGAGATCGACGATTTCGTCTGGCTCTGGGACAAGTTCGTCGAGGACGATCTCTGGGAGAAAGTGGGCGAGCCTCGCCTCTATTCGACGGCAGTGCCCGGCGGCTACGTGCAGCACGAGGGCGACAAGCTCCTCGACATGCTGATCTGCAAGTTCTCCGCGGTGGTCGAGCGCGACTTCATGGGAAAAGACGGTTTCTACGACGACCACACCGTCTTCGTGGAGTTCGCCCGCGGCGTCGCCGATGGGGGCTTCAAGCGCGCTTACCCCCTGTTCTCCAAAGAGGTGCTCGAACGCTCGGTCATCCTCTACATCAAGGTCTCTTACGAAGAATCTCGGCGACGCAACGAGGCGCGCTACCAGGAGGCTTTGGCCCACTCGATTCTTGCCCACAAGCTGCCCGAAGAAGCCCTACAGCGCTTCTCCGCTGGGCAGGACTGGGACGAGGTCACCGGCGGCCGCGACCAAGGCACGCTCGACCTGCACGGCGTGAAGGTCCCCTTCGTGACCCTCAACAACGAGCCCGAGCTCAAGGACCCGGTCGCCTTGAACGCGCGCTACAGCAAGGCGTTGCAAGACCTGATGAAGCTGCACTTGAGGCGGCACGACTGATTCCCTCCGCGGCCCAATCCCTCCCTGATCAGTCCAACCCTCAGGCCTCAGGCCTGAGGCTGGAACCGACGTGAGGCCTGCGGAGCCGTCAAACCCGATTTCAGCTTCGGAGGTTGAGATGCGCTCACGTTCAACGATATCGCCGATTCTCGCACTCGCTCTGCTCGTCTTGCTCGGCAGCGCCTCGGCCGCCAGCGCCACCGTCTACGACATCACGGCCAGCGACGACCTCTTCGGCACGCTCAAGACGCTGCAAGCGGGAGATGAGGTCGTCGTCCACGACGGCGTCTACGACACGGGGGGCTTTCTCGAGGTGACCTGGGTCGGCACCGCGAACGCGCCCATCGTCGTGCGTGGGGCGGACGGCGAGCGTCCGCACATCCGCGGGGTCTCTAACCAGAACATCCTCAACCTGGGCGGCAGCTACTTCACGTTCGAGAACTTCGAGCTGACCGCCGGCAGCCACGGCATCCGCCTGGCCTCAGCCGAGTACGCGACCCTGCGCAACCTGAGCCTCCACGACCTCTACGACGTCGGCATCTCCTGCAATCGGCCGGGCAACCTCTGCGACCACCTCCTGGTCAGCGGCAACGAGATCTACAACACCGGCACCGACGGCAGCGGCCCCGGTGAGGGCATGTACCTCGGTTGCAACGACGCCGCCTGCACCGTCTCCAACTCTGTGTTCGAGCTCAACTACATCCACGACCTCAGCGGCGGCACCCAGGGCGACGGCATCGAGCTGAAGACGGGCTCGTTCAACAACGTGCTGCGCGACAACGTCATCGTCGGCGCCAACTACCCGGGCATCACCCTGTACGGCTTCGCCGACGGCCTGGGCGGCCCGAACGTCGTCGAGCGCAACCTCGTCTGGGGCAGCCAGGACAACGGGATCCAGATCGTCGGCCAGGTCATCGTCCGCAACAACATCATCGTCAACGCGGCCATCAACGGCATCCACTCGAAACCCAGCCAAGGGTTCGAAGCCCACGACGCCGTGCTCGTGCACAACACCATCCTCGGCTCCGGCAACGCCGCCCTCAAGAGCAACAACTGGAGTGGGCAGGCGAACAACGTCGTGGCCAACAACGCCCTCTACAGCAACGGCGGCACGGCCATCGACTTCAACGGCGGCGCGGGCTCGGCGACCGTCGTCGGCAACATCGCCCTGGGCGGCCACAACGCGCCCGGTGGCGTGTCGGCTGCGTCCGGTCTGGGCGACTTTGCCGATGCCGCCAACCTCGACTTCTACCCGCCCATCGGCTCGGCGCTCATCAACGCTGGCGATGCCACCTACGCCGCCTCCGACGATTTCAACCTGAGCCTGCGCGGCGACGGCTCGCCCGACGCCGGTGCCTACGAGCACAGCGCGGCGACCAACCCCGGTTGGGTCGTGGGGAGCGGCTTCAAAGACGCCGACCCGCCGCCCATCGAGCCCGTCGAGGAGCTCGCCGACACCGCGGAGAATTGGACCGACACCGTGGCCGACGGCACGACCGGCGCTGACGCGACGACGAGCAGTGACGCGACGACGAGCAGTGACGCGACGAGCACAACAGACACGTCAGCAAACCAAGACGTCACCGGCAGCGACGACGCCGCGACAGCCGACTCCACAGGCGACGACGGCACCTCGACCCCGAGCCAATCCCAAGACGAGGGCTGTGGCTGCACGCTCCGGGGTCCCGTGAGCCCAGCGCCGTCGTTGGTGCTCTGGGCGTTCGTCGCGCTCGGGGCTCAATGGCGCCGCCGTCGCTGACAGCGCTTCAGGGTTCGTGACGAGCAAGAAACTCTCTGTGTGCCCTCAGTGGAGAATTTGACCGCGACCGCGGAGGCCGTCGCCAACCCGCCATTCTGGCCAGCTCTCGCCTGGCGAGAGACACTGCGTGACGCGCCCATAGAAAGATCGGTCCGTTTCCTGCACAGTCGCCGGGACTGGTCTCACCCACTGCTCCACAACGTTTGCGCACCATGTCAGAGCCTCAGAACCCAAACCCCGCACCAACCCTCGACGAGCGCCTCGGCACGCTGCTTGATGGCAAGTACCGACTGGTTCGCCTGATCGGCAAGGGCGGCATGGGGTCGGTCTACGAGGCCGAGCACACGCTGATCAAGCGCCAAGTCGCCATCAAACTGTTGCACGTTGAGCACGCTGGGTCAGAGGTGGCGTCAGAGCGGTTTCTGCGCGAGGCGCAGTCGGCGGCGGCCATCGGCCATCCGAACATCATCAACATTCAGGACGTCGGCAAGACGCCCGACGGGATCATCTACATGGTCATGGAGCGCCTGCACGGGCGCAGCCTGGCCAAGGTCATCGAGAAGAGCGGCCGCATCGACAGCAAGCGCGCGGTGGACATCCTGTTGCCCGTGCTCAGCGCCTGCAAAGCCGCCCACGAGAAGGGCATCATCCACCGGGATCTGAAGCCCGACAACATCTTCGTGACCTACGACGAGGACCGCGGCGAGGACGTGAAGCTGCTCGACTTCGGCATCTCCAAGATCGCCGACGCCGAGGTCGGCTCGCTCTCGCTGACGAAGACGGGGACCGTGCTCGGCACACCCTTCTACATGTCCCCGGAGCAAGCCGCAGGCGAGAAGGACATCGACCAACGCATCGACATCTGGGCGGCCGGCGTCATCCTCTTCGAGATGCTGACGGGCACGCTGCCCTACGCGGGCGACAGCTACAACGCCGTGCTGGCGCGGATCCTGACCAAGCCGGTGCCGGACATCAAGGCTCTGGTGCCCGAGCTGCCCGACGTGCTCGTCAGAGTCGTCGAGCGCGCGTTGGCCAAGGACAGGGACGAGCGCTACTCCACCATGCTGGAGATGATGCGCGATCTGCGGGCGCTGACCGGCGTCCTCTCTTCGGCCGCGCTGTTGGCCAGCGATCCGGCGCTGATGAGCACCTTCGCCTCGGACGAGACCCCAGCGGTCCGCGTGGTCCAACAAACCCCCGAAGCTCTGCTCGCTGGCGCCACGACCTTTGCCGATGGGAAGTCCCCGGAGCTCGACAGCGAAGACTCGAAGGCCATCTCCATCGAGCGGGCTCGCACCCCAGCGCCCCTCATGCTGACGCCGCCGCAAGGGCGCACGCCGACGTTGGACATTCAAGAACACGGGCGGCACTGGAAGCTCGTGATGTGGTTCGCCATCACGCTGCCGCTGGCCTGGATCCCGGCTTTCCTGGCTATGGGCGTGAGCGAGACGACGCTCTTCACCATGTTGGGGCTGCCGAGCCGCCTGCCCAACACGCTTGTCATGGTCATCATCGTCGCACTCTGCCTGGTCTTGAGCGGGGTTTCGTTCCTGATCATGAGGTTCTGGCGAGCGGGCAAGTGGAACCACTGGCTGCAGGGCCCGCGGTTCGTGGTGGTCCCGGCCATCGGCTTGGGTCTGAGCCTGTTCAACTACCTGCAGCTCAGTGGCCTTCAGGAGTCGCAGACGATCTCGTTGCGTTCTTACAATCCCGTGGACGCCTCGGGCGCCAAGAACATCGTCGACGCGGTGGGCTCGAGCATCGAGCGCTTCTTGTTGGCGACGTCTCTGGATCAGCTCGTGGTCTGGCTCATCTCGACCATGGTCCTGTTGGGCTATTTGTTCGTGCGGCCCGTCGGCGCCAGTGCCCCGAACGCCAGGCGCCGCTGGGCCCTGCTCCCCGCTGGAATCCTGTTCATCGTCGCCATGGAGCTCTTCTTCTTCCCTGGGTTCACGAAAGGGGGTTTCTTTCGACTTCCTCTCTACCTGACGTGGGCGCTGACGGCCGCCGCCGTGTTGCGGGTGCGAGAGCCGCTTGGCGACGGCTTCTTGGTGGCGTGGCAGACCCTCCGGGCCGGCATTTTGTCGGGCGTCGCCATCACCGGCGCCGGAATCAGCATCGGTTTCTACTTCTTCTTTCGTCGCGTCGAAGAGCTGTCGCTGGGCTCCTTGTCCGCCGAAGACCGCGGGCCCGAGCTCCTGGCCAGCGCCAAGCCGTTCCTGGTCGCCGCGACGCTGGGCCAGTGGCTGATGATGCTGGTCCTCTTTGGCGCCCTCTATTCGGTGTGCCGTCCAGCGTTCCCCGTGCGCCAGGTGCTTCGTCCTCGCCTGCGCGCGGTCGGGGCGGCGTTCGCCATCGTGGCCATCACCTCGTTCCCCATTTGGGTGCTGGGCATCACTCTGGATGACCTGGCCGATTTGTGGCTGCCCTACAAGCTCGGGAGCATGGAGCCCGTGGCGCTCGAAGCGGGCGCGGCGCCTTCGTTCTACATCGACCGCAACCCGGTCAGCTTGTACGAGAGCCGACGCACGTTCTTCAGCACGCTCACCGACGAGGCCCGCGACGACTACACCGTAGATGGCTTGCTCGAGGCCCTGGCCGCGGGGAGCAGCGAGGGTCCCTGCCCTGGGCTCTTGGCGCAGAGCCTCGACGAGGTCGCGAAGGCCCCCGCGCTCTGCATCTCCGGCATCGAGGCGCAGCTCTTCTGCGAGAGCCGCCGCATGCGGCTGCCCACGCCAGCGCAGTGGGAGGCTGCGCTGAGCACGTTGTCTCCCACATCTCCGACCGAGGCCAAGAACCCGCGCCTGCTGCGCCGCGGCGAGGCGGCCGAGTGGACCATGGAGCTGCAAAACGACAAGGAGTCCTACGCCCTGAGAGGCTCGGCGTCGCCTCGTGAGCTGGCCGCGGGGTCCTACGCGCCGGATGTGGGGTTCCGCTGCGTCTTCACGTTCGAATAGTGGGCGTCGGCTTCCTCGCTCGCTTCTCGGTGCTGCGTCCCTCGTTCGTGGCCTCCTTGCACCCAGGCATTTCCGGACGTGCACTCGAGGGAGAGGGCAGGTTTCCTAGCGGTGGGTCTTCCGCTTGGATCTCTGACGGCTTTCGCCCATAGTGGCGGTAACTCCTTCTGCAGGGCTCCGAAATGCCCCTCGATGCACGTCATCTGACCGCCGCACTGTTTGGCTTCTTAGTCGCTGCGCTCTCGCCGCACCTGGGTTGTGATCGTGGCCACCCCGAACACCAAGAGCTGACCGAGGTCACCGACCCAGCGCCGGACTCACCGGAGGTCTTTGCCTGGAAGTATTGGGACCGACATCCCTGCCCCGACGGCACCAAGAGCTTCGAGGCGACTCCCGAATTCCAAGACGGGCTGGAGACGTGGTGTGAGCGGCCCAACGGGCGTCACCATGGGTTCTGGGCCATATGGGCTCCCGACGGCCAGAAGCTTTGGGAGGTCGAGGAGAAGGACGGTTACCGGACTGGGATCGAGCGCGAGTGGTACCCGTCGGGTCGGCGCAAGCGCTCGAGCGAATGGAAGATGAGCCACCAGGTCGGAGAGCAGCGCTGGTGGGCCGAGAGTGGCGAGCTGACCTGGGTCTGTCGTTACAAGGACAACGTCGAAGAGAAATGCTGGGACCCTCGTAAGGACGAGGCGGCGGCGGGCGACTAGGCCCTCACCCCCCGACCCCCTCTGCCACTTCGTGGGGCGAGGGGAGTCCAGCTGTTGGGGTCGATTGGGGTCTTTCGTGGGGTCGCTACTGTTCATGTCTCGACGAAAATTCTTCGAGCCAACCCAAGAGCCTAGAATCACGCCCAAAGCCCCCCTCGCCCATGAAGTGGGAGAGGAGATGGGAAGGGGTGAGGGCCGAGCCCTAAATCTGCCCGATAAAATCGAAGCCTGCGCCCTCTACCGCCTCCTTGATGCCGTTGACGTCGGTGTAGCCATCGACCGTCACGACCTTGGCTTCCAGGTCGATCTCGACCTTGGCGTCGGCGCTCTTGGCCTTGATGGCGTTGGTGACGGAGCGTGCGCAGCCGCCACAGGTCATTCCCTCAACAGTGTACTTGGCCATGAGAGTTCTCCTTGATTTCGTCTCCACGACAGTCGTGGGGAGCGGGGTTTCCTGACAAGCCGTCTAAAATCGGGCAGGTCGAGCGCTCGTCGCCGTGGCATTCGGCGACTAGCAGTGAGAGGGTCGCGCGCATCGACTCCAGTTGGGCGATGCGCTCGTCGATATCGCCGATGCGCTCCATAGCGAGCCTCTTGACGTCGGCGCTGGAGCGGTGCGTGTCGTTCCAAAGGGCGAGCAGGTTGCAGACGTCCTTCAGACTGAAGCCAAGGCTGCGAGCGCGGACAACGAAGCGCAGGACCTCGATGTCTTTTGGCTCGTAGTCTCGGTAGCCGCTCGTTTTGCGGCTCGCCTCCCGGATCAGGCCGACACTCTCGTAGTAGCGAATGGTCTTGGGCGGTACGCCCGAGAGCTTGGCGGCTTCACCGATGTTCATGGCCGCGGCCTCCATCGTTTCAAGAGCAATGAGTTGCTGACGACGCTGACCGAGCTCATGGCCATGGCCGCGCCCGCGAGCACTGGGCTCAGCAACCCGAGCGTCGCCAGCGGGATTCCGATGACGTTGTAGATAAAGGCCCAGAACAGGTTCTGTCGGATCTTCGAGTAGGTCGCCTTCGAGATCTGGATGGCGCCAGCCACCAAGCTGGGCTCGCCGCGCATCAGGGTGACGCCCGCGGCCTCCATGGCCACGTCGGTGCCCGTACCCATGGCGAAGCCAACGTCGGCGGCGGCGAGCGCCGGCGCGTCGTTGATGCCATCGCCGACCATGGCGACGCGTTTCGTGGCCTTGAGCTTGACGACCTCGGCCGACTTCTCCGAGGGCAGCACCTCGGCCAGCACGCGCTCGATGCCAAGAGTCTTGGCGACCGCGCCCGCGGTGCGGGCGTTGTCGCCGGTGAGCATGATGGCCTCGATGCCCATCCGCCGCAGCCCAGCGAGGGCTTCGGCGGCACCGTCCTTGATGGTGTCGCCGACGGCGATGGCGCCGAGGAGGCGGGCGCTGCCGCCGCCTTCGCTCGGGTTTCCTGGCGCTGAGCCGACGCTCGCGATCCACATGACGCTCAGACCGTCGTTCTCGAGGGCCTCGGCGTGCTCCTCGAGGGGTGCGGTGTCGACCTTAGACTCGTTCATCAGTCGTCGGCTGCCCACCAGCAGGGTGTGCTCGCCGACCTGCGCTCGCACGCCGCGGCCAGGCAGCGCCTCGAACGTGTCGAGGGCTTGCAGCGCCAGGCCGTGCTCTTTGGCCCGGGCGAGGATGGCCTTGGCCAAGGGGTGCTCGCTGCCTTGTTGGGCGGACGCCGTGAGGCTCAACAGCGAGTCTTCGTCGCCTTCGGCGGCGAAGACCTCGCGGACCGACGGCCGGCCTTCGGTGAGGGTGCCGGTCTTGTCGAAGACGACGGCCTCGAGGCCGTGAGCCAGCTCCAAGGATTCGGCGTCTTTGATAAGGATCCCGGCGCGCGCGGCGGAACCGGTGCCGACCATCATGGCGGTCGGGGGGGCGAGCCCAAGGGCGCAGGGGCAGGCGATGACGAGCACGGACACCGCCGTAATCAGCGCTTCGGTGCCACTGGCGCCAGCGATGAGCCAGCCGACGAGCGTGCCGAGCGCGATCACCAACACGACGGGCACGAAGACCGCGGCGATGCGGTCGACCGCGCGCTGGACGGGAGCTTTGCTGGCCTGGGCGCCTTGAACCAGCGCGATGATGCGGGAGAGCACGCTCTCCTCGCCCACATGCGTGGTGCGGACGTGCAGCAGCCCGGCGCCGTTGATCGAGCCTCCGGTGACCTCGTCGCCTTCGGCCTTCTCGACGGGCAACGACTCGCCAGTGATCAAGGACTCGTCGACCTGGGAGCTGCCACGCACGATGACGCCGTCGACCGGCAGGCGCTCGCCGGGGCGGACGACCGCAACATCGCCTTCAGCGACAGCTTCGACGGGCAGCTCGACCTCGCGCTCGCCGCGCAGGACGCGGGCTTGCTCGGGTCGCAGGTGCATCAGGGCGCGGATGGCACCGGTCGTCGAGCGCTTGGCGCGGCCCTCGAGCCACTTGCCCAGCATGACCAGGGTGATGACCGAGGCGGACGCCTCGAAGTAGAGCTCGCCGCCAGCCATGCTGGCGGCGGGCCAGAGCATCAAGAAGACGCTGAGGCCGTAGGCGGCAGTGGTGCCGATGGAGACCAACAAGTCCATGTTGCCGGTGAACGCCCGCAGCGCGCCCCAAGCGGCGCGGTAGAAGCGGGCGCCCGCCCAAAACTGGACAGGAGTGGCGATGGCAAGCTGGACCCAGGCGGGCAGCATCCAGTCGATGCCGAGCGCCATCTTCCAGAACATCTGCGCCCAGAAGAGGGCGGTGAGGCCGGCGGCGATCAGCAGTTTGTTGAGCTCTTGGCGCGAGCGCGCCTTGGCCTCGCGCTCCTCGGCGTCCAGCGCTGCGGAGCCGGCGACCTTCGGCTTGGCGCCGAAGCCCGCCTTCTCGACCGCGACGATGAGGTCGGCAGCGGCCACCACGCCGACGACACCTTTCACGGTGGCGGTCTCACCGGCGAGGTTGACGTTCGCCTCGGTGACGCCAGGGAGGCGGTTCAGTACCTTCTCCAGGCGATTGGAGCAGGTGGCGCAGGTCATGCCGGTGATGGAGAGCTCGTAGGTCTGCGGCGGGACGACGAAGCCAGCCTTGGTGATGGCCTCCGCGATCGCCGCGGGGGACAGCGTCGCGGAGTCAAACGAGATCTGAGCGCGCTCGGTGGCCAGGTTGACGGAGGCTTCGGAGACGCCGTCGAGGCGCTTGACCACGCGCTCGATGCGGGTGGCGCAGGTGGCGCAGGTCATGCCTTGGATGGGCATGCTGACGGTGATTGAAGAAGGCGGTTGTGGGTCGCTCATTTTGCCTTTGGCTTGGTAAGGTTCCACCAAGCTGGAAGGAACATAAGGGTTCCAGTCACTGGAAGGTCAAGGGGCAAATCGCTTCCGAGTGCGAATAGTTGTCCATGGCTCACGTCTGTGGCGCGAAAGACTAAGTACAGGTCCCCGGAAGTCCGGTGTCGCAGTGGG
>PFUG01000366.1:98-6590 GCA_002789955.1 Deltaproteobacteria bacterium CG_4_9_14_3_um_filter_63_12 | reverse complement strand
GGGCAACCGACGCCCGCCCGCTCGATCCCACAAGTGTACAAACTCCAGAGATGTGTACAAACTCCAGGCCCAAGGTGTAACCTTGGGCAAACCGACGTTGGCTCGCCCGATCCCGGGCAATTTTCATGGCGATCGCCCGATCCCGAGATTTCTTGGTGTCGTCCCCTACGACTCAGAGCGAGCACACATCAATGCTTGCGAGCCACGCCGCTTTGGCTCGCGGCCGATCATCGTGCGCAAAGGCCTGGAGTTGCAGCCACACCCTGCTATTCTCCGAATCCTTCAGGGTCGACCACCGCCGAACAAAGGGACTCGCTCTGCGTTCGACCCCCTTGCTGAGCGGATGACCAAGCGACGCACGGCAAACCCAAACAAAGATGCGGGAATCGGGCGCAAGGAAGTGAGGCAACAGATCCAACGTCCCGCGTCTGTCGGTGGGTGGCCCAGGCGAGGGGCATTTCCCCTATGGAGGCTGCGATGACGAAGAGAGTTTTCAACTTCAATCCTGGTCCTGCGACCTTGCCACTGTCAGTCCTCGAGGAGATACGGGACGAGCTGCTCGACTGCCGCGGCGCGGGTATGGGCGTCATGGAGATGAGCCACCGCAGCGCCGAGTACAGCGCCATTCACGCCGAGACCAAGGCGTCTCTGCGCCGGCTCCTGGAGATCGGCGACGAGTACGAGATCCTGTTCCTGGGTGGCGGGGCCTCGACCCAGTTCTACACCGTGCCTTGGAACTTCCTGAACATCGCCAAGCAAGCCGACTACGTGCTCACTGGCGTCTGGGCCGCGAACGCCGCCGTGGAGGCCGCGCGCTTCGGAAAGATCCACTACGCTTACGACGCCAAGACCCCGCAAGGCTATCTGCGCGTCCCCACCCAAGACGAGCTCTCTTTAAGCCCCGATGCGGTCTACCTCCACGTCACCACCAACAACACCATCGCCGGCACGCAGCTGCATCACACCCTGCGCCCCGAGAACCCCGACGCGTTCGTGGTCGGCGACATGTCCTCCGACATGTTGTGGCGCAAGTTCGACGTGCGCGACTACGGCCTCATCTACGCCGGAGTCCAAAAGAACCTCGGCCCGGCGGGCGCCACCTTGGTGATCCTGAGGCGAGACCTGCTCGAGCGCTGCCAACCCGACCTCCCGGTCATGGCTCGCTACCGCACCCACGTCGAGTCCGACTCCCTCTTCAACACCGCACCGGTCTTCCCCATCTACGTCGTCGGCAAGGTGCTGGCGTGGCTCGAGTCCATCGGTGGCCTCGGCGAAATGGAGCGCCGCAACCGCGCCAAGGCCGACTTGCTCTACCAAACCCTCGACGCCAATCCCGACTTCTTCCGAACCCCGGTCGAGCGCACCAGCCGCTCCGTAATGAACGTCGTCTGGCGACTGCCCACGACAGAGCTCGAGTCCCGCTTCGTCAAGCTCGCCGACCAGAACGGCCTTGTCGGACTGAAAGGACACCGCTCGGTGGGCGGTCTGCGTGCCTCCCTGTACAACGCCATGACCCTCGAAGGGGTCGAGGCCTTGGTCTCCTTGCTCGAGTCCTTCGCCGCCAACCAACGCTCTTGATTCCGTCGCTCGGATCGTCGAACGCATAGGTCTAACTTGGTACCAGAACCCCTTCCAATTGCGGAGTCTCCCATGCGCACCTTCTCGTTCCCCCTCCTCGTTGCGGTCATCCTCGCGATGTCGTCGCAGCTGGTCGCGCAAGAAACCCAGACGCCTCCTGCCGAGCCGGTGCCATTGCCGGCTCGCGAGTGGACCCTCGACGGCTCCATCTTGGCCTCGAACCTCGACTCTGACACTCCACTCATGCTGCCTTGCATCGGCGAGAGCCTGTTGGTCTACGGCGACAAGCTCTATGTGGCGTGTGGGCGCGAAGGGCTGGTGATCGTCAACGCCCAGCCCGGCGCCCGCGCCACCATCGACGCCCACGTCCAACACAGCGACGGCGCTGTCACCGGCGTGTTCGAGCTCGACGGGCAGCTGTGGCTGAAGCTGCAGCGCACGGAGGCCAGGCCATTGGCAGGGTCAGAGCCCATGCTTCTGGGCGCCGACACCGTCGTGAAGAACCCGCAGCTGCCTGTAAAGAAGGTCGCCGAGCAGGCCGAGAAGCCCGCCGAGCCCAAGACGCCGACCGCCGTCGCCAACGTCCTCGAGACCGTCGAAGACACCGTCATCATCGACAAGGGAACCGAAGCCGGGTTTGCCAAAGGTCAGCACATCGAGCTCTTCGTCTGGCGCTCCCGCTCGCTGGGCGGCAACGAGACCGCCAACGAAGAAGACCGAGTCGCCGTCGGCAAGATCTTGGCCATCTCCGAGGGGCGCGCCAGCGTAGAGTTGGGCATCAACGAAGAGGTCCCCGCCGGCGCCCAGGCGCGTTACACCGAGCTGGCGCTGACCAGCAGCAGCATGAGCCCGCCGCGCGCCGAAGGCCTCTGGGAGGTCTCCTTCATGTTCAGGCCTTTCCTCGCTCTCGGAACCCTCGGCTTCGGCTCGGTCTCGGAGGTCGAGGCGGCCTACCGCTTCGACGGCCCTTTGGTCATCCGCGCCCTCTTCCAGCCCGCCGCCCTCGGCATCGCCGACGATGGCGACGTCCTCGCCCTCGCCGCCAACGTCGTTGCGGCCTACGACACACGGCTCTTCGAGGTCGGCTTGGGGTTGGGCTGGTCGGCCGTGAACGACACCCCAGGGGTCGGCTTCTCGTCCTCCGACTCCACCGGAGGCGCCCCAAAAACCGAGGGCAGCGGCTTCGAGAGCGTCGAGAACGCCCTATCCATCATGCAGGCCGTCCGCCTCGGTGCACGCGACGGCCTGACCTTGCTGGCCAATAACAACTTCGTGCTCTTCAAGGACAAGTTCCTCTACGGAGGCACCAACGCCACCATCCAAATTCCGACTACGGCGGCCTCTTGGATGCTTCTGCGCGGCGGCGGCGGCTTGGCCGGCTACTGGTACGGCGAAGTCGCCCTGCGAGTCCTCTTCTCGGGGAATGGCGAGCGAGACTCGCTGTTCATGACCGTAAGCCTCGGTGCTGCCGGCCTCTTCGGCGAAAAGGAGGTCGTCGATGGCGACTACACCTATCAAGATTCCATCGGTTATGGCGGCCCAGCGGCAGGATTTGGACTAGAGTGGAGGTTGTGACCTTGGAGGCGGGGTCTTGCCCAGAGAGAGGCGCGACGATGCAGAGAAGGCTTAGGTTCGGGTTGGTTTTACTGGGGCTCTGGTTGCTCTCGTGCTCGGCGCCGCAACACAAGGAGCCCGAGCCAAAAGCCCGGCCAAGCGCCGGGGACCTGCCGGAAATCGACGCGCTGTGGGACTACCACGCACCCGCAGCCACTGAGGAAGTGTTCGAAACGCTCTTGGCGAAGATCGAGGGGACCGACGCGGAGGACTATCGCCTGGAGTTGCTGACCCAGATCGCGCGCGCCCAATCGCTGCAAGGGGATTTCGAGACCGCTCACGCCACACTGGACCAAGTCGAGCCCGCCCTCCCCACCGCCTCAAAGGTCGTCCATGCTCGCTACCTCTTGGAGCGCGGCCGTGTCTTCAACGCAGCACGACAGAACGACAAGGCGAAGACGCTGTTCGTCGCCGCGTGGGAGCTCTGCCAGGCTGAACGCAACGACGTTTGCGCCGTGGACGCCGCCCACATGATGGGCGTCATCGAGCCCGCCGCCGAGGCCACTCACTGGAACGAACAAGCCCTGGCCCTCGCCCTGAGCTCCAAACAGGAGGGGGCAAAACGCTGGCTTGGCGCGCTCTACAACAACATGGGATGGACTCACCACGATCAGGGCGAATACGAAAAGGCGCTGGAGATGTTCCAAGCGGGGCTGGCTTGGCGTGAGAGCCAAGGTGAGCAAGGCCCCATTTTGGTCGCGCGGTGGAGCGTCGGACGCACGCTGCGCTCCCTGGGACGGACGAAGGAAGCCCTCGAGCTCCAAAAGGCGCTGGTCAAGGCCCACGAGGAGGCCGGGACCACCGATGGCTTCGTCTTCGAGGAGGTCGCCGAATGTCTCTACGCCCTGGGCAAAAAGAAGGACGCCAAGCCGTTTTTCACCAAGGCCTACGAGGTCCTCTCCAACGATCCCTGGATGACCCAGAACGAGACCGATCGTCTGGAGCGCCTACGGACGCTGGGGAAATGAAACACCCATCGAGCGCGACATCATGAAAGGCTTCGATGCGCGGCGCGCGACGGGCTTCACCCGCTGGCTGCTTCGTCAGCGACAGCGCGAAGACTCCGTCGGCCTGCTCGCCCGCACCGCACGAGAGACCGCCGACTGGCCCCATCGCGGCGTCTTCTCCAGCGATTTCGTCGCCCACATCGAGCGCACCAAGCCCCGCGGCGTCACCCAACGCATGGTGCGGGCGGCGTGGGAAGAATACGCTCGCCAGTTTGCCTCTAGGCCCCTCGAGATCGAAGTGGACTGGGGAAGCCTCTCCCAGACCCGCGATCGTCCCGACGCCGGCTGGGTGAACGACGAGGGGCTCGCCAACCTCCCTGCCGCGCCGCACCTGCAGCGGTTGCTCAACGAGACCCGCGCTGGCGACCGCGGAGCGGCGCGCAAACTCCTGTTAGAGGCAAAACGGCGCGCCGACGTCGACGCCCTGCGGCTCGTGCGCAACTTCGCCTGCCGAGAGTCCGATTGGTCCTTGCTCTGCGAGGTCCTTGCCTGCGGCAGCGAGGAGATCCTCCGAGACACCTTCACGCGAGCGCGACTGCTCGAAGATCGCTACGTCATGGACCGCGCCATCGAGCTCGGAAGCCCGTCGTTCCTGCGTGAGCTCTACGCCGACGCGCGCCTACTCGAGTCCACCGACAGCCTCCACATCGCGTTGGCCGTCCTCAAGGCCCTGATGCCGGACCACTGGCAGAGCTTCCTGCCCGACGAGTTCCTCCACGGCGTCAACGTCACCGCTCCAGACGCGCGCTTCTGCGAGGAGCTGCCTGTGCTCCCGGAGTGACTTGGCTGGCGTCAGATCCCGCCGTCGACCACGACACATTGCCCGTTCACGTAGGTATTCTCGAGGGCAAACCAGGTCAGCACATCGGCGATCTCGCGCACCTGCCCGAGCCTTCCTGCCGCACAGTGCGCGACGAAGTCGTCGACCAACGACCGAGGCAGAAGCTGCGACGCGCCGACCTCGAGCAATCCAGCCGCAACCACGTTGACGCGAATGTTGTGCGGACCCAGCGACTTGGCCAAGGTCCGCGCCAAAGCGGCCTTCGCGCCTTGGGCAGACGTCGAGAGCAGCGGGGCAGGGACGGGCTTGGCGGCGTCGAGGGAGGCCAGGACCACGATGTTGCCTCCCTCGCGCAGGTGGGGAGCCACGGCCTGCATCGCGAAAACTAGGCCTCGCAGCTCGACGTCGGCGTGCCGCTGCCAGCTCTCCGGCGTCAGGGACTCTAAGCTGGGCAAGGCCGCGAGCGGCTGCGTCGAGGGCGCAACGCCCGCGCAGAAGACAACCCCATCCAAGCCGCCGAGTGAGTCGACGGCGGCCGACACCCCTCGCCGGAGGGCCTCGACCTCGGCCAAGTCGAGGTGGACGGCGGCCAGCGCCGAGCCTTTTCCGACCAGCCCCTCGGCGACCTCTCGGCCGCGATGAAAGGACGCCACCACAGCCGCGCCTTCGGCGGCGAGGGCCTCGACGACGGCCGCACCGATGGCGCCGCTGCCTCCGAGCACCAAGATGCGAGCGCGCTTCTCGCTCATCAAAGGCCCCCGTCCACGACGACGACTTCGCCGTTCATGTAGCTGCTGCGCTCGGAGACCATGAAGGCGGCCAGTCGCGCCACCTCGTCGAAGGTCCCCAGCCGCCCCAAGGCGCAGTGACTGACGTAGTCGTCCACCCGATAGGCGGGAACCGCGTCGCCGACGCCTCCCTCGAGGAGTCCGGGAGCCAGACAGTTGACCCGGATCGAATAGCGCGAGACCTGCCGAGCCAAGGCGCGCGTCAAGCCCACCAGCGCAGTCTTGCTGGCGCTGTAGTGAATAGGGGCGTCGAGCATGCGCGAGCCCGCCAGCGAACCGATGTTGAGGACCACTCCCGCTCTGCGTCGGATCATGCCCCGCAAGAGGGCTTGAGTCGTGACGAAAGGGCCTCGCGTGTTGACGCGCATCATGACGTCCCAGTCGTCGGCGTCCAACAGCGCAAAGGGCAACGCCTGCGTGATGCCCGCGTTGTTGATCAGCACCTCGACGCCGCCCCAATCCTTCTCGAGACGCTCGGCCAAGGCATGCGTGGCGTCTGCATCGCAGGCGTCGACCTTCTCGGCGAGGGCGTGCGAACCTGCCTGCGCGAGCAGTCGAAGCGTTTCGCTGGCGCCCTGGTCATCGGCCGCGTAAGTGAACGCGACGCGAGCTTCGGACGCCGCCAACACCTGGCAAATCGCGCGCCCAAGGCCGCGCGAGCCGCCGGTGACGAGCACCCGCTTGTCTTTGAGTCCCAATTTCATGGAGCCTGCATAGCACTTCA
>PFUG01000237.1:14394-25224 GCA_002789955.1 Deltaproteobacteria bacterium CG_4_9_14_3_um_filter_63_12 | reverse complement strand
TGCGCCGCACGAGGGGGGCCGACGGTCGGCCGCGGTTCACGTGCCACGTTGCGGGGGCCGACGGTCGGCCGCGGTTCACCCAACATGTAACCTGGCCTTCCCCCTCGCCCACGAAGTGGGAGAGGGGGCTCCCCCTCGCCCACGAAGTGGGAGACAGGGACGGGCGGTGAGGGCCAGCAGATTAGGCCGATCGACGCAGCTCGAGCTGACTCGGTGGAGGCTTGATGCCGATGCGGACACAGTTCTGGCGCTGAGACAGCATTCGCTGCGTCGACCATTCCTCGTCCTGGGCGTTGGCTCGGTTTTGCTCCCAGACATGCCGCGGAGTCGCCTGGCGGTGGCGGTTATTGGCCCGCAGGTTGATCATCCAAGCCCTGGCCAGAATCGGGGTCGTGTCGGGGTCGTCGGACGGCTTCGGCGTCTCCGGAACTTCCTGGACGGTCTTGTCGGGGTCCAGAAGCGTCAGCCGAAAGCTGCGCTCGAAGAAGCTCTCGCTGTCGCCCCAACCACTCGTATTCTTTCCGGATTTCTTGGACTGCATGGCCGCCTCTCCTTGGCGAGATCAACCGACACTGCGGTGTCGTCCATGCACGGTAATCCACGGTGAAGCACCGTCCAATTTTGGGGGCATCGAGAGTTGGGTAAGAGCCAGGGGTTGAAACCCCTGGCTCGAGAGTTGGGTAAGATACCCTTGAATTTCTAGCTCTTGTTGAAGACGTGAATCGCCTGCCCCAACGCCGCGGCCGCCGCCTCCATCATCGACTCCGACAGCGTCGGGTGGGGATGGATCGTCAGCGCCAAGTCTTCCAGGACCGCGCCCATTTCGATGGCCAGCGCGGCCTCGCTGATCAAGTCAGAGGCTCCGTTTCCGACGATGTGCACACCGAGGATCTGGCCGGTGGCGGCGTCGGCGATGACCTTGGTGAAGCCGCGGGTGTCGCCCACCGACAGCGCGCGCCCCAACGCCGCAAAGGGGAACTTGCCGATCTTCAAAGCGTAACCGGCCTGCAGCGCCTCGTCTTCGGTAAGCCCCACCGAGGCGATCTCTGGATCGGTGAACACCACCGCCGCGATCACCTGAGCGTCTTGCCCGCTGGGTTTGCCGGCGATCACCTCGGCGCAGACCTCGCCTTCCTTGGTCGCTTTGTGGGCGAGCAGGACGCCGCCGGCTAGGTCGCCGATGGCGAAGATGTTGGGGACGGAGGTGCGCAGCTGATCGTCGACGGCGACGAAGCCGCGGCCGTCAGGGCTCAGACCCACGGCGGACAGGTCCAGAGACTCGAAGTTCGGACGGCGCCCTACGGAAACCAAGACCGCATCGGCCTCGATGGACGATTTCGTGCCGTCCTCGCCCTGCACCCAGACCAGTGCGCCGTCGCCGTGGCGGTCCCACGATGCAGCTCGCGTCTTGGTTCGCACCTCGAGCCCTGAGGTCTTGAGCTGTCGCTCGAGGACCTGGACACAATCGCGCTCCATGCCAGCCAGGATCGTGTCGAGGGCCTCGACGACCGTGACCTTGGAGCCGAGCTTGGCGTAGACCATGCCGAGCTCGAGCCCGATGTAGCCGCCGCCGATGACCACCAATCGCCCAGGCACCGACTCGAATCCGAGCGCCCCCGTCGAGTCGAAAACCCGCTCGTTGTCGGGCTCGAAGCCAGGGATGACGATGGGCCGAGAGCCGGTGGCGAGGACGACGTTTTGGCAGTGGATGACGGTCTCTTCGCCGCTGTTGTCGACGGCGACCCGGTGCCCGTTGGCGTCCGGGGCGAGAAGTCGCGCGGTGCCCGAGACGAGCTGGGTGCCGTTGGCTTTGAGGAGCATCTTCACGCCGCTGGTCAGCTTCTTGACGATGCCGCCCTTCCAGGCCTGCATCTTGGCCATGTCGACCCGCGGCGTCGCGTCGCCGAGGACGATGCCGAGCTTGTCGAGGGAGCCGAGCTTCTCGAAGGACTTGGCAGCGTGGATGAGCGCTTTGGACGGAATGCAGCCGACGTTGAGGCAGACGCCGCCGGGCTCCCCGCGCTCGACCACGATGGCGTCGATGCCCAACTGCCCGAGGCGAATCCCGCAGGGATAGCCCCCCGGTCCACTTCCAATGACGACGGTGTTCGTGCGCAGCTCGGTGCTCATTATTTACCTCAACTTTACCAACATAAGGGCATGATATTATGATTTGTCTGCGGAGCGTATGCTGGGAAAATTCAGCGGATGGGGGGGTCTTTTCCCAGGTGAGAAACCTCGAGGTTTGCGGTGGGCAGAGCTTCGATCTCTAACGCAGAGACGCAGAGACGCGGAGACGCAGAGAGTTTTCTTGGAGTGGACTCCGTCGTTGGTTCCTGGGACGTACTGGCTTCTTCTTCAATCTCGGCAACAGCTCGCCGAATGTCAGGAGGCGGACTGATCGAGGGATTTGTTTCTGATTAGGAGAGCAAGGTTCAATCATGTCCTCCTTCTCTGTGTTCTCTGTGGTGAGCCCAGCCCGAATCAGGACCTGTCTTCTGCCAACAACGACTCCCGCTGCTCGTCGAGCAACCAGGTCGGCGCCTCGAAGACGTCGTCGAAGAGGCTCTCGAGCGACGGCATGGGGACGCCCTCCTGGGCCTGAATCAGCTCGCGCACCTTCTCCTCGAGCGCCACCTCTCGCGCCGCGGCGCCCGCGACGTCGAGCCAGCCCTGTGCGGTCAAGAAGCCCAACATTCGCTGCAGCGGGTCTCGGCGCTCGCGCCACTCCAGGGTGATGGACTCGTCGCGGTAGCGCGAGGGGTCGTCCGACGAGGAGTGGGCACTCACCCGATAAGTCAGCAACTCGATGAAGGTCGGGCCGTCGCCGCGCCGGGCCTTTTCGGCGGCGTAGCGGGTGACTTCGTAGACGGCCAGGGCGTCGTTGCCGTCGGCCCGCAGGCTCTCGACGCCGTAGCCCAGTCCCTTCACGGCGATGGTCTGCGACGCGGTCTGCGACGAGCCTGGCGTCGAGATGGCCCACTGGTTGTTCTGGCAGACCAGCACGACGGGCGGCTGCATCACGCCGGCGAAGTTGAGCGCGGTGTGGAAGTCGGGCTCGCTGGTGCCGCCGTCGCCCATGTAGCCGATGCACATGCGGCCGGAGTGCCCCTGCAGCTTCATGCCCATGGCGATGCCCACGGCGTGCATGATTTGGGTCGAGACCACCGAGGACATGACCACGTAGTTCGTGTCCCGGTCGCAGGGATGGCACGGCATCTGGCGGCCTTTGGTCACGTCGGCCGCGTTGCCGAAGATCTGCGCCAAATATTTCGCCAGCGGCAGCCCGTGATAGAGCCCCGCGCCCGCTTCTCGAAGGGCGGGCACGAGCCAGTCCTCGGCGTTCAAAGCCGCGGCGCTGCCCACGACGGCCGCCTCTTGCCCGAGGGCCTCGCCGTAGAAGCTGATGCGGCCTTGCCGCTGCAAGGCCATCATGCGCCGGTCGACGACGCGCACGGTCAACATCCCGTCGTAGATGCGCAGAGCCAACTCCCGCGGGATTCTTTGCACGTCCTCTTCGGAAAAACTGCCCTCCGCGCCCACGATCGAAAAGAGCCCCAAGGCTTTTTCTTCTGGGGACCCTTCGAAGTAGTTGAACGCCGAATTCTTGGGGTTCAGTGCAGCCCCACCCGTGTTCTCGGGCGCGTCCGCTGGGGAGTCCTCCAGACTCATCGCATCTCCATGAACATCAGCGTGGGATCTTCCAGGAGTGTCTTGACCTCCTGCAGGAACATGGCGCCATCCCAGCCGTCCACCAGGCGGTGGTCCAACGAGATGGACAGATTCATGAGCGAGCGGATGCAGATTTCGCCGTTGTAGACGGCGGGTTTCTCGGCGATCTTGTGGACGCCCAGGATGCCGACCTCGGGGAAGTTGATGATGGGCGTGGCGAGGACGCCGCCGAGCTTGCCCAAGCTCGAGATCGAGAAGGTGGAGCCGACGAGGTCTTCGCGCTTGGAGCGCCCAGCCTGCGCGTCGGCTCCCAGGCGCTCGAGCTCGGCGGCGATGTCGAAGAGGGAGCGCTGGTCGGCGTCTCGCAGGACGGTGACCATGAGCCCGTTGGGGCCCTGTGCGGCGAGCCCAATATGATAGTACTTTTTAAGCACGATCTCTTGAGTCGTCTCGTCGAGGGAGGCGTTGAGGCTGGGCCATTTCTTCAGGGCCGAGACGACAGCCTTGATGATGAAGGGCAAGAAAGTCAGCTTCAGCCCGCGCTCGGCGGCCTTGGCGCGAGCGCGGGCGCGCAGGGCGACGAGCTCGGTGACGTCCATCTCTTCGACGTAGGTGAAGTGAGTCGCCGTGAATTTCGAGCGGGTCATGTTGTCGGCGATGCGCTTGCGCAGGCCTCTGAAGGGGACGCGCTCCTCGAGGGCTGGCGAGACCGGTGGGCGCGCGGACTCCACGGCTGGCAGCCGCACGGACTCCACCTGCGGCGCGACGATATGGACCCGCGCCATGGCATCCGCGGGCGTGGGCGCCGATAGGAGCCCTGGGGACGTGGAGGAGAGCCCTTCGGCGTAGCGTTGCACGTCTTCGTTGGTGACGCGGCCATGGCTGCCCGTAGGCATGACCTTGTCGAGCGGGACCCCCAGCGTCCGGGCCAGCTTGCGGGTCGCCGGTGTGGCCAGGACGCGACTGTTGGAGTCGGAGGTGCCGGCGGGTGGTGCGACCGCAGGCGTCGAGGGTGGGGGCATAAGAATGGAAGGCTGGGTGGGCACGCGCCCGAGGTCGAACCCTGAAGACGAAAAAGTCTTCGAGCTGCTCGGCTCGTCGATGACCACCAAGACGTCGCCGACGGGGCAGATTTGGCCGACCTTGAAGCGAATCTGGCGGATCTGACCGGCGCGGGGAGACGGGATCTCGACCGTGGCTTTGTCGGTCATGATCTCGACCATGGGCTGGTCAAGGGCGACCGCGTCGCCCTCTGCGACGAGCCAGCTGACGACTTCGCCTTCGATGACGCCTTCGCCGATGTCAGGGAGATGAAACTCGTAGCTCATACTTACCACTCCAAGGTCGTGTGGACGGCGCTGAGGATGCGATCGCTGTTCGGCATATACTCATGTTCGAGGGTATAGGGGAACGGGATGTCGAAACCACAGACTCGTTGGATGGGGGCCTCGAGGTACTGCATGGCGCGCTCGCAGATGGAGGCGACGAGCTCGGCGCCGAAGCCGGCGGTCTTGGGGGCCTCGTGCACGACGACGCCGCGACCGGTCTTTTTGATGGAGGTGATGAGGGTCTCGAGGTCGAACGGGAGCAAGGTGCGCAGGTCGATGACCTCGACGGAGATGCCGTCAGCAGCGGCCTTCTCGGCGGCCTCTTCCAGGATCGGCACCATGGAGCCGTAGCCGATGAGCGTGACCTGGTCCCCTTCCCTGACGAGCTTGGCCTTGCCGAGTGGCACGGTGTAGTCGCCTTCGGGGACCTCGCCGCGGGAGGCGCGATAGATGCGCTTGGGCTCCATGAAGAGCAGCGGATCGTTCTGGCGCATGGCCGAGAGGAGCAGGCCCTTGGCGTCGTAGGGGTTGGACGGAATCACGACCTTGAGGCCTGGGGTGTGGATGAAGAGGGCCTCGGGCGACTGGGAGTGGTAATGGCCGCCGCGGATGCCGCCGCCGTAAGGGGTGCGGATGACGACGGGACAGGGGTATTGGCCGCCGGAGCGGTAACGGAACTTGGCCAGCTCGTTCACGATCTGGTCGAAGGCTGGGAAGATGAAGTCGGCGAACTGGATTTCGGGCACTGGGCGCAGGCCGTAGAGCGCCATGCCGATGGCCGCGCCGATGATGCCGCCTTCCGCCAGCGGCGTGTCGATCACCCGGTCGCCGCCGAACTCTTCGAAGAGTCCGCTGGTGGCCCGAAAGACGCCTCCGAACTTTCCGATGTCCTCGCCGAGGAGCACCATCTTGGGTTCTCGGCGCATCTCGATGCTCAGGGCGTCATTGACGGCCTGGATAATGTTCATCGTGGGCATTCTGCAATTCCGTTATTCGAAGTTCCTGGGCGGCCGCCGGCCGCCCCTGCGATTCTTGGGCGGCCGCCGGCCGCCCCTACGATTTTGATTTTTTGCTACGCGCGATCAGTGTTTGTGCGGGGAGCGGACGCGTGGGTAGGCGAGGAGCTGGGCGCGCTGCTCGACGAGGTGCCAGGGGAGCTGCTCGAAGACTTCGTCGAAGAGGTCTTCGACAGGAGGGGCCGCGGTGTGGTCGCAAGCGGCAATGGCCGCAGTGATGGCGTCATGGTGCTTGGTCTCCATCTGGGCCTCGAGCCCCGGGGTCATGAGCCCCTTCTGGGTGAGGTAGTTGCGGAAGCGGTCCAGTGGGTCGCGTTTTTTCCAGGCCTCGGGCTCAGCGGCGTCGCGGTAGACCGAGGGGTCGTCGGAGCTGGAGTGGCCTTCGATGCGGTAGGTGACGGCCTCGATGAGGGTGGGGCCATCGCCGCGGCGCGCGCGGGCGACGGCCTCGCGGGTGACCTGGATGATGGCGAGCAGATCGTTACCGTCGACGCGCACACCGGGCATGCCGTAGCCGGCGGCGCGGGAGGCGAACGATGCGCCCGCGGACTGCTTCGAGCGCGGCACCGAGATGGCCCAGCCGTTGTTGCGGCAGAAGAAGATGACGGGCGCCTTGCGCACGCCGGCCAGGTTCATGGCCACGTGGAAGTCGCCGGAAGACGAGGTGCCTTCGCCGAAGTAGGTCAGGGCGACGCGGTCGGTCTTGGCGAGCTGCATGGCCATGGCGATGCCGACGGCCTGTGGAATCTGGGTCCCGACGGGCGACGAGATGGAGACCATGTTGAGCTCGGCGGCCGAGTGGTGGACGGGCATCTGGCGTCCCTTGATGGGGTCGCGCTCGTTGCCGTGCATCTGGTCGACGAAGGTGCTGACCTTGTAGCCGCGCCAGAACCAGGCGCCCTGCTCGCGGTAGGAGGGCAGGACCCAGTCGTCTTCGCGCAGGGCGTAGACGGCGAGGTGCGTGGCCTCTTCGCCGAGGGATTTCATGTAGAAGCCAAGGCGGCCTTGGCGCTGCAGCCGCATCATGCGGTCGTCCATGGCGCGGGTCAGGACCATGGTGTCGAAGAGGGCGACGAGGTCGGCGTCGGGGAGGTTTGGGGCCTCGACTCCCTCGAGGAGCACCCCGTCGTCGTCGAGAATCTGGACGAGCGGTTCGGTGTTCGCGGCTCCGCTGCGGTCGGTCATTGATTCCTCACCAAAAAACGAAGAGTCCCATCCTCTCGCGCATGGGCGAGCGATGGGTGGGAGAGTCAACACTCTCTGCGCCAGGAAATCCAACGTTTGACCGAGGTCCGGGCGCGCTTGATGCGGTCGCCTTGAGTACGAATCAAGGGGGCGGAAGGGTCGGTCGAAATGTTTTCGTTGGCCGAGGGCCTCCAAGCCCTCCGCTACAAGGTCCTGCTCGACCACCTGGCTCGCGGTCAGACACACTTCATGGCGTGCAGGGCGCTGAGAATGCGTCGCTGTGGACCCAAAGCGAAGAGCTCAGGCCGGCTCAACACCGCTTTGAACTCCAAGCTTAGTCCCCTCGAAAGGCTCGAGAGCTGGCAGTTCAACGGAGCTGGCTGGCATTTCTGGCGAATTTGTCAGCGGTTCGACCGAGTTGATTGCGAAGTTGCGTCACCCAGCCACTGTCGCCAAGCGCCTCGCGCTCGCCCACCGCATCGCTGGGGACACGCATCCAGGAGCAGCGCGCCGAGGCGGAGGCCAAGCGCCTCGCCCTGCGCGCCGAGGCCGACAAGCTCATGCGCAACCTCGGCCACGAGTCGAGCAGCCGCGCGAGCCACCTGCTCGCCGAGCGCATCGGGGCGATCGAGGCCGAGCTCGAGCCCATCCACACCTTGATCGGGCTCCTCGACGGCCAGATGCAGGCACTGCAGGTCGCCGCCGAGCAGGTCACCCAGACGATGCGCATCCTCGAGGTCTTCGACGAGGCCTGGGCCGCGTTCAACGTCGCCGAGCGGCAGGCTGACCTTCGCCACTTGGCAGATGGCCTCAGAAGCCCAGAAGGCTGTGCTGATTGGCTTCTCGGAAGGGCTGCTCGCCGTCGGGGTGGATCAGGCGCTGAAGTTGCGCGAGCTGACTGCAACGGCGGATTCAGACGGACACAGCGACGAGACGGCGCGGGACCTCTCTGAAAAGGCGGTGGCGACCGCCTGCAAAAAGACGATCGTGCGGCGCGACCACGGCGTGGTCGTCCTCAAGACCATCGCCGGACACAACGGCACCTTGTTGGGCCGCATCAATGCGGCCGTCGGCACCGCCGATACCCCCGAAAACCTCGCCACGGGAAGCGAGCGCGTCGCGGCGCTCGGCTTGGAGATCGTCGCCTCCACAGACCCAGCGCTCGCGGTGCTCGTGAAACATACGCGCGTCACCGCAGCCTACTTCGGGCTGCTGCAGACGGCCGCGGACGAGCTGCGCAGCGCCATCGAGTCCGCTCGGGCGCGCCTCACCACCAAGAAGGTCAGTCAGGGCGAGATCGATGTGCTCGACGGGCTCGTGCTGCATGTGCTGTCCGACATCATCCACGTCTTCGCCGCTGCTCAGGACCTCGATGGGACAATCCCGACCCTGGCCCCCATCGCCACGCGACGTCTCCTCGCCAGTCGCAACAAGCGCAAGCCAAAGACCGAGGTCGAGACGACGCCCGACCCAATGTGAGCTCGCTCCACCGCTGCGGGCTCACCACACCACCAACCGTCGGCCCGCTTGGACACGCGTCAATTGACGCCGCGGGAGCAGCGCACGGACACAGCCAGGGGTTTCGACCCCTGGCTCACCACACCATCAACCGCCGGCCCGCCTCGAGGGCGGCTTGGACACGCGTCAATTGACGCCGCCGGAGCGGCGCACGGACACAGCACGCGGTTTCGACCCCTGGCTCATGTCACGGCACCGTCGGGTCAAGGGACCGACGTCAACCCCATCACACCTCCGACGTGTGGCACCACATCTCCCCAGCCGAGACGTCGCTGCGATGTGGGACACCCCACCCCTTTTGCTGGGACAACCCACCCCTTTTCGAAATCAACCCCTCTTTTTGCTGGGACGACACACACCCTCAGGTGAGACGACACATACCCTCAGGTGAGACGACACATACCCTCAGGTGAGACGACACATACCCTCAGGTGAGACGACACATCCCTTCAGGTGAGACGACACATGCCTTCAGGTGAGACGACCCATCTCCCTTGTGGGACAACAGAACGCCGACGCCTCACCCGACGAGTGACAACGGCCCGCCGACGAGCGACACCCCACCTTTTTCGGGGACCACGTCACTCCCTTGTGTGACAACACCTCTCTGAGTGCATCGAGCCCTTCTGGGGGCTTGTCGGTCAGGGGTGCGGCGAGGGCGTTCGTTCCCCGTCTCGGTCGCTGGACTCGCAAGCCCCAAAGCGACTCCTCACTCTGTGGCTACCCGCTGGCCGGCTCGGGCTGGTCGACGCCGTGGAAACATGGGTGAGGCCGTCAGCTCGACCTCGCGGCGCGACAACCATGGCCTCGACACCCCGTCGTCATCGAGAATCTGGACGAGAGGTTCGGTGGTCGTGGCTCCGATGCGGTCGGTCATTGATTCCTCACTAAAAACGAAGAGTCCCGTCCTCTCGCGCATGGGCGAGCGGTGGGTGGGAGAGTCAACCCTCTCTGGGCCAGGAAATCCAACGTTTGACCGACGCCCGGGCGCGCTGAGACGGTCCCCCACAATACGGGGCAGGAAGGCGGACGGGTCGGTCGAAATGTTCTGTATCGATGGGCAGTTTATCGATGGCCCGTAGCTTTTTCGTAGCTCACGGCGATGGTCTGTTGCCACCAACCACTTTCGACACCCCCTTCGCCAGCAAGGAGCGCGACGATGCCCCGGTGTTCGAGGCTGGCCCCACCCCGTGCGTCGAGGAAGGCCATCCAAGCTGGCCAGCCTCGGCCTGTGGCCTCTTCAACCGCCTCGTTCGAAATGCTGGCGGTGGAGCGCAGCTTGATGGGGGGAATCGGGCACATAGGGCGTTCACGGCTCGGTCTTCGATGACTCCCTCTCGATGTCCGATCCGCAGGGTCGTGTCAACACACGGTCACCGTCAACGCCCATCGATCACGAAGTCTCGCGGCACGTTGGCTTTCGACCGTTGAATTCTTCCCGCCCGGCCTCGTCTGCGGGCTCCTACACTGGCTGCAAATCGCTGCGCTTCTTGGGGGATTCACCTCTACGAGCTCGGCTTGCCTCACCGGCTCTCCACATTCTGGCCGCTCCTCGTTCTCGAGCGGCCCGGCCCGCAGGGCCGGGGTGAGGCCTGTGCACACACGAAACCAGACCTGGTTCTTGATGTGCACAGCAGTGACGGCCTCCAAACGACGATGGGAGCCCCCATTGGGCTCCCTTCGTATCGAGTGTTTTGGAGCTGCTCAGCTCATCTCATCGTCGTCGGAGTCCATCTCGGTCTCCACATTCGATAATCGTCAGGAGGGTCGTAATACCTGTGGAGTCGACCGAGGCGCAGCCCGGGACGCACAGCCGGACGGGTAGGAGGCGAAGCCAAATCGAAGTTGGTGTTTTCTTCTTTCCCCTGGTTATGGCGACCCACCGGCAGACTTCATGCGCCTCGTGGCACGCTTGCGAGTGAGTGTGTACGGCGCCAGCGTCGGCCCCACGGCGAGCAAGAAAAGACGGCAAATCAGGTTCTTCGACATTCGACTCAGAACAGCACGCCACCCAGGTCCCCACACACCTGCGGCGGCGGCGCGATGCACACCCGCGCCATGCAGGTTTGCGGGTCGGCGCAGGCCTGACACTCGGGGTAGGACGAGGTGCC
>PFUG01000237.1:4063-14354 GCA_002789955.1 Deltaproteobacteria bacterium CG_4_9_14_3_um_filter_63_12 | reverse complement strand
TGGCACATGGCCACACCGCCGGTGAGGCACGACTGGTTCTTGCCGGGCAGCGGCTTGCAGACCGCGTTGTCGCAGCCAAACCCCTTTGCGCAGACGTAACCGTTGAGGCAGGCCTCGCCCTCGCCGGGAAGCGGTGTGCAGACGCCGTCGGTGCAGGTCATGGAGGCGCAGAGCTGGGCTGCGGTGCAGGGTTGGCCGTCGGCGATGAGGGCTTTGCAGATGGGGCTGGTGACCGTGGTGTCGCAGAAGGCGCCGGCCTCGCACTGGTATTGGAGGCAAGGGGAGCCGACCGGGGGCAGCGGCAGACAGGTCTGGGTGTCGGGGTCGCAGAGGTGGCCGAGGGTGCAGAACCCAAGGCTGCCAGTGTCGTCGGCGCAGGCCGCGCCTTGCTCGAGCGGGAATGAGGGCCCAGTGCACGGCTTTTGGCATTGTCCCATGCAGACCAAACCTTGAGCGCAGTTGTTTTGAGACATCCCGCCCTCGCAGTCGCCGCCTTCTGGAACGTCTCCGTGGAAGACCAGACAGGTTTCGCCTGCGCAGCCGGGATAGTATCCGGTCAACGCGGCGGCGTCGCAGTGGCGCTCGAGCATGGCGTTGAGGCGGCGGGAGAGGCAGTCGCCGTCGTAGGTCAGGCCGCTGTCGGCGGCGTTTTCGGAGGTCGCCTGCCAGCTGAAGCCAAAGCCAGTCGAGCAGCCAGCCAGCGAAACGCCGGCGAGCTCGCCGCAGTTGCAGGCCTCGAGCTCGTAGCAGAGGCGGCTCGAAACCTGGGAGCCAGCGCTGCTCTCCTTGACCGGCCCCTCGAGGGGACTGGGGGCACCGCCGTCGTCGTCGCAGGCGCTGAGCGGCAGGGCCAGTGACAAGAACACGATGGCGGCTTGGCGAGTCACTGAGATGTAGAGCGATTGCATGGTGTCTTCTCGAGGTGCAGAGCCTCGAGGTCGAGGCTCAGAGAGGAATAGCCCTATTGTGACCGACTCGCTGGCCGATGAGAAGTGCGACGGCGCAGGGTCTTTGTGGGTAGCCTGGTCATTGGGGGTGCTTGTCAAGCACCTTACCTCTGCGAAGCACGGACAAGCTGCTCGCTTCAATACGTGTCAGGTGACTGACCACCAATGTTGGACAGGCACCATCCTGCATCAGGATGCAGCGACGACCGGCGTCATCCTCATTGGAGTCGGCGGCGCCATGGTCGTCGGCGGCGCCGTGCTCGTCGTCCTCGGCTGGGACGACAGCGAGGCCGACGCGGCGGTTTCCGGGCTCGTCACGCCCAACGGGGCCGCCTTCTTCGTGCTCAGTGGGACCTTCTGAGCACGAAGTCGGCACAAAGATTCGAACGGCGAGTGTGACCTCGTGGGGACCGGACTGGGCGCGCTCTTCTGCCAGTGACACCAGGGGCTCGGTCTACGCAGCCTCACCCGCGGGCTTCTGCGCCGCGGCTGCACGACGGTACGTGACGGGGCGAGAGCCGCGCGGCAAACGGTCAGGCCGCGCCTGCTTCTTCTCGTACATGTCGTGGTCGGCCTTCTCGACCAGCGCCTCGGTCGTCGCCTCGTGCAGGTCGCCCGCCGCGATGCCGATGCTCGTCTTGACCCTCAAGTACTCGCCGCCACCCAAGTCGAGCTCGATGCGCTCGATGTGGCTCTGAATGCGCTCGGAGAGGTCGCTCGGAGCGAGCTTGGCGTGGGTCGAAAGGACCACGAACTCGTCGCCGCCCTGGCGAAAAGCCCTGAACCCCAGCTGACGCTCCAGCTGCAACAGTGCTGCACCAACGTCGACCAAAGCCACATCGCCGGCTTGGTGGCCAAAGTGGTCGTTGATGCCTTTGAAGCCGTCCAGATCGAGGAGCAACACCACCAAGTGGTCCGCGCGAGCCTTGGCCTCCATGAAGGCCCGGTCCAGCGCCAGACGGTTGGAGAGTCCCGTCAGCACGTCGGTATTTGCGATGCGCTCCTGCTGAGCCACCTGTCCCAGCCGTTGGCACGTCTCGGCGAGCGGCCCCGTGATGGCTTGAAGAATCGACTTGCGGCGGCTGGCGGTTGCCTGAAGGCAGCGGCTCATTAGGAAGCCGGCCCAGCTGCCGCTCTCCATGCGGGTCAGGTCGCATCCCACGCTCATTGCCCACTCCACTGGGTCGTCGGCGAGATTTTCGCTCACCAGGTCGAGTCCGACTTGCGCGCAGCTCGCGCAACTTCCGTCCGCGCTCACCTCGACGATGGCCCACCCGTCGCTCTGCATGACGTCTTTGGTGACCCTGGCGACCACCTCGAGCGCTTCGGCGAAGCTTTTCGCGTGGGAGAGTTCGGAGCCCAGATTCAGCGACAGGGCCTGTGCCTGCGCCCCGCGCTTGATGGCGCTCAGAGCGCTCTCGGAGTCGTTCTTGCCGACCTCGGTCTCCAGCAGCCCCAGGCTCTCCAGGGCCTTGGGCAGCGCGGCCACCAGCGCTGGGTCGAAGCGGGTGGCGGAGCAACTCACCATCTCCTTGAGCGCGTCGCCCGCCAGTCGGGCCCGTGCGTAGGTTCGCTCCGAGGTCATGGTGTCCATAGCCTCGGCGATCGCGACGATGCGCGCCGTCAACGGGATCGCCTCGCCTTTGAGCCCATCGGGGTAGCCGCCTCCATCCCATTGCTCGTGGTGGTGGCGAATGGTCTCGGCCACTGGGGCCTGAAAGGGAATGTGGCGGATGAGGTCGGCCCCCAGCGACGGGTGCAGCTCGACCTGAGCGCGTTCGTCGGCCGTCAGCGGGCCCTTTTTGAGTAAGATCGAGTCCGGCAAAGCGATACGGCCGACGTCGTGAAGCAGCGCTCCGAAACGAATGGCGCGCACCATGATGGGATCGTCGAGACCGACCTCTTGCGCCAACGCCAGCGAGAGCGTCTGCACACGTGAGTGATGGTCGCCGTCGGCGGCGTCGCGGGCTTCGATCGCAGCGGCGATGGCCGAGACGGTCGGGAAGAAGAGCTCCTCGATGGCCTCGTCGTGGGCCTTCGCCTCCTCGATTCGGCTGCGGTGCGCTTGCAGAGCCGCGTAGATGATGACCACCAGCGGCGTCAGCAAGAGACCGAGCGTCGGAGCGACCGCCAGCGTCATGCACAGGATGGCGGCGATGCAGCCCGCGCCGAGGAACGCGGGGAAGGTCCAGACGAGCTTTTTGAGCACCTTGTGCAGGGGGACTGAGCGAATTCGCGACATGGCGATGCCCACCATGGCGATGTTCACCGCGAAGTAGCCTACCGACAGCGCGACGACTTGGGACACGACCTTCAAATCGGGACTGAGCTTGACGGCGAGTCCCGCGGCCAAGACTGCGACGAAGGCGGACAGCACCCCAGTCGCGAAGTTGAAGGGCAGCGTGTGCCAAGGCTTATCGCGGCTGGCGCCACCCAGATCGCCGACGACCATGGCCAGCGCCGAGACCAGCACAGCGATTTCGTCCGCACCGACAATGACCAAGGCAAAGACGAAGACGGTGTCGAGGCTTACGCGGGCGGAGAGAAAGGGCAGCTTGATGGCGATGGAGCCCGTGACGATGGCCATCAGGCCCAAGAGCAGGAGTTGACCGTCGAGCTGCAGAGAGGGCACTCGCGTCAGGCAGTAGAGCGCGACCACTGCACCCGCGCCGATGAGCGAGATGAAGATGCAGCGTGTGGCGAGATCGAGACCGCCCCAGGAGGAGGTCCTCCTAGGGGCGGTCCGGGGTTGGTCGCTCTGTGCAGGTGCGCTCATAGACTCAGAACTCGGGGACCCAGATGACACTGCTGCCATCGGTGTCCAGCATGCCGCGTGTCGGGGTGCCGTTGACCATCAGCCCCTGCAACGCACCAAAGTCCACCAATCTGCCCTGCCAGAGGTTCAAAGATGAGAGACTGAAGGAAACACTGTTGTAGGCCGTGAATCCGCCGTCCCAGATGATTCCTGTCCCCCAGACGGTCCCAAGGTCGTAGGCGGACTGGCGGATGCTCACCAAGCTGATGCCGGAGATGTTGTAGTCGAGCCAGATCACCGTCGCGATGCGCCCGCCGTCCCAGATGATGCCGTTGCCAGAGACCACGCCCACCACCAAGACGTCCAAGTCGAGGTCGTAGTACACCGGGTCGTCCAAGGCGTAGCCGTTCCAGATGATGGTGGTGCCCCAGAGGACGGTCTCACCAGCGATGAGGCTCGTCGGCAAATCCGGCAGTGGAGAGGAGAGGTTGTCAGCGCCCACCTCGGCGTCGGTCAGCCAGAGCGAGGCGAGTTGGACGGCGCCAGCGACGTTGAGGAGCCCGGCGCCCTGCTCGAGAGGGTGGGTGTTGATCACGTCTTGCGCGGTGAACTCGAGGATCGCTTTGACTTCCGTCGGGTTGAGCCCAGGAGTCTGCTCGAGCATGAGCGCCACCGTCCCTGAGACCAACGCCGCCGAGAAGCTGGTCCCAGACGCATTTAGCCAGGCGCCGTCCGGGTCAGGGTGAACGCTGCTCAGGCGAGCCAACGTCGCGTTGGTTGGGACGGGCAGACGCAGATTTACGCCGGGGGCGAGGAGGTCGGGCTTGGCAACGCCGTCGAAGAGGGTCGGGCCGCGCGAGCTGAACCAAGCCACCGAGTCGTCCGAGCGAACCACGGTGTTGGCTGGGTCGCTGGCGCCGACCGTGATGACCGCGGGGTGATTGGCTGGGCTGCCGATGCCGCCGAAGAGGGTCTGGTTGTCACCGAAGCCCGCGTTGCCGGCGGCCCCCACGACCACGATGCCGCCCTCGACCGCGTGTTGCACAGCCTGACAGAGAGGGTCGGTGGTGTAGGACTCGAAGACCGGCGCCGACAGCGAGAGGTTGATGACACGGACGTTGTAGAGGTCCCTGTTCTCGATGAGCCAGTCGAGTGCGGCAATGACGTCGCTGACGCGCCCGCTGCCGTCGGCCTGGAGCACCTTGATCGAGAGAAGGTTGGCTTCGGGGGCGATGCCCAGGGCGGTGTTCTGCGAGCGAATGGCGCCGGCCACCAACGTCCCGTGCCCATAGTTGTCTTGTAGGTTGTTCGGGTTCCCGCCGATCAGAGAACTCTGAGACGCCACCCAGGCGCTGCCGTGACCGCGTCCGAATGCGGCGTGGTCTTCGTCGAGCCCCGAGTCGACGAGGGCGATGGTCACGCCTGCGCCATGGATTCCGCGGGCGTGGACTTGGTCGGCGCCAGTGGTCTTCACCACAAAGTTCTCGACCGGTGTAGCAGCGGGGTGGCTGTTGAAGCGCTCGCCTGTACGGTCATTGCGGGTGCTGATGACCGGCCGATCGGGGCTGATTCTGCGGACACTGGAACACTCCGCCAGAGCCTGGAGTTGGTCGGCGGGCAGCTCGGCCGTCAGAGCCCCGACGTTCGAGAAGATCGCTTCGACCTGGCCGCCCAACGCCTCTACGCAAGCCGCCGCGCTCGGACACAAGATCTCCGAATCGCAACCGGGTCCCTCGAACTGGACCACGACTCGAGTCAGCTCGAAGCTCGGCGCGGGAAGATCGGGAGCCAAAGCCAGTTCGGCGCGCCGCAGGTCTCGAGAGTCCTCCACACCCTCGGCACAACCGGCTGCGAGCAAAGCGCTGATGGCGGCGAGGAGAATTCTGCGAACGAGGTGACTCATGACGACCTCCGTGAGAGTGCGGTCCAGCTATGCTTAGAGCAACGTCTGTGCCGCACCGTAACGGAGCCCTAGAGAGTCACTCAAATGTTTGAAATATAAAGAAAAGTCAACGACGCCGCCGAGTCTCTCGGAATGGCGTCACACCCCGAAGTGTTCAGAATTCGAACGAGAGCGCCAATGGGTGTACAGAATCCGAACACACGCTCCAAACGCCTCCCTCGAGTGTCCAGAATCGAACCCAACTGCTCAGGCCGTCCATGTCCTCTGCGTCCGATCGTGAATCTCGCGTGCTCCTCGGCACCGAGCCGGCTCGAAGCGAGCCAGCTGGCGCGCCTACGCGCGATCGAACCGCGCCACCAATCACCCCGTCCGCCACGCTGCTCAAGCTCGAGTACGATCTGGGCTCTCCGCTGCGCCTCTGTTTGGTGGCCGAGTTCTTGGACACCGAGGACGCCCTGCCGCTCGCGGAGGTCGTCCGCCGCAGTGGACGCCACGAACAAGACGTCTTGGCTTGCCTGCGCCCCATGTTGGCGCAAGGCATCGTCGAGCGTCTCGACGACTCAGACGCCTACCGACTCGCCGCCGAGCTGCCACCCGACGTGCTCGAGATGATGAAGCGGGTGGTTCGCTCCCGCGCCGACGAGCTGAACCGCGAGCGACGCATTCGAGACCAGCTCCTCTCGAGCATGATCGGCACCCACCCCAAGATGCTGCTCCTCTACGAGATGATTCGACAGGTCTCACGCATCGACGTCCCCGTCCTCATCACCGGCGAGACTGGCACCGGCAAAGAGCTGGTCGCGCGCGCCATTCACGACCTGAGCACGAGGCGCAACGGCAACTTCGGAGCGGTCAACTGCGCGACGCTCACCGAGGAGCTCTTCTCCGCCGAGTTCTTCGGGCACAGCAAGGGCGCCTTCACTGGCGCGGTCAAGGACCACAAGGGCTTGGTCGAACGCTGCGATGGCGGCACTCTGCTCCTCGACGAGGTCGCTGACCTGGGCCTGGCCAACCAAGTGAAGCTGCTGCGCGTGCTGCAAGAGGGGAGCTTCACCCGAGTCGGCGGAGAAAAGCTGCTGCGCTCGGACTTCCGTGTCGTGTCCGCGACCAATCGAGATCTCGCGGCCATGGTGCGAACGTCCCAGTTCAGAGAGGACTTCTTCTATCGCCTCAACGTTTTCCCCATTCGGGTGCCCTCGCTGCGCGAACGCACCGACGATCTCCCCCTCCTCGCCCGCAATGTTCTCGTCCGCAACGCACAGACACTCAACCTGAGCGGTGAGCCGCCCAGCGTCACCGCAGGTGCGCTCGCCCTGATGGCGCGATACGAGTGGCCGGGCAACGTGCGCGAGCTCGAGAACGTCATCGTGCGCGCCGCCATCCGCGCCGCTGGCGGCCCCATCGAGGCGCGCCACATCGAGCTGGGCGAGGGCGTCGCTCCAGAAGAGTCCTGGGCTGAGCTGAAGACCCTCGAGCAGGTCGAAGGTGAGCACGTGGCGCGGGTGCTCGAGGCCTGCGCCGGAAACCTGAAGCGCTCGGCCGAGGTGCTGGGGATTTCGCGCACGACGTTGTACGCCAAGGTGAAGAAGTACGGCCTCCAGCTCGAGTGAGGGGCGTCCGTCCGTGAACGGCGGCGATGTTCCGCAGGCGGCCGACGGAGGTGTTCCGTAGGGGCGGCCGAGGAGCGAGGGAGGAAGGCGACGCCGCAGATGAGGTGTAGAAGCGGCGACCCGCCGCTTCTGCGTTGGGTGTTTCCGGACGGGCACCAGCTATCCCCATGCGTAGCCCATCCCCTCCAACAAGGAGATGGGCTGCTCGCCCACCGAGCGCAGTCGGCCACCCGCGACGTCGAGAGTGATGTAATAGGGGTCCCCACTGCTTCGGCAGCCCAACGAACACGACGGCACGCTGACGAAGAGCGGGCCACCAGCGGGCTTGAATTGATAGCCCACATGGCGATGACCATTGAGCACCGCTCCGAGCTTCATGCCCAACAGCGCAGGGAGCACCTGCTCGGCGTTGCGCAACCTCATCCCAGGTTGCCACGGGGCCCGTCCCAAGCCCATGGGAGGCAGGTTCACGACGTGATGATGCAAGCAGACCAGCCGCAGCGTGCCCTCTGAGCTGAAGACCTCGAGCTCCTCCGCGACCTCGTTGAGCTGCTTCATCGGCACCAACCCCGAGGCGCTGAAAGACAAGCGCGGCGGATAGCAGCTGTCGAGAAAGGCCACGACCGCGCCCTCCCCCAGCTCCCGCACGAACATGCCGCTGGCCGGTTGCCCCAGCTTGGCGGCGAAGCCACCCCAGAGCTCACGTTTCTCACGCTCGGTTTTGCGCAACGCGTTGGGCGTCCAGAGCGGGGGCGTCGAGTATAGGTCGTGGTTCCCGGGAATGCAGAGTAAGCGTCCAGCCTCGAAGAAGGGCCGCAGACCCTCGAGAATGAGCCCAAACCCCACGCTGTCATCGGTGAGATCCCCCAAGACGACCACCCAGTCGGGCTCGGCGCGCCGCACCTCCAGCGCCGCAGCGCAGAACCGCAGGTTGACGTTGGTGGGGTCGTGCGCCAACCCCTCGCGGATCGCCGCGGCGTCTGGAAAATGTTCGGCGAGCCCCGCGTGAAAGGTGGCGCAACGACCGCGCTGCAGCTCGAGCAGCGCGTCGATCAGCGCGGTCTCGGCGTTGCCGCTGCGCACCCCGTGCAGCTCACCGTTCTCGTCGATCAGGCGCAGCGTGACCTCGCGACGCAACGCGCTGGGCTTGCGCCGCTCGATTCGCCAACCTCCGTCTTTCCAGACGCCCACCCAATCATCGTGCTCCTGCACGACCTTGCGACGCCCCGTTCTCAGGGCGCCAACGCGACCGCCGTAGTGCGAGACGTGAGGATCGGAGAGGAAGGCGATGTGCATTTGGGCTCTTGCAGCTCTCGGGTTCGAAGTGAAGACCGCATTCTTGCCTTGCAGGAAGAGCCGATGCAAGCTCAACCTCACTTCAAAACAGCCCGAAGCGCCTTCTCGATGGACTCCGCGCAAGGCAGCGCCGCGTTCTCCAGCCGACTGTTGTAGGGAATCGGCACGTCCGCACCAGCCACTCGCCGCGGCGCCGCCTTCAACAAGCCCCACGCCGACTCCACCACCCTGGCCACCACCTCGCCGCCGAACCCGTGGGTCAGCGTGCCGTCCTCGACGGTCACCAGCCGTCCGGTCTTCTGCACCGACTTCAAGATCGCCCAAGTGTCCAGAGGGACCAGCGTCCGCACGTCGACCACCTCGACCTCGACGCCCTCCTGGGCGAGCGCGGTGCAGGCCTCCAACACACGCCCCAAGACCGCACCGACGCTGACCACCGTCACGCGGTCGCCCTGACGGGCAACCCGCGCCCGGCCCAGGGGGACCAGGTAGTCGCCCTCTGGAACTGGCCCGAGGGTCGCGTACAGCACCTTATTCTCGAAGAAGAGCACTGGGTTGTTCGAGCGCACCGCGGCCTTGAGCAGGCCCTTGGCGTCGTACGGCGTGGCGGGCGCCACCACGATGAGCCCGGGGATGCCGGTCAGCAGGGCCTCGAGGCTCTGCGAGTGCTGCGCCGCCATCCCCAGCCCGGCGCCGCCCGGCGTGCGCACCACCATCGGCGCGCTGTACTGGCCGCCCGACATGTAGCGCAGCTTGGCCGCCTGATTCACGATGGGGTCCATACAAGTGGTCAAGAAGTCGGAGAACAGGATCTCGGCGATGGGCCTGGCGCCCGACATGGCCGCGCCGACCGCGGACCCGACGATGGCGTACTCCGAGATGGGCGTGTCCACGATGCGGTCCGGACCAAATGTTTCCACCAATCCCGCCGTCACAGAGAAATACCCGCCCGTGCGCACGTCCTCGCCCATCAGATAAACCGACTTGTCGCGCTCGAGCTCCTCGCTCAAGGCCTCCCAAAGCGCCTGCGAATAGGTCAACTCGCGCGTCCCTGGCTCGGGTTCGACCGCGTCCAAAACCTCTTTGGGCTCGGGCGAGAAGATGTCGGTCGCCAGGGTTTCGGGACCGGGCTCGGGCGCGTCGAACGCCAAGGCAAAAGCGGCCTCGACGCGGGCTCGAAGGGTCGCTTCGCTGGCGAATTCAGGGCGGCCGCCGGCCACCCCTACGACGGGCTCACCGTCTTCCATAGGCAACGCGATGCCCCGCTCCTTCAGGTCGGCGGCCAGCCGCTGGATCGGGCAGCGCGCCTTCCAAGACTCGACCTCCTCCGTCGTGCGATAGGCCTGCACGTCGCCTTCCATATGGCCGTGCCAGCGGTAGGTCATGCACTCCACGATCGTCGGCCCTTCGCCCCGGCGAGCGCGCTCCACGGCCTCGCGAGTGGCCTCGAAGACCGCCATGGGATCGTTGCCGTCGACCGTCACGCCGGGGATACCATAGGCCGCCGCACGCGTCGCCAACTGGGCGATGCGCACATGCTCATTCACTGGCGTGAACTCGCCATAGAGGTTGTTCTCGATCACGAAAACAACGGGCAAGTCGAGCACCGCCGCGAAGTTTACGGCCTCGTGGAACATGCCTTGGTTGGTCGCCCCGTCGCCCATGAAGGCGACCGCGACCCGGTCCTGACCGGACTGCTGGAAGGCGTGCGCGGCGCCCGACGCGATGAGCGGCGAGGCCCCGACGATGCCGTTGGCCCCAATGGCGCCGACGTTGGCCT
>PFUG01000237.1:0-3961 GCA_002789955.1 Deltaproteobacteria bacterium CG_4_9_14_3_um_filter_63_12 | reverse complement strand
GTCCATGACCGCGATGCGTCGTGGCAATGACGTCGTCGTGGCGCAGAGCGAAGCAGACGCCGACCGCGGTCGCTTCCTGACCAATCGACAGGTGGATCGCCTCAGTAGGAATCTCACCCTTTGCGTAGCCCCGCGAGAGACGGTCCTCGAAGTGACGGATCAGCACCATGCGCTCCCACATGGCGACGCGCAGCACGTCGAGGTCTGCGGTCTGCGGTGCGGGCAGGGCGGCCGGGAGCGACGGGTGAGCCCGGTGGCCTGTGGCGTCTCGCAGCGCACCGGACGGGAGCCCCGCCCAGTCGATCTCGCCGCCGTTTCGCCCGAGCTTCAAGCTCCGGCCCAACGCCTTCATGCGACTCATGAGCCGCTCTGAAACGGCGGCCCGCTTCTTCTCGACCGGCCCCAGAGGCTCGCCGAGATCGCGCAGGACTTGGGCGTAAATGGAATAGGTCGGTTTGATGGCAGGAAGAAGCTTCAAGGCTTTCGCGACCGGTCCTCGCGAGACGACTTTGCGCGTGGCCAGGGCGGTGGCGATGTTGAGCTGACCCAGCCAGAAGCGGTGTGCGATGTCACCCGATTGCATCATCTCGAGGTCCGGCTTCAGATCGCACTCGCCGAACTGCCAAGTCATCGGGGCTTCGCGCAGATCGATGGTGGCCATGGCCGTGGGTTCCGAGTAGCGGAAGCGCAGGATGAACTTGCCCGCCGTGAGGGCCTCCACGAGGGAAGCGTCGGCGGCGATGCGCCCAAAGAACGTGTCCATGACTTTGTAGAGGTGAGTGTCGTCGCGGAAAGTAGGCATTGTGGTCCTGTTAGCCGCCGAGGTGCCAGGCGGAGCCCATCTGCTCGGCGTAGCCTCGGTCTGTGAAGAGGCCGAGGTCGGCGATGGGAGGAGTGAGCGCGCGGCGAGGCGCGCGGGGGTTGGAGTGCCAACGGCCTTGGTATTCGAAGCCGTACAGGAAGCCGTCGCCCAGCAGGGGCCGCGCCGGGGTCGCGCGCTCGGCTTGGTAGTCGAAGCGCCCTGCCGCGCAGCGCATGCTCCCCGACCAGCTCAGCGGGACTTGGCAGGGGACCCCCGCGTAGTTCTCAAAGGCCTCTGACGCCGCGGTGCGGTGGTGGAAACACTCGAAGGAGAGCTTGTCGTCGTGGTCCCAATGCAGAGCGCCCGAAGTGCGCAGCGGGGCGCCGAAGGGACCCTCGGCGTTGAGCGAGGCGCCCTGTACACCGTTGGGGAGGTGCAACACCTCGTAGCGAAAACGATTGAGCGGGGCTCTGAGAGGGAGCACGTTGCGGCCCCAGCCGTGGTCGAGGAGCGCTGGGACCTCCAGGGTGCCGTTGCGATCGGCCAGGGTCCACCTCATGGTCAGGGTGCCGAAGAGGGAGCAGTGGGAGTAGAGCTTGGGCAGTCGGACCCACCACTGCAGCCTCGGCTTTGCCTCGAAGACCAAGGTGAGAGCGAGCTCTTCGGAGGGTTGAACGCAGTGGATTTCGTAGCGTGGCCAACCGCCCTCGAGGGTCAGGTGAGGTTCGTTGCCCCGCCCTTGCATCTCGAGGGCGACCGAGCCTTGCTCGTAGCGGAGCTCGGAGAGCGGGTGGGTGCGCTTGTAGGACGTCACCCCCTGCTCGCCTTCGAGGCAGAGCTGCAGGTCGAAGGCGTGCTCGCCGCGCAGTCCATTGAGCCGATCGGGGCGGTCGAAGGCCACCCCGGTCGGCCCCAAGAGCAGGTTGAGGTTGAGGAAATGGAAAGGAGAGCCCGCAGGGAACACGGCGATCAGAGTGCGGACGTCCCAATGGCTTTCTGGGAAGCGGGTCCCGTCGTCGGCCGCTGAGAGCGCCTCGTCCGCCGCGCGCCAGCGTGCGTCGATGGGGGCGAGCAGCCGGCTTGCGCCGGCTTCCCAAAGGGATCTTGCTGTTGCTCTCCTCCAAGACATGTTTCCATCCCCCCAAAGGCTCGAACTAACCGAGGACTACACCGTCTCTTTGCAGCATGAGACGCGGGTTCTCCCAGACGTGGGACATGTCGACCATGGTCGGCGACGAGCAGGTGGAGCAGCTCTCCGCCGCCTTGCGCAACTCGCGGAAGCGCTGGAGTTGGAGGATGTCTTTGACGGAGGTGTTGCGGATGTTGGCGATGGGGGTGTTGAGCTGCAGACAGTCTTCGACGTTGCCGCGTCCGTCGATCATCATGGCCAACTTGGGGAAGTGGCAGTGGTAGCCTTTGCGGCCGTCGACGAAGTACTGGAAGTAGAGGTCGGAGTTGACCACGGGTGCGCCAGAGCGCTTGCGTTCGAGAAGGTGGGCACAGAGGTGGCTGAGCTCTTCGGTGGAGAGCCCCATGTCGGTCTCGGTGAAGGTGGTGTCGTCGCCCGCGTTGCGGCTCTCGGTGATGACGTCGAACGAGATGCGCAGGCCTCTCTCCTCGGTGAGCTCGATGAGATCGTCGATGTGCTCGGTGTCGACGCCCTTCTGGATGCAAGAGTTGAACTGCAGCGAGATCTGTGGGTAGTCGGTCTTGACGATCTCCGCGGCCTCCATGAGGCGGTCGAAGAGCCCGGGCAGACCTCGAATCTCGTCGTGGCGCGCGGCGGTGGGCGCGTCGATGCTCATCATGAGCACGTCGACGTAGGGGAGGATCTCGGCGCCACGGCTCTTCACCAGCCAGCCGGTGGTGAAGACCAGGATGGGCATCTCCAGCTCTTCCTTCACGAACCTCAAGAGCTCGCCCAGGTCCTTGCGCAGGAAAGGCTCGCCGCCCGAGACGGCCAGGGCCGCGAAGCCCTCTTCCTTGGCTTCACGCAGGAAACGCTTGAGCTCCTCGGCCGGCACATCATCCCAGTCGTTGTGGCGCCACAGGCAACTGGCGCAGCTGCACATGCACTTGTGGGTGACGAAGAGCCCGACGACGAAGGGCTTACCATCGGCGCGCATCTTTGCGCTCATGGCTCGGCTGACGAGGGTGCTCAGGGCCTTTTCCATACTGGGGGAAGCGTGCATGTCTCAATCTCCTGAAGATGCGAAGACACAGGCGGGGGCCTGCTCTTCGATAGTGTGACGGAGGGTCGGCGTTCAAATATCGGGTCAGTGCTCGAGCCGCTGCATGACCAGCTCGGCCATGGCGCGAAGGTGAGCTTTACGGCGCTCGAGAGCCGGCGGCGCCAGTGGGTCTTCGCCCCACAGCCCCTCGAGGACGGGGGCGTAGGAGAAGGAGGCGACCACCATGCCGTAGATGCTCACCAGGAGTTGCGAGGCCTCGAGAGGCCCCGTCTTGGTTTCGGGGTAGGTCGACTGCACTACGGCGCGCCCGAGCTGAAACATGGGCAGCATGATCTGTGTGATGCGCTCGACGTGCTGGCCGCCCAAGATCTCGCGCTGAATCATGCGGCTGAAGAGGTGGTTCTCGGCCAGAAAGTCGACGTAGGAGTCGATGAGGTGGAGGAGGCGCTCGCGGGCGTTGTCGCCCTGTCCGAGGTGGGTGCGGACGGTCTCTTCGAGCCGAGCGTAGTAGCGGTCGAGCACGTTGGTGAAGAGCTGCTGTTTGGAGCCAAAGTGGTAGTGAATCAGGGCTTTGTTGACGCCCGAGCGCTCGGCGATGAGGCGAGTGCTGGTGGCGGCGAAGCCGAGGGTTCCGAAGAACTCGTCGGCGGCGTCGAGGATCTGGTCTTTGGTGTCGGCGCTGCTGCGGTTTGGGGAGGACATGGTGCTCACTGGTAGTGTCGAAGGAAGTTTGACCGTTTGGTTTAGGCGAATGGTTTAGGCAATCGATTTAGGCGATCGGTTAAATGCAACTTAGGCGAGGGATTCGGCGGCGTCAAGAGTGTTTTTTGAGTTTGTTGTGGGAGCCAGACCCTCCCCAGAGCAGTTTGCGACGGTTTCGTAGGGGCGCCGCGTGCTGCGCCCTCCCCCAGAGCAGTTTGCGACGGTTTCGTAGGGGCGCCGCGTGCTGCGCCCTCCCCAGAGCAGT
>PFUG01000306.1:1792-25171 GCA_002789955.1 Deltaproteobacteria bacterium CG_4_9_14_3_um_filter_63_12 | reverse complement strand
CCGTCTTGGCCCGCGCCGACGAGCTTCCAGGCCTGGACTGGGTTCTGCTCAGCCACGCCCACCGCGACCACCTCGATCGGCCCAGCGTCCTGTCGCTCGAACGCCGCTGGAGGCCGCACTACGCGGTCCCTTTGGGCCTCGACCGCTTCCTCAGGCGTTGGGGAATCCCGGCCGAGCGCGTCGTCGCCCTCGACTGGGGACAGTCCGTTGCGGACCTCGACGACCTCGGCATCACCTGTCTCCCCGCGCGCCACTGGTCGCAGCGCGAGCTGGGTGACCGCAACCGCACGCTGTGGTGCTCGTTCCTCGTGCGCCGCGGCGGCAACCGCGTCTATTACGTCGGTGACAGCGCTCTGGACGACGTCTTCGCCGAGATCGGCGACGCCTATCCTGGCATCGACCTGGCGCTGGTCCCCATCGGCGCCTATGAGCCCGAAGACTTCATGACTCACCAGCACATGGCCCCCGAACAAGCGTTGGAGTGTTTCGAAGGCTTGGCGGCCAAACGCATGCTGTCGATCCACTGGGGCACCTACAAGCTCGCCGACGAGGCCCTGGACGATCCCCCACAGCGCCTCGCCGCTGCCCTCGCCTCCAAGCCCTACGCCGAGCGTGTGCTCACCTTGCCGCAAGGCTCTCTCGTCCCCCTCGCCGACCCCAAGCAACCGTAAATGGGCGACCGTTGTGTCGCCCGACAACCTGGAAGATACTGCGCCGCTTTTCGCGTGCAGCCATGACCGACTGCGCGTCACACCTGAGGAGTACCGACCATGCATTACGCAGATCTAGATTGGGACGAGGTGAACGAACCCCTCGAAGAGGAGACCATCAAGGCTCTGGAAAAACACTTCGGAGTTGTCCTGCCCAGGGACTACCGGGGTTGTCTCGAGCTCTTCCATGGCGCCTACCCACGCGTGCAAGAGTTCTCGGTCGAGGGCAGCGACGGCGAGCCCGTCGATGGATGCTTAGGCGTCCTTTTGAGCGCTGACCCCGACGAGGGCGACAACATCTACGACGCCCACAGCGAGATGGAGTCGCACGCCCACAAGAAGATCATCCCCATCGCCGACGACGGCGGCGGGAACTTGCTCTGCCTCGACTTCCGCAAAGAGGGCAAGCCCTCGGTGTGCTACTTCCAGCCCGAGCTGGGCGAGTTCACCTTCGTAGCCCCGAGCTTCTCGGCCTTCTGCGAGCTCCTCGACGAGCCAGAGGGCGACGACTGGTAGGGGGCGCGGCCCTAACATACTCTCAACGAACGAGCCCATGACCTTGCCTCAGGGCTCGTTCATCGTTTTCTGGTCTTTCTATTTCGGTCTGTCGGCTCGCTTCCCCACGACCGATTTGCCGTAGCGGTCGGTCGCGAAGAGCCCCATCAGCACGGCGGCCAGCAGGGCGACTCCGCCGAAGACCTTGAACGGCAAACCCAAGCCCGACGCGCTGGCGAGCATGCCGCCGAGCAGCGGCCCGACGGCGAGGCCTAGGGCGAACCCCATGGTGATGGCGCTCATGTCGCGGCCCACGTTGTCGGCCTCGGCGAGGTCCCCCGCCAGCGCAAGAGACGGCGCGATGGTGCAGGCCGTGGTCGCGCCGAACAACATCATGAGCAAGACCAGCTGCAACGAGGTCTGGACAGAAGCCATGGTCAGCAGGATGGGCCCCAACAGCGCAAACCCAATCACCACCAGGCGCTTACGACCGAGCCGGTCCGAGAGCCGCCCCACCAATACCTGCGACACGATCTGAGTCGCCGTCAGCGCGCTGAAGGCCACGCCGAAAGCCAGCGCGCTCTGTCCCAGCCGCTCATTGAACAGGTTCTCGAGCGTTCCCAGCAACGACAAACTCGCCGCCAGAACCAATTGCCCAAAGGTCAGCACCAGCAGCGTCACCCGTGATCGGCCGCTCCATCCGGCCACCTCTTGTCCATCATCCACAGCAACCATTGGCGACCTGGGCCGCGCGGGTCCGTCGTCCGGCACAGTGAAGTGCACCAGGACCAACGCCAACAGGATGAAAGCGCTGCCCGTCAAGAACGCGGCCGCGAAACCGAAATGATGGTGCAGGAGCCCGCCGACCAGCGGCCCAGCGGTGAAGCCCAGCATGCGAAACGACCCATACAAGCCCAAGGAGTTGCCTCGGTTGTCGTGGGCCGTGGTCGACGAGATGAGCGACAGCGCGGGGACCGTGACCAACGCCACCGCGATCCCCTGCAACGAACGCAACGCCAAGATAGTCACGAAACCGTCCGCCAGGGGAAAACCCGCCGTCGCCAACGCCATCAGCAGCAGCCCGGTCAGGATGAGCCATTTGCGGTGCCCCCAGCGGTCGCTGAGGCGCCCGGCGACTCGCATGGAGCCGGCGAGGACGAACCCGAACGCCGAGACCATGACGCCGATCAGCATCTCGCGCGGCAAGTCGATGAGGGTCGAGGGCCGCGCCGCCACGTACAGCGGCAGCATCACGATGAGCAGGCTGTTGCCCAGCGCCTCGCTCATGCGCGCCAACGACAGCGCGATGACGACCGGCGTGGTGCGCAGGCGCCTGGCGACCCACCTCAGCAAAACGCCGCCTCGAGCCCAGCTTGGCGTCCGCGGCGAGCAAGAACGAAGCTGCCCTTCATGCTCCTCAATCGTCCTCCCCGCCCCAAGTCTCGGCCGGAATGGTCGCGTCGTGGCGCCGACCCTCGTCAACGAAGGTCAGCGAGGCGTCCGCCCAGCGGGGCTCGGGCTCGCCGACGCCATGAAGGGCGTGGAGGGGATCGTTTGTTCCCGTAGTCTCTGTTTCTTGCGCGTCCAGCGGCGCGGGCTGCGCCTCGCCCCCCTCTTCGTCCGGCCGTCCGCCCGGCTGTTCGTCCGGGTAGCCCGCAAAAGCCCAGGCGTAGGGCTGTCGCAGGAGCCGCTTGCTGACGAGGAAGCTGAGGACTGCGGCCAAGATGATGCTGAAGAGGATGATGGCGTAGACGACGGTCTGCAGGAGCGCGCCGTTGGCCACGCCCATCTGCAGCGGCAAGGCCGCAAGGACGGCGGCGGCGAGCCCCTTGGGCACGAGGACGGCAGCGATGGAGGCGTCCATACGGCCGACCTCGGGCCGCATCGACAGGCGGATGACCGGCACGCGCAGCGTGTAGATGAGCAGGGTCAGCCCGAGCCCGACGAGCAGCGCCTGCATATTGTCCAGAGGCATGACCAGACCGACGTAGACGAAGAAGAAGGTCTTGATGATGAAGGCGATCTCTGAGTAGAAGGCGCGCTCGTTGTCGTTGAGATGAACGGCCTCGAGGGGGGCGAAACGCTTGAGGAAGCTGCGTTTGGCGAGGTCGATGTTGCCCAGCAGAATGCCGAACGAGAGCGCGCCGATGGCGCCGCTGTGGCTGCGCAGGCGGCTGGCGACCCACCTCAGCAAAACGCCGCCTCGAGCCCAGCTTGGCGTCCGCGGCGAGCAAGAACGAAGCTGCCCTTCATGCTCCTCAATCGTCCTCCTCGCCCCAAGTCTCGGCCGGAATGGTCGCGTCTGGGTAGCCCGCGAAAGCCCAGGCGTAGGGCTGGCGCCTGCTGACAAGAAAGCTGAGGACTGCGACGGTCAAACTGCTGCGCTCGGGTGAGGGGCGTGTCGGGTTCACCGACGGACGCTGGGCCTCTGCACTTGCCGTCGTGGGGGCAAAAGGTCAACCCTTGGCCGATCGCGAGTGGCCATCAGGCGGTCCGAAACAGGCTCCAAGCGGCCAGAGACATGCCGTCCCAGAGGCGTCCGTCGCGGATGGCGGCGTCGACCTGCGCTTCGCTGAGGTCGACGACCTCGAGCTCCTCGCTGGCGTCGGCCTGGGCGGTTGCCTGCCCGAGCTGGGTGGCGAGGTAGACGACGCACTCTTCGTCGACCAGCCCTTTGCAGGGGCTGAAGCGGCCGAGCTCGGTCAAGACCCCTGCGGACAGGGAGACCTCTTCGGCGAGCTCGGCGCGAGCGGCGTCTTCGGAGCTCTGGCCGGCGCGCACGCCGCCGCCTGGAAACTCGAGACTGAGGCGCTGCGCCAGGTAGCGAAACTGCCTGACCATGACCACCCGTCCATCGGCCCGCTGTGGGACGACGAGCGCCGAGCCTAGGGTCCGAATGTAGAAGTAGGACTCCTCGGTGCCGTCAGGGAGCTGGTAGCGATCGTGACGGTATTCCCAGCGGACGTTGCGTTCGACGAGCTCGGTCGAGAGCTGTGGGAGCTTCTTCATGTCGGCTTTGCCCATTAGGACGCGGTGGGGACAAGGAAGGCTGTGGCTTGTCTTCTACCACAGCGCAGAGAGCGCGCAGAGCTTTGCGAGTTTCTTGTTCCGTGATGGCTCAGGTGTGGCCGCGGAGGTTGATCTGTCGGGTCCAGCGAGTTGATCTGTCAGACACGCGAGTTGATCTGTCGGTCTGGAGCGTTGATCCGTCAGTTCTAGCAGGTTGATCTGCAGGTCTGGCGAGTTGATCCGCAGTTCTGTCGAGTTGATCTGTCGATCTGGCGGGTTGATCTGTCGGTCTCGCGACCAAGACGTCCTTGAAATCAAGGTTCGAAACCGGTGAACCGCTCCGACACGTGGGAAGAACGACGTCTCCGGACCGACCGTGAGACGTCGCGAGTGGGCCGGCCAACCTCGAGACCGAGCCCCAAGCCCGGGCGAGGGCACAAAAAAAGCCCGGCCGAGGCCGGGCTTTCTTTGTTTTGCGGGTCGGGAACCTCAGCCGATGACTTTCTTGACGCCTTCGAGGCTCTTCTCCATGCCCGCCTCGCCCTTGACCCAGTTGGCCGGGCAAGCGACGCCGTTCTCGCGGACGTGCTGCGAGGCGTAGAGGGTGCGCAGGACTTCGTCGACGTTGCGGCCCACGGGCTCGTTGTTGACGGTCATGGACTGCACGACGCCGTCCGGATCGATGATGAAGACGCCGCGGTGCGCGACGGGGCCGGACATGACGTCGTAGGCCTGGCAGATGCTCTTGTCGAGGTCCTGAGCCAGCGGGTAGTTGAGGCTGCCGACACCGGCTTCGGCGCGAGGGGTGCGCATCCAGGCCAAGTGGGTGTGGACGGAGTCTACGGAGACGCCCAAGATCTCGGCGCCGACCTCTTTGAACTTGCTGTTGGCCTCGGAGAAGGCCACGAGCTCAGTGGGGCAGACGAAGGTGAAGTCGAGGGGATAGAAGAAGAGGACGAGCCACTTGCCGTTGTAGTTGTCCAACGAGACGTCGAAGATCTCACCGTTGCGGGCGGCTTTCGTGGTGAACGCGGGGGCTTTCTTTCCGATGATGCTCATATCGTATCCTCTCTCATTTCTGAGGTGTTGGGATCCGCTTCTCATGGAAGTTCCATGAGATCGGGATGACTCTAAGGGGTCGAGGCGGGCTCGACGGAGTTTGTGAGCTTGTGCGCTTTACGGCGCGACGGGGCGTGTCGGATCGACATTTTTTTCGGCGGCATCAGGGTCGCGCAGGGACGGGTCTACGGCCTTTGGAAGGCGGCTTTGAGCGCCGCGTGGTCCGAGTCGGCGAAGGCGTGCTGGTTGGTGTTGCGAACGACCTTCGTGCTCTCTGGTACGTAGTCTCCGCCTTGGTTTTTCGCCAGCAAGAGGTGGTCGATGGCTTGGCCCTTGCCGTTGTAGAAGTAGGTGTAAGGCTCGGGCACGTCAGCGGCGACCCTGAGGAGGAGTCCCCCTTCGAGGAGTGCCAAGAGGGGCGGCGACTCGGGGACGTCGTTGAGGTCCCCGCCCACGACGACGAGGACGTCGGGAAACTCGGCGGCGACGCTCGAGACGATGTCCCTAGCGGCGACGGCCTCGGCGAGTCGGCGCGCGGGCTCGTCGGAGACCTTGGAGCGGAAGTGGGCGACGAAAGCGATGACGTCTGGCTCGCGGGAAGCCATGGCGTCTTGCGACCAGGCCAAGCGGACCTCGAGGAACTCTCTGGCGAACGTAGTGGTGCCTCCGTCTGGAAGTGGGAGGACCTGGTCGCGGTGCCGTCGGGACAGCAGAATTTGGGCTCTCGCGACCACCGCGACGTCGACGGAGGCGGCGCTGCCCATTTCGCCGAGGACCGCGTGGTATTTCTCGGGAAGTCGAGCCATGACGGCGTCGAGCGCGGCCTGGGTCTCGAGCTCTTGGAGCAGAACGACGTCGGCGTCCAGCTTCAGAATCGACAGCGCGACGAGCTCGGCTTTCGCGTCGAAGTCCTCGGCGCTTGGGAGCTCTTCATAGTCCCCCGGTTCGCAGGTGCTGTCGCAGACGGTGTCGAAGAAGCGATGGACGTTGTAGGTGGCGACGGTGATTTGCCCGGGCGGCGGTGTGGCATCGGTATCGAGCGCATCGAGCTCTGAGAGATCGGCGCGCAGCACATTGGGCTCGGCCACGGGTCGCCCGCTGCAGCTCGAGAGCATTGCAGCGAGCACCACGAGCAGGAAGAACGTGGAGGCGTCCTTGGGTCTCGAAGGGGCGTGATGGGGGTTCGTCAAAGGTGCTTTCCAGGGTGTTGCTTCGGGCGATTTTTCCTGCTGCACGATAGCGTCCCGACGACGGCTCGTGAAGGGCAATCTCCGCCGCTCCCGAGGCCGTTGGCGGACGGGGTTCGAACCATCCTGAAACACAGCACAACCCTACTCGAAATATTGACAGATGATGGGACTCAGGTGACTCTGATGCACATTTGGTCGGGTGGGTGCTTGGCCCAGTCGGAGCCGAATCCAGCGTCGGACTTTAACTTTGACGGTGGTCGCCATCGTGTTCGGACAACGGCGTGCCACTCATTGGCGCTCTGGGCTGAGGTGGTGGCTCGGTTTGCCACGCCTGGGATTGAACAATGGACTGACTCGCTGAAATGTCGGAGAGACCACAAGACCCCAGCACGTCTTCGTTCGAAGACCGCTATAAAGTTGTCGGGTTCCTTGGCCAAGGAGGGACCGGGCTCGTCTATAAGGCTCTCCAGCGCACGACCGGCCAAATGGTGGCCATCAAGACCCTGCGCTTCGACGGCAACGATGCCGAGGGTGCTGAACGACTGCTGCGCTCACTCGAGCGGGAGATGACGCTGATTGGCTACCTCGACAGCCCACACATCGTGAGGTTGTACGACTCCGGTGTGACGCCGAACGGCTTCCCGTTCATCGCCTTGGAGTACGTCTCGGGGATCACCCTGCGGGAGCTCGTGAAGAAAGGGCCTCTCGCGCCCGAGCTCGCCTTACGGATGATGCGGCAAGTGCTCGAGGCGTTGGCCGAAGCGCATGAGCACACCATTGTTCACAGGGATCTCAAACCTGAGAACATCATGATCAGCATCCGTGCCTCGAGGTTGCACACCCGCGTGCTGGACTTCGGCATCTCGGCGCTGGTCGAGGAGAGTCTGGCGGGTGGAACCGTCGGAACCCCATGTTACATGCCGCCAGAGCACATCGAGGGCTCGGCCTCTGTGACTCCCGCTGGGGACGTCTACGCCGCGGGGCTGATCTTGTTCGAAGCCCTGACGGGACAGAAGGCCTTCGACGGGGAGTCGGCTGAAGTCGTCTTGGCGCATCAGCTGGCGACCCCGCTGCTGCTGCCAGAGGCCTTCGTTGGAACCCCCATTGGCGCGATTCTCGAGCGGGCCACCGCGAAGCGCTTCTACGAGCGCTACGAAGATGCCTCTGAGATGCTCGCCGACCTCGACACAATCGATCCGAGCTCACTGCCGCTCTTCGATGGGGCCTTGGACATCGAGACCATCGCGGCAATCGAGAGCAACGTCATCGAGGCCGCGAAGCTCGAGCAAGAGGCCGTCGATTCGTTCGATCACTCTCAAGAGTTCTTCCTGCCGAACCTGCGGCTCAAGCTCGCCGAGACGACGACCTCGGGGATGGGAAGTCCGCTGATTTCTCCCCCCCGCACACGCTGGCTCTTGGCGGTGGCGATTGGGCTCGGCGTCGCGACGATCTGCTTGACCATCGTGGTGATTTTCCTGGTTTCTCTCACGGACGACGACAACGCCCAAGCGGCGGTCGAGAAGACGGTGGCCGAGAAGCCCGTAGCAACAGTCGTCGAAGCACCGAAGGCGAAGGTCGAACCTGTGCAAGAGGTGGTGGCCGAAGAGCCGAAGCCTGTGGTCGAGAACAACCCACTCTCAGACGATGAGCTCAAGGTCGACGAGCTCCTCGGTCTGGCGCGTCAAGCCCACCGTGAAGGAAGGGTCGAAGAGGCGATCTCGTACTACGAGGAGGCCGTCGTGCTTGCCCCCGAGAACCGTGCGGCCCGTGAGGAGCTCGGTTGGGTCTACCTCAAGCTCGAGCGATTCAAGGACGCGGTCGATGTCTTCGTGGAATCGCTGAAGGAGAACATCGACAGCGAGAACCTTCTCTTGGGGCTCGCCCTGGCGCAGCTCGGGGCGGCCGAACACGACGACGCGAGAGATTCTTTCAGGCGGTACCTCGAGCTCTTTCCTGACAGCGAGCGCAAAGACGAGATCAACAAGCACCTCGAGGCCATCGAGGAGGTCGCGCCCGAGAAGGACCGACGAAAGCGCGACCGACACAAGCGCAAGCTGCAGCAGAAGAAGGTCAAGCGGATCGAAGTGTTCAAGTGAGCCCGCTGGCGTTTTTCGGTGGCCGCGCGACAGTCTAATTTGGGTCGAGGCGCCCGAAGGAGCACTCTGTTGAGAACCAACACTCCATGGCGGTATTGGGCGAACTTGACTCGGGTCACACTCGTTGCGGTGGGGTTGTTCGCCACCGTCTCTGCGACGGCGGGTTCAGGGTCAAGCCCATGCAGCACGATTCAGGGCGCGGAGGGGGATCGCTATACCAAGCTGGTCGACCTTTCGTCCAAGCAATACAAGAAAGAAGACTATCTGGGCGCCATCGAGTCGATCCTGGAGCTGAAGTCGATCTGCAGCGAGGACCCACGCCTGGATTTCAACCTCGCTCGTGCCTATCAACGTGCTGGGAACTGCAATATGGCCCGGTATTGGTTCGAGCACCTTCTGGCGAACGCCGGTAAGTTCTCGAAACCATTCCTGGGAGATTTGCCCAAGTTGGCGGGCGAGGCGCTTGTCGAGCTGAGCAGCACGTGCTCGAACTCTGCGATGGTCGCCTTCTACTGTGCGGACAAGGGCGTCACCATCGACCTCAAGCCGTCCGGAGACGGGGAGACGTTGCACTTCCACCATCCCTTCGAGGGGCGCGTGGAGGCCGGTGATTACCTGATGGCCGCCCATAAGGAAGGCTACCAGAGCTCGGTGAGCACAGTCTTTGTCTATGCGGGCGAGAGTAACTTCATCTCGGTTCCAGAGCTGGCCTCCGCCGAACAGCGAGGAACTCTCGAGGTGTTTTGTCCTGCGCAGGTCGAATCGGTGACCCTTTCGCGGGTAGCCTCCAAAGACAGCATGATCATGAAGTGCGGTGAGCCCATTGCCTTGGATTCTGGCAATTGGCGCGTGGACTTTGCCGTTGGAGACTACCCTTTCGTCGAGGAGGTCACGGTCGAGCAAAACCGGTCGATCGAGCTGCATTTGACCGAGCCAGCCTACCCAGGTCGCGCTTCGGATGATGAGGTTTGGGCGACCGCGGCGCTGGTGACCGGCTCGACCGCTTTCGTGTCTGGTGTGCTGCTGCTCGTCCTGGCTGAGCAGATGGAGGTGGAGAAGCTTCGTCCAACTTCGGTCACCCCTGCCGGAGAGGTGTTGGCATACTCGAGCGCTGTGGATGAGCGCAAGTTGGGTCTGCGGTTGAGCGGGGGACTCCTCGGAAGTCTAGGGTTGGTGGGCATCGTTACGGGTGTCGTCCTGATGATGGGCGAGGACGAGAGCGAGGAGGCAGCGCTCGGGTTTGCACCGCTTGCCGACGAGGGCGCACTCTTCATGCTTCGAGGGACGTTTTGAGGGCAAAGATGAAACGCACGAGCTCGATATTGCAGCTCTTGACGCTCTGGCTGTTCCTGCTCCCCCAGGCCGCGCGCGCCTCGGATTGCGCCTTGAGCGACGAGCAGGCCCTGGCGTTCGACACGTTGCTCTCGGAGGGCATCAGCCGGCTCGAGTCGGCGCCCGAGGTCGCCGCTCAGAAATTCGTCGAGGCGTCGTTGCTGTGTCCGCAGGATGCTGCGCTGCTGGAGCAGCGCTCTTTGCTGGCTGTGGCAACGAAGAACTGTCACATGGCTCGCTTCTGGCTGGAAAAGCTCCTCGAGCAGAGCGAATCGGCCGTGGGCTCCGAGCTTCAGGGACGCGCTCTGCAGCGTGCGACCGAGCTCGAAGGGCAGTGTCCGAACTCCGCACGAATCACTGTGACCTCCGAGGATCGTCAGGCCTCGGTGAAGCTGCTTCGAGGCGAGGTTGTCAGCCTCGAGCTCCATCAATTTCCTTTCGAAGCCCGCATCGAGTCGGGCCCATACCAGCTTTTGGTGGAGCGAGAGGGTTACTACGACAGCATCTCAGAGATGGACTTGGTCGCCGGCGGGAGACACGTGTTTGTGGTCCCCTTGCTCGTACCAGCCGATGCGGAGGGGGAACTGCTCGTGCGGTGCAGGGAAGGAGTGGATTTGCCGCGGACCGAAGCGTCGAACCTGCCGTGTGACCACCGCGGTCCGGTTAGCGGAGACACGCTCACTGTTGGAGTCGAATCATCGACGTTCACGTTGCCTTTGGTGCAGGAAGGAAATCACCTGGTCGAGGTGAGAGTTCCGGTCCCGATGGGGGACGACGACCGAATGCGGCTAGCCGATTGGGGATGGATCTCTTTGTCCAGTGGGGCTTTGCTGATTGGGGCAACAGTGGTCTTGCAAATTGCCGCCAACGATCTGCATAAACAGATCGAGGACCCGGGGACTCTCGGGACGGGCACAACGCTCAGCATCACGCAGTCTGAGTCGGATGCGGGGGTCGCTCGGGCCAACCTGCTGAGCGGTGTGGGTATTGCTGCGGGAGTGGTTGGGATTGCAGCGGTTGCCGCAGGAGTTACTTTGGTGTTTTGGCCCGATTCCCCCTATGCAGCGACGGTCGTCCCCGTGGCTGACGAGCAGAGTGCTTCTTTTACGGTCATTGTACCGTTCTAGCGAGGAATTGATGTCACCACGAAGGTCTTTCTCCCTCTTGTTCTTGCTCGCCGGAGTGGCCGTTGCTGGGTGTTTTGAGACCGCCGCCGTCGACCACTCCCAGTCACCCTGCGTGACGGACAACGATTGCCGGAGTGGGTTCCAATGCGTCGCGCTCGGCGAGCCCTACACCTATGGGACCTGTGTGGAACGCCAGCTCGTCGAGGACAGCACCGTGGACGCAGACACGACTGCAACCGACGCCGTTACGGTCGACACCGCTGCCGACGCAAATCCGACTGATGTGCCCGTTGATTTGACCGTCTGTGGCGGGCAGAACGTCGACCTTCGAACCGATGTCTCGAACTGCGGTTCCTGTGGTCTGTCGTGTGAGACTCCTCACACCTCGCAGGTGTCCTGTGTCGCGGCGAGATGCAACATCCTCGAGTGCACTGGAGCGCACGAAGACTGCGACGGAAACCCGGCAAATGGCTGTGAGATCGACACCAGGGATGACCCAGACCATTGCGGGCGCTGCGATCACACCTGCCGCAGTCAGGAGATCTGCCACTGGGGCGACTGCCTAGGCGTCATCGGCAGCACCTGCTCTGAGAACAGCGACTGTGCGTCGGACCACTGCAACACGTTGCACAACGCGACCTTCTGTACGTTCTCGTGCGATCGTGACTGGGATTGTGGTTCCCAGTTTACGTGCGCCGCCGGGATGTGCGTCCCCTTCTCCCTCTGCCAGCCTCGAAGCGGCGGCGACTTCAGCGGGCCCGCCTGCGATTGCGACGCCTTCTGTGGCAACGAGCCCTGTCAGCAGCAGACCTCTTCGGCAGAGTGCAACTAGGTCAGTTTTCCCGTCTCGAAGATCAACTTTCCGTGGCTCCGGTCGCTTGTGATTCTCAGGCTCGAAACCGTACACTGTGCGGCCTTGGGCACAATGAGACTACAGCGGTCGGCACTTCTGGGAACGACCGTTAGACCGACCTCGGAGGGGAAGAGATGACGAATGGCGATGGTGGGAAGAGAAACCTTGGTGCGCCTGACGAGATGGACGATTTCGTCGAGTTCAACGCCGATGAATTGACCACGATCGATCCCAGCAGCGAGTTGGATTCGTTCACTCCGCAACCCGCCTCTGGGGCTGGCTTCCAAGACATCCTCGATGTCGACGACATGGCGCTGCTCGATGCCCTCGACGGCGAGACGGTAAGGGGAGCCCCCCCCGCGGTGCCAGTGGGTGTTCCTGCCGGTCGTCCGGTGGCGCGGGCGGTCGCTGGCCGCAAGCCGAGAGCGACCGGTCGGGTCGCTCCAACCCCGACCTCGACGCCACCACACCCACGAGCTCGAGTCGCTCCTCCATTATCGGCCCCAGAGCCGAGCGTCGGTTCGAGGGAAGATGAACGTGCCGGCGATCTTGCGGGGGACTGGGAGGTTCCTGCCGATGTCCAAGCCTTTGCGCAGGCGCAGGGCTCCGAGGACAACGTCCACGCAGAAATCGATCATCCCATCGTCGGTGACTTTGCTGATTCCGATGTGGAGGGCAGTGAGGCCTTCCCTGACGACGAAGCTTACGCCGACGTCGAGGGCCTCCAAGCGCTCGTCGAAGACGTCGAGTTCGGTGCGGCTCCCGAAGACGAGTACGACTTCGGCCGCCCCACCTCCGACGATCCTGCAGTCGACATAGGGCCGCCGACGCCCTCCGACCCAATCGAGGCCCCAACCCCGACGCCAGCGAGTCCGCCCTCGCCCGTGGCCCCCGTGGCCGTCGCGCCAGTGGTGGCCGCTGCGGCGCCGGTCGCGCCCGTAGCAGTGAGGCCAACTCGCCGTGAGCCGCCCCCTGAGCTTGCAGGCGCCACCTACCTCTTTGACCATGCGGTCTACCGCGGCGAGTCCCAACGTTTGGCTCGAACGCGCAAATGGAACGAGCTGGCGACCATGACACAGGCCGCCCTCGACTACGCCGAATGGGCCACGTTGCCCGAAGTGCGGTCCGCCATCTTATTGGAGATGGCGAGGTTGTACCGAGACCAAATCGGGGATGCCGAGAAGGCCGAAGAGGCGTTCCGCACCGTAGCCCTCGAAGATCCGACCAAACGTGAGGCGGTCGCCTTCCTCGACGACGCCTATCGAGTCCGAGGAGACTATCGAGCACTGCATGACCTGTATGCGGCAGCGATCGAACGGACCTGGGATCCCAGCGAACGTCTCCAGCGCACGCGTGATGCCGTGGAGCTCGCGGTCGGGCCGCTCAATGACTCGGCGCTGGCCATCAAAGACTGGGAGCATCTCTGGACCCTTGGAGAGCATGGCGAGGAAGTCGCGACCGCTTTGACCAACGCCTATAGACAGCATGGTCATTGGGAGTCGCTGGCGAGTTTCCTGTTCGACGGCACCGAGGATATGGTCGAGCTCAGGGCCCGCACCTATCGCCGCGAGGTCGCAGAGATCTATCTGTCGGCCATCCGTGCGCCAGAGCGAGCCGCAGCCATCGTCGATTGGATTCGCTCGACTCGCCCCAACGACCCCATCGCTTTGCTGAATCTCGCTCGGATCTCCTTCCAAGCGAAGGATTTCGACCAGCTCGCCGCGTTGAGCCGGATCGAAGGGATGGACCCCAAGGTCGCCGCGGACATCCACAAAGTCGCCGCCGATGCCCTTTGGCAAGCCGGCGAGCGCGATTTGGCGGTCGATGTCTTCGAGACGCTCTTGCAGCGGGATCCCGAGGACACGGAGGCGCTCCGAGCCAAAGAGCGACACTTCGTCGAGGCCAACAAGCACAGCGCGCTCGTGGCCTTCTATGAGGGCCGAGCCGATCGGACCTTGCCCGACGGCAACCGCCCGCCATTGACCGAGCAAGTCGAGTTGCTCGAGAAAGCCGCTCTGATCGCCGAAGAGAAGCTGCGCGAGCCCACGCGCGCCATCGGTTTCTGGCAGGTGCGCATCGATCGAGCAGGGCCCACCGCCCGCGCCTATCGAAAGCTCACTGAGCTCTACGACGAGATCGGCGACCTCAATGGTGTCGCTGGCGCCTTGGAGGGACTGCTCGAGCAGACCCGCGTTCCCAAAGCCCGGGCCGAAATCATCGCTCGCTTGGGCGAGATCTACTCGTCGCACCTCAACAACGACCAAAAGGGCGAAGAGTGCTGGCGTGCACTGTTGGAGCTGAAGCCCGGTGACCCGGTCGCGCAGGCCGAGCTCGCCTCGATCTACGAGCGCCGCAGGGACTACAACGCCCTCGACAAAGCTCTGCGCCGTCAGATCGCCAACGCCGATGAGAACGAGTTGGTCGAGCTCGGCTACCGAGCCGCGCGCAACATCGAAGAGAACATCGAGGACGGCAAACGCGCCGTCGCCGCGTGGGAGCAGCTGCTGGACTACGCGCCCAACGAGCTCGACGCGTTGACCTCGCTCGCCGCGCGGCTCGGCGAGCTTGATCGAGAACGGGAACGGCTCGCAGCCCTCGAGCTGCGCATCCACTCCGCTGAGGCCGAGCGCCGCATCGAGCTCTCGCTGGAGCTCGCCGAAGCGTGGGCGAAAGCCAACGACAACTTCGCGGCGGTCGCGAGCTACGAGCGAGTCCTGCGCTGGGACCCCTGCAACGTTCGAGCGCTCGAAGGACTCTCCGCCCTAGCCAAAGGCGATGAGCTTGGCGCCCTCAATGGAGCCCTCGAGCTCGCCGCTAACCTCTCCGAGGATGGGGCCACTCGAATCGAACGCCTTCGCTCAGTCCTCTCCCACATCCCCAAGGAAGACAAAGACCGCACCGTCGGCCTGCTCCGAAGACTCATCGTCTTGGGTGACGAGGGGGCCTTGGACACCCTCAAGACCTACGTCGCCGAGAACGAGCGTCACGAAGACCTAGTGGCCGTCTACCTTCGCCTCGCCTCGGAGGCCGACTTCGAGGGTCGGACCGCGCTCTTGCAGACCTTGAAGGCACTCTACGAAGGGCCTCTGCTGGATGGCGAGCGGGCGTTCCTCGCCATCGCGTCCTCAGGCTATCAACCGACGCAACACCTCGGGCTGCTCGACGAGCTCGAGCGGCTGGGAAAACTCACTGGGCGGTGGGAAGACCTGCTGGCCATCTACGATGGCCTCGCCACCGCAGCCTTCGACACGACGCAGCGCCAAGTTGCGCTCGAGGCACAGTTCCGAATCCTCGACAGCGAGCTGAAAAAGCCCGCTCGTGCCTTGGACATCCTCGCACGCATCCTCGTCCTCGACCCCATGAACGCCGAGATTCTGCTAAGGGCCGAGGCCCTGGCCAAGGCGAATAACCTGGCCCCGCAGCTGCTCGGATTGTACGGCGAGCTGTGGGACCGCAGCGAAAACGAGGCCGTCCGAACTGCCATCGCTGCCAAGCGCCATGGCTTGGTCAAAGATGTGCTCGCCGACCCGAAATCGGCCCTGAACGAGCTCTTGTTGCGCCATCGGACCGCGACGAACAAGGAGATCCGCACGCAGCTGCTCGACGCCGCGACGGAGCTCGACGCCTGGGGCATCGTGTTGCCGCGCATCGAGGCGTTCGAACGCGCGGTCGAGACCCCCTCGACCGAAGGTCTCGTCGAAGTAGCGAAGCTCTACGAGGAGAAGCTGGGCGCGAAAGATCGGGCGATGGAGCTCTACGCTGAAGTCTTGTTGATGGACGCCTCACACAGCACCGCGCCCGACGAGCTGGCCCGCCTCGCCCAAGAGACCGCACAAGCCTCGAGACAAGCGATGGCCTTGCGCAGCGCTGCCGCGCATGCGACCAACAAGGACGACGCTCTGGCGTTGTATGCACGGGTCGCCGAGCTCCTCTTCGGCACGCTGCAAGATCCCTCGCGGGCCATCGATATTCATCGTCGAATCTTGCGGCTCGCCGACGGCAAACGAGAGTCTCTCGATGCCTTGATCCAGTGGCACCGCGACAACAACGAGTGGGCCGAACTCCGAGACCGCCTGAAACAACGCATCGAGAGCACCGAAGGCGCCGCTGAGAACATCGACCTCTGGATGGAGGTCGCTCAACTCTCGACCGACCACCTCGACGACTCCGAGGGGGCGCTCGACGCCTACGCGAAGATCCTTACCCAGACCCCCGATCATTTGGGGGCCCGCGAGGGCGTCGCCGCGCTCACCGGCGGCAACATGACGCCCGAGGTCGCGGCTCGAAGGTTGCGCCTCGAGCTCAATCTCGCCGCCGAGGAAGATCGCCCCGCAGCACTTGCCGCCCTGGCCAAGCTGCAGGACGAGGAGCTGAAACATCCCGAAGCCGCACGCGTGACCTGGCAGCAACTGGTCGAGCTCACCGGGGCCGCGGGGGAAGGCTATGCCCCGTTGGCCGATGTTCTCGAGCGACTCGAAGAATGGGATGCCCTCATCCTGCTCCTCGAAGCCCGCGCTCAGGCCGTCGGCGACGAAGAGACCGCTGCGCTGGCGTTGGAACGGGCGCTCTCGTTGTGCGACGAGCACGGAGGCAGTCCGGACGACGGCGAGCGCTTGGCGACCAAGCTGCGCACCCTGCGACCCGACGACGACCAGCTGCGGGGACGACTGGCCCGCGCGATGCGCGAGAACGGCCGCTGGGAAGAGCTGGTCGCCCTGCTGCGCAGCTCGCTCGAGTCAATCTCCGAAGGCGAATCGAAACGCTCGGTGCAGAGAGAGCTTGCCCGCACACTCGACCTGGCACTGCACAAGACCGCCGAAGCAAAAGAGGTGCTAGAGGCGGTGCTCTCCAAGCGCCCGAACGATGAAGCGACCTTGCTGCACATGGCGAGCCTGGCTCGCCGCAACGAATCCTTCGGCGAGTACGTAAAAGCCCGTCAGGCACAGGCAATGTCCATCGACCCTGCATGGGGAGCCTGGATCCTCTGCCACCTCGCCGAGGGCGCCGACGAAAACGACCTGCCGCAGCAGGTCGCCAACCACTACCGTGCTGCGCGCGATCTCAACCCGAAGAACCCAGCCGCCGCAGACGCCCTTCGGTCCCTAGGTCGACGTTCGAAGTCCTGGCGGCAGACCGCCGCGATCTTGCCGAACGAGAACGAGAAAGAGCTCTCTTGGGCACAGCGTTCGGAGCTGCTCCGTGAGAGGGGCAAAGCCGCGATGGCCAGCGACATGGAACAGGCCATGGATTGGCTGCACCGTGCGCTGGTCGTCGACCCGGAGAACATCAAGGCCTGGAGAGCATTGGCGAGCGCGGAGATCGCCGTCGGCGACACCGAAGGACAGCTCAGATCCTTGAAGGGCGCCCTCGGTGCCTTCGAACGCAGCGTTCCGCCGTCTCCCGACCTCTTGCTCGAGCACGCAGAGCTGCTGCACGCCATCGCTGGCGCGAGCCGCGAGGCTGGCGACGAGGTGCTCGCCCGTCGGTCCGATTTCGAAGCGTACGGTATTGCACCCGGTTTTGCTCCTGCCGCCTTGGCGGTCGCCGCCATCCGCGAGGCCGATGGCGACCTGGCCAGCGCCTACGAGCTGTACGATCACCTCCTCGAGAAGCCGTCGAACTTGACGGAGGAGGTGCGCAACCAAGCCGTCTTCAAAAGAGGCGCGCTGGCCGCACGACTGGGCGACACCTCGAAGGCTATCGACGACCTGCGCGCCACGGTACGGGCCAATCCTCTTCATGCCGATGGACTCAACGCGCTGGCCGAAATCCACTCGGAGCAGGGCCACGCTGCCCTGGCGTTGGCTAGCCTGCAGCAAGCCCTCGTCCTGGCGGTCTCCGGCGAGAAACGTGGGCACCTCTACCACAAGATGGGACGGCTCTGGGAAGAAGGCCTCTCCGACCCCGAAGAGGCAGGCATCTACTACGAGCTCGCCCTCGATCATGGCGCCAGCGACCCCTTCCTCATGAAACGCGCGCTGGCTCACTATCGACGGGATGGCCGCAACGAGGCTGCGCTCACGATGGTCGACGAGCTCACTCAGAGCACCGAAGATCCCTCGGTTCTGGCGACTTTGTGGGTGACCCGTGGCGAGATCCTCGAGCAGAGCAAACCCGACGAGGCCATCGAGGCCTTCGACATGGCGCTCTCCTACGAACCAGGCATGGGCGCTGCCCTCAACGGCCTCGAGCGGATGTTGGCCGCCCGAGAAGAGTGGGAGCAGCTCGCTGACTTGCTCGAAGGACGGATCGAAAACGAGGAGAACGACAAGAAGAGAGCGGCCGCGCTCTCCCGACTCGCCAACCTCTGCGAGAGAGAGCTCGGCGAGCCGGCCAGAGCCAACGAGTCCCTGCGTAGACTCATGGCTCTAGACCCCATGTCGGATGCCGCCGAGAGGCTCATCATCAACCTCGCCGACGCTCCCATCGAGGAGAAGCGCGACCTGGTTGAGCACGCCGTCGAGTTCGGCTCCAACCGCTACGACCACGCCATCTCCTTGGCTAAGTTCCACCTCGACGCCAATGACCGACAACAGGCCTGGGCGGTCCTGTCGCCTCTGCGGGTCGTCATTCACCTCGAGGCCGACATCAAAAACACGGTCAACGACCTGCGGCAGGAGTACGAGCGCTCCGAGAACAACGAGCTGTTGGAAAAGGGCAAGTTCGCGAGACTCAAGAGCTCGCCTCTGCGAGATGCACTGCTCGAAGCCATCGCGCTGCTCCCTGGCAAGCTCGGCATCACCGACGTCGAGGTCGCCGCTCCTGGAGCCGTCAACGTCGCCGAGTCGACGCCAAACGGGAAACTCTTCGTCTCCCTGCGCGAAGCGTTGGGCGTCGACGATGCCCAGCTTTTCCGCTCCGTCGACATGGAGGAGAACATCGCCGTCGTCAATTCGGACCCCGTCATCGTCTGCATCAAGACCGAGATCTTCCAAAAAGCCTCCGGCGGTGAGTTGCGGTTCTGGTTGGCTCAGGGGCTCGAGCTCGCACGCAAAGAGACGCGCGCGATCACTAGCCTTCCCCCAGCCAAGCGAGCCTCGTTCGCCCTCTCGCTCTTGCAGGCCCTCGGCTTGGTCAAAGAAGGGGGGGACGCCGAAACCATCAAGACGCTCAAGGCAATGCTCACAGAAGAGCTCACGACACAGCTCAAGGAAGTGTTGGAGTTGGTCGTCGAGGAGATGGGAATCGACAGGGCTCAGTCGTTCTGGGACGACACCCTGAACTCCGCAGAGCGCGTCGCCAGCTTCCTCGTCGCAGACCTGCGTTCCACCTGGAGGGCGCTGGCTCGGACCTACACCACCATCCCTGAGCAGAGGACCATCAAGACCATCGAAGAGCTCAACACAATGTTCGACGAGAGCAAAGTGCTCAGCCGGCTGTTGAGATTCCACGTCAGTGATGAGTTCAGCGCGTTGCTCAAGTAAGAGCGGGTCTCTAATCGAAAGAGGCGCCCACCTTCCGGTGAGCGCCTCTTCTTTTTGGAGGTGTTTCGCGCCGCCGCCCTACTTCGTATAGGTGCGCGCCGGTCGCAGACCCACGGCTCCCGACGTCATGTTCGGAGCGCCATAGCCACGGCTCGCCGAGCGAACGTGCTCGGCGCTCGTCATCCACGAGCCCCCTCGGAATACGCGCCCTGCTCCCTCGGACGTCGCGACGGGGTCGTCCACCGTGCCGACGGGATAAGCCCCCAAGCCATCCCACACCCACTCGGAGACGTTGCCGTGCGTGTCGAAGAAGCCCCACTCATTGGGCGCCTTCTTCCTGGAAGGATGGGTCTCGGACCCAGCGTTTCCACAGTACCAAGCGATACTGCGCAGATTCTTGTCTTCCTCGCATCCAGTCGTAGCAAGGTCGCCAGCCGGCGTCGCGCTCGAAGCTCCAGCGCGGGCGGCGTACTCCCACTCCGCTTCGGTGGGCAGACGGTACCCCGTGCAACCCGCGAGGAGGGCCATGCTCGAACGACAGGTGTAGTTCCCAGCGCCAGGCGTGCCCGAGCAGCCACTCAGGTCGTAGCACTGCGTGAAGGACTCCGAGGCCGAGAGCGCGTTGCAGTAGGCCAGGGCGTCGTACCAAGAGACGTTCTCCACAGGCAGCTCGTCTCCTTGGTGGAGGGACGGGTTGTTGCCCATGAGGAGCGTCCATTCAGCCTGGTTCACTTCGCTGCCTTTGAGCAGGAAGGAACGGGTGATTCGCACGTCGAACGCGTTCTCGGACGACGTCCGTCCGATCTCACCTGCCGGCGATCCCATGCCGAAGCTCCCCTCGTGGACGTAGATGTAGGCGGACATGACGCAGCCGCCCTCTTCGCATTGAAAGCCTGGCTGGCACTCGCTCCCACAGGCGCCGCAATGGTCGGAGTCGTAGGCGAGGTCTCGACAGGTCCCAGAGCAGTCGGTCTCGTTCGCTTTGCACTGGCAGCTGTTGCTCTGGCAGGTCTTGCCCCCAGTGCAGGTGATTCCGCAGGCGCCACAGTCGGCCTCGGTGTTGACGGGGGTCTCGCAGCCCGCCTTGTCGCCCTGACAATCGCCCCACTCGCTCTCGCAGAGGTACTCGCAGAGCCCGCGACCACAGCGGCTCCCAGAGCTCGCCACGTGTTCGTCCGCGGCGCAGAGCTTGCCGCAGGTGCCGCAGTTGTCGGGGTCTTGCTGGAGGTTCTTGCAGACGCCGGCGCACTCGGTCTCGTCCTTGGCGCACTGGCAGTCGCCGCTGGCGCAGAGCTTTCCGCCACGACAGGCCTTCGCGCACTTGCCGCAGTTCTCGGCGTCGTCGTCGAGGTTCTTGCAGGTCCCATCGCAATCGCTCTGGCCCTCGGGACAGCCACAGCGCCCTTGCTCGCAGACCTTCCCGCCTTTGCAGACACGGCCGCACACCCCACAGTTCGTGTCGTCCTTGTCGAGGTCGTAGCAGACCCCGCTGCAGTCGGACTGGCCGCTGGGGCACTCGCACTTGCCTTTGCCACAGACCATTCCGCCCGAGCAGGTGACGCCACACGCCCCACAGTCGTTCGTCGTGGTCAGGTCGGTTTCGCAGCCTGGGCTCCCAGAGCAGTCGCCCCAGCCCGGGTCGCAACCGTAGGCGCACGTCCCGGCCTGACAGCGGTCGCCCTTGGCCACGTGTGGGTGCCGGCTGCAGTCGCTGCCGCATTGACCGCAGTTGTCCGCGTCTTTCGCGAGGTCTTTGCAGACGCCGTCGCAGTCGTCGCTTCCTGAAGGGCAGGCGCAGCCGCCGCTCTGGCAGACCATGCCACCCTTGCAGGCGTTGCCGCAGGCCCCGCAGTTGAAGGCATCCCCGTCGAGCGTCTTACAGGTCCCGTTGCAGTCGGTCTGTCCTGCTGGGCAGGCGCAGGTCCCGCCGTCGCAGGTCTTGCCGCCCTTACAGGTGACGCCACAAGCGCCGCAATCGGAGTCGGTCACGAGCGAGGTCTCGCAGCCCTTGGTGCCGCCGCAGTCTCCCCACTGAGGGTCGCAGGAGTAGGCGCACTTGCCGGACTTGCAGGTGCTCGACGAGCCGGCATTGGCATGGCTGGCGCAGTCGTTCGCGCAAGAACCGCAAGACGCTGGGTCCTTGTTCAAGTCGCGACAGACGCCAGAGCAATCCTCTTGCCCAGAGGGGCATTTGCAGCGCCCCTTTTGGCAGCTCTTGCCGCCTTCGCAGGTGTTCCCGCACGCCCCGCAGTTCGCGTCGTCGCCTTGCAGGTCGAGGCAGACTCCGCCGCAATCGGTCTTGCCACCGGAGCACGCGCAGGCGCCGCGGTTGCACTTTTTGCCCGCCCCGCAGACCAGCCCGCACCCGCCGCAGTTCTCCTCGCTGTCGAGGTCGGTCTCGCAGCCAGCCTTGTCGGTACAGTCGCCAAAACCCTTTTTGCATGCGAAGACGCAGGTCCCGGCCGAGCAGGTGTTGCCCTTGACGAACGTGTTGTCTTGCGAAGTGCAGCGCGTCCCGCAAGCCCCACAGTGGCCAGGATCGCGGGTCAGATCTCGGCACTTCCCGTTGCACTCCACCTTTCCACCGGCGCATTGGCAGGTCCCATCGGTGCAAACCCCGCCGCTCGCCTTACACTGCGCGTCGGTCTTGCATTTCGTGGTCTGTGCTGCGGCTGGCCCCACCCAGAACAAGAGCACCAACCCAATCCACACTGCCCATACCGTCTTCATCTCGACCTCCATCAGATTTCGCGAGCTCTCTCACTTCCCCCAGCAGCGCTAGACGGATGGGGCTCATCCCTTCTCGAGGCGCTCGATCAGCTGGACGTATTGGGTCATGGCGTCATTCTTGGCCGTGCCCTTCAGGCCTGCCCACGCGTCGAACTTTGCCCGGGCGACAAAGCTCGTGATCCCAGGTCGTTTCCCGCTGACGTCGCCCTCTTTGCCCTGCTTGTAGAGGGCGTAGAGCTTCAACAGGACGTCGTTGTCCGGTCGCTTGGGCAACGTCTGGGCGCGGGCGGCGGCATCTTTGAAGCGGCTCTCCAAATCTGACATGGTCTTCCTCGTTCGATAGGGGTGCGGAACCACTGGTTCTGGGCGAGTGGGTCGCCTGGGTCCCCTTGGGTTCCATTGCGAGTGAACAGGTCTGGCCAAACTAACGGCATTGCGTGTCCGGTTCCAGCGGCCAGGAACCAATGATGGTGGGCGGTTGCCGCTCGAGCCCTACCCTTCGCCCCGCAGAATCGGTAGGCTGCTGGCTGTCTTTCACACCTATGGCGACTTGCTTGTCCGCAAGGCCGACGCCGCAACTCCGCGCGACGAGGAGAATCATGGCCGCACAAGGGTTCGAACAGAGACCGTGTCCACAATGCGGTTCGACGGTCTGGATCTCGCCCGCCGTCGGAGTTGGGCTCTGCCCTTCCTGCCACACCCAGGTGGGTCTGCACGGCGGCGTGAGCACCGCAAGCTCGTCGTTTCCGGTTGGGAAGCTCATCGGCATCGTCCTGGGCGCGCTCCTGATCGGAGGGCTCTCGATTGGCGGCTACTACCTCAAGACCAAGTTCTTCGGACCCGGCGGCAAGGACAGCGCGGGCTATGGAGCGCTGGGCATCGACCCCGAAAACGCGGAGCCTGCTGAGTTGATGCGGGCCGCGACCGACGTCGCCCACGCCAAATGGCACTATCGCTCGGTCTGGTGGGACGCCAAGTTCCACGGCGTGCGGGCCGATGGCACCATCGACATCACCTCTGACGACGGCAGCGCCACCCTCACCTTCGTCAAGCCCCTCGAGATCACCTTCCGCGACAAGAACAAACGCAAAGACTCGGTCCGACGCTTCAGTTTCCAACCCAAGGGACTGAAGTTCGACAAGCCGGAGTCCTTCCTCGAGTTCATCCCCAAAGACACTCCGCTGCCCAAAGCGCCGTGCGACGTCGGAGACCTCGTCCGTGGGTTGAAGCTCGAGGGCTCCGAGACGGTTCGAGTCACGTTCGACCCCCTGGACGCCGGCGACAAAGTGCGCGCCGATGGGCGCAGCGCTTGGCGCGTCATGAACGACTCGCAGAGTGTCGACGCTTATTACGA
>PFUG01000306.1:0-1774 GCA_002789955.1 Deltaproteobacteria bacterium CG_4_9_14_3_um_filter_63_12 | reverse complement strand
CCTCGAGGACCGCACGAAGCGCCCGTGAAGCGGCGTTTTTGTTCTTGTTTCACGCAAGCGACGGGGCCCAAGAGGCCGGGCGTACGAGGGCGAGCGGTGGGAACGATTCGGTCGACGATTCTAATGAAGGTCGCCCAAAGGGATCTTGTCGAGCAGTGTGTGCCTCGGATCGGGAGCGTCTTTCTGCAGTGCGGGACCGCCCATCATGTGGTTTATTGTCTCGAGCCCCAGAACCCGCCAGCCTCTTTACGCCAGCGCAACGGACATCCGGCGGCTAGTTTTGCCGCTCATCGAGGAGTCTATGTCGAATGCGGCCCGTGCGGTCTTGGTTTCGGTGAAGGAGTGGTAGGTAAAGGCTGCACTTGCGCGCTTCGTTGCAGCAACTCTCGGCGACCTTCCGACCAGTGAGGGTTTCAGCACGGCCGCGACCAAAAAGCGTGCCAATAAAGTCCAATGACTCCTGTCGAGAGTCTCGAACTACTGAATTTAGTCGATCGAGACTCTTTTTTGGATATCGAGACTGTCGATCAGTCGAGGGGGACTGTTTCGCAGGAGAACGAAACTCGCGAACAGTTCAACGAGACTCTAATAGGGTCGACCGAGACTATCGAACCGTTTAGCGAGCGTCTCGAAGGGTCGAACGAGACTCATTTGGAGTCCCGATGAACTCTCAAAATGTCTCGTTCGACTGGGAAGTGTGCAACCTGTGGGTTCAAGGGGTCGGGACCGACGGCGTCTCGGTCTTCGGAGTGCGGCGTCCCGTGGCAAAAAATTCGGTGGCGGGCTTGAGCGCGCGGGCGAGCTCGGGGTCGCTGTCCGCAACTCGACTCAGCGACGTGTAGAGTGCGGTCGCTGCCCACCAGGCCTCGGACAAGGCCTGCAGACGGGTGTCGGACACGGCGTCGAGGAACGCTTGGGCGTTCTCTTCGACAGAACTCAGGCCGTTGGAGAGCGCCAAATCGCCTTCCATTCCTTCGATGGAGACGCCAGGAAGCGACACGCCACTCTTGCGTGCCAGCTTGGCCATGAGCGCGACGATGGCGTCGCCACCGGGTCGGAACTTCAGGGCCCGTTTGCGCTCCTCGACGCTCAGCGTGATGAGAAACGGCTTCAGTTTTTGGCGTGCTTTTGTGAACCCATCGTTCGTAGCCTCGATCGTCTCCTGGCTGGGAACGGAATCACCGACTTTGTTTTCCAAAATGACCTCCATAGTTGCAGCAAGAGTCTGGTGTATCGAACCGAACGGGGACGCTATCGAGGCGGTCGGAGGCTGTCAATCGGCGAGGGCGTGCGAGTGGCCGGTCATGTCCTGTGCGTCGGGTGGCAGTGCCGGAAGACAAACGCAGTCGCCCAAGAAAGCTCGTCGTCATGGACTGTCTGGTGCGCTGTTGTAGTTCTTCACCAGCCCGGCGATCGTTGCGTTGTGGGTAATGGCGTCGTGGGGGATGAGCACGTAGCGCCACGGCTTGCCGCTGTTGGCCATCTCGTACGCCGTCGCGTGCTTGCACCAGGTCACCGCAGCGCGGGCCTTGGCGAGCACCACAGGGTCTTTCATTTGGTCGCCACGCTTCGGCTCACACAGCAGTTTTTCGGTCTCGGTTTCGAGGACGAAGTCGGGCTCATAGTCGTGGTCGGCAGTGTAGCGGATCTGGAAGACGGCCTTGCCCGGCTTGAACCACTTGAGGACGGCCGGGTCGCTCTCGAGGACGATGGCGAAGCGACGCTCTGGGTCCGAGTCGAACTTCTGCGTCGGGTAAAGGCACTTTTTGAACCC
>PFUG01000105.1 GCA_002789955.1 Deltaproteobacteria bacterium CG_4_9_14_3_um_filter_63_12 | reverse complement strand
CTAGGAGCGAGAGCTGGAGCTGTCTGACATTCAGCATGAACGAGTCCTGGTTGCGTCGTTTTCTCGGGCGCTGGCCACCCTCTCCACTTCGTGGGCGACGGCCCGTGGGAACAGCCAACCATAAGACATTGGGGCTCTGAGATGAAACGGACAAGCAGGGAACGGCACAACACCATCAGCCCAGGGCGTCGCAAATCGATAATGTCGAATCCCTGGACCTGGGCATCGGCCCTGAAGGGGCCGCCCATAACAGCCCAACGTGAAACGTTGGGTGAACCGCGAGAAGTCGCCCGACCCGACGCCGTCGAAGCGCGAGAAGTCGCCCGACCCGACGCCGTCGAAGCGCGAGAAATCGCCCGTGCCTCACGCCCCCCAAACCCCTAAGGCTTCATCGCATACCGATCCAACAAGCTCATCACCTCGCCCTCATAGACTCGCCCAAACCGCTCCAAGTCCGCCTCCGGCTTGGCGATCATGCTCATGCAGAACTCCCGCTGGACTTCACTCGACGAGGGCTTGTTGTGCAGGTCGAGAGCGGCCGCCGAGAAGTCTCGGATGAAGACGTCGAAGAGGGTCTCCAGGGTGTCATCGCTGACGCCGCAGCGCGGCGCGTTCTCGAGGATCAGCTGGCCATAAACGACCAAGGTGAAGAGCTCGCCCAGCGAGAACAGGAAGTCGAAGTCCTCTTGCTGGTCTTTGCTAGGTGCGGCCTTGGCCAAGAAGCCTATGAGCGAGTCGATCTGGAATCGGAAGGCCCTGACGTTGGGCAGGTCGACCGAGTCGTAGGCCTTGCGCCAGTCGTGGAAGCGGATCTTCGACAAGCCGCGCGTCGGGCCCTGGTCGAACAAGAACAGATCGTCCCGGTCGTCGTGGATGTGGCCGATCTCGGGCATCTCCGTGGGCATGAAGAAGTAGGCCGCCATGAACTTGAGCACCAGGGCCATGTTCACGTGCACCGTGCCCTCGAGCTTGGGCAGCGCGCGGATGTCCCGGGTCGCCATCTCGAAGAAGGTCTCGTTCTCGAAGCCCTTGGCGGCGATCACGTTCCACAAGAGATCGATCACCCGCTCGCCTTCGCCCGTGACCTTCATCTTCACCAGCGGGTTGTAGAGCAGGTAGCGCCGGTCCTCGAGGCTGGCCGTGCGCAGATAGTCCGAGGCGCGGCTGGCGAAGAGCTTCATGGCCGTCAGGCGAGCCCAGGCGTCGACCAGGAAGCGTTGCACGTGCGGGAACTCGGTGACCGTGCGCCCGTAGAGCACGCGGTGGCCAGCGTGGTTGATGGCCTCGTAGAAGGCGTGCGTGCAGATGCCGATGGAGGCCCAGCCCAGGTTGAACTTGCCGACGTTGACGGTGTTCAGGCCGGCGTCCCAGGCGGCTTCGCCCCTCGAGAGGATGTCGGCCTCGGTGATGGGGTAGTCTTCCAGCGCGTACTCGGCCACGTAGGACTGGGAGTTGACCACGTTGCGCACGCAATCGAAGCGCTCGTGCTGCGAGTCGGCAGCGAAGAAGACGAAGTCGCCCGTGTCGGAGAGCTTGCCGAGGGTCGAGACGATGGGCGCCACATTGGCGTTGCCGATGTAGTACTTGCGGCCGTTGGCCCGGTAGGTCCCGTCGGGCTGTGGGCTGAGCTGCATGGAGGTCGAGTAGATGTCGGCACCGTGCTCTTTCTCGGAGAGCCCGAACGCGAAGACCGCGCCCTCGCGCAGCAATTGGGCGGTGCGCGCCTTGACCGCAGCGTCGCTGCTCATCCAAACAGGCCCCAAGCCTAAAATCGTGACCTGCCAAGTGTACCAGTGATGCAGGCCGTAGAAGCCCAGGATCTCGCTGAACTCGCAGTTGCGCCAGGTGTCCCAACGGGTGCTGCCGTCGCCCTCGGCGCGGGGCGTCAGGAGCGTCGCGAAGATCTTTTCTTTGCCCAGGAAATCGATGAACTCCTGGTACCAGACCCGCTCGACGTCATCCTTCTTGAGCTTGGCTTTGCCGCGCGCCTCGAAGAAGGCGACCGTCTTGGCCATGAGCGCGGTGGTGACTTCGTCGAAGTGGGGCTCGAGGTGGTTCGGATCGAGGAAGAGCATGGTGTCTCCTGATATTTTGGGTGCGCCGGGGTGGGTCGAACCTTCGACGAAATACAGCCTGAGCAAGTCTTCGTCGAGGGGTCTGCGTGGGGTCGAGGTTCGAGTCTCGGACCGCAGCTCTGCGCGAAACCCCAGCCCTCAGGCCTCAGGCCTCAGGCTGCACAACCTAAACGGTTGGTTGGTCCGAAGTTTGGACCTGCGTCCGCGGCTCGTCGAACTTTGGCCTTTGGCCTCCGGCCCCAGTTCACACCAAACCGAGAGTCGTGAAGCAAATCCAGCCCCAAGGCACACACCCCGGCCGCAATGACGCCGCCCCCCAGCCATGGCAGAATCCCGCCCGTCCCGCTGGGTTGGTGAAGTGTGCGGACAACCAAGGCCGACCTCGGAGTGTCGAGCCTCATTCATCGTTTTCGGTCCTACGGAGTCCTGATGTCGTCCACAGCCAAGCCCATTGTCCAACTCGCCATCGCCGTCCCCGACGCCAACCCGGCGCTGACCAAGCGGGCCTTTCTCATCGGCTCTCTGCTGGCCGTCTTCCTGTGTGGGGTCAACTCCTACCTGACCCTGTCATTCGGCGTCATCGAGGAGGGCCCGACCATCGCGGCGCTCTTCTTCTTCGCCTTCTTCTTTCTTTCGAAAACCAAGATCACCGCCACCGAGCTGGTGCTCGTCGCCACCATGGGCAGCGCCGGCGGTAGCCTCGGCTTCATCACCAACTTCTACGCGGCCAAAGCCATGGTCGGCACGGCCTACACTTTTTGGGAGATGGCGGGGTTCGCCGTCGTGACCAGCATCGTCGGCATGGCTTTCGTGGTGCCGCTGCGCGAGCTCCTCATCCTGCGCGAGAACCTGCCCTGGCCAGGCTCCAAGGCGACCGCCTCGGTGATCACCGCCCTCTCGTCCGGCGGCGACCGCAAGCAGCCGCTCTACCTGCTCGTCTCGATTCTGGTCTGTATGGCGCTGGTGCTCCTCAACACCGACGGTGGCTTCGCCGTCATCCCCGACGCCACCGCGCTGCCCCTCTTCGGCCTGGCCGCCTACGGCGCGGCCATCGCCTGGTCGCCCTTCGCCATCGGCGGCGCCTACCTGATGGGCTTTCGCACCTGCGTCGGCTTCCTCTTCGGCGGCATCGCGCTGCTCGTCATGGCCCCCCATCTGCCCGACCCCAGCGCCCCGCACCGCTTTGTCTGGCCAGGCATCTCCTTCCTCGTCGCCTCCGGCATCGCCATCATGGCCGTGAACTACAAGGTCATCGTGGCGTCGTTGCGCTCGCTGGTCAGCGTCAAGAAGGTCGCCGAATCCGTGGACGACGATCCCATCATGGCGCCCAAGCAGCTGGGCACCCTCTTCGTCATCGCCTCGGCCGTCGCCCTGGTCTTCCTCGTCGGCGTCATGGGCCTGAGTGTGCTCGTGGTGGTGATGCTGGTCGTCGTAGGAGGGTTCTTGCAGAACGTGATCGCGACGCGCGCCGCCGCGGTCACGGCGTTCAACCCAGCGCGCGTCATGGGCGTGCTCCTCGAGGGGGTGTCCGCAGCCATGGGCGCGTCCACCGCCGGAGCCAGCCTGACCGGCGCCGGTTTCGTCGCGGGCAGCGGCGCGCAGGCTGGCAACCTCACCGGCGACATGGCCTACGGCCGCTGGTTCAAGGTCCCCTCGCGCTGGCAGTTCTGGACCCAGTTCACGACCTTGGTCCCCTGCGCCCTGGTCTCCGCCTGGGTCTTCACCCAGCTCCAGTCCAGCACGCCCATGACCCTCGATGCCGAGCTCCCCGCGCCCGTGGCCAAGATGTGGGCCGCTTCGGCGCTGGTCTTCGACCCCTCCCAGGGCATCGGGCTGCCCAGCGGCGCGGTCATGGCCATGGTCATCGCGGGCATCGTCGGCATTGTCTGGGTCGTGGCCGAGAGCTTCCCTCTCGCCGAGCGCATCCTCCCCTCGTCGATCGGCTTCGGACTGGGCCTGGTGTTGCCCGTCGCCTACGACTTCTCGTTCTTCATCGGCGGCGTGTTGCTCTTCCTGGTGTTGGGCCGCGGCTTCAAGATCAAGGACCTGACGCTCACCACCATCGCCGTAGGGTGCATCGTCGCCGAGGGGTTGGGCGGCGTGCTCAAGCCGGTCTTGGACATGCTGGGGTTCATCCCGCACTGATGTGGGCGTGTTGGCGTCGCAGGTTGGTCCGCTCACTGCGCTACCCCAGGTTCGAGCCCTCACAACCCCTATTGCGCGATGCGCGGACCCAGGTCCGAGCCCTCGCAACCCCGATTGCACAACGCGCAGACCCTAGGTCCAACACCTCCAAACCCCCATTGCACGGTGCGCAGACCCAAGTTGGAGCCCTCCAAACCCCATTTGCACGACGCGCAATCGGTCATTCGAGGCCTCGAACGTGCCTCTGCACACCGTACAGAGGCACCTCGGAGCCCTCGAAGGTGGGTTTGCAACATTTTGGCAGGTTCCTACTCGCCTTCAGGGGTCGATAGGGCTCGCGCAGGAATAACTTCCGAGGCGCTGAGCGTCGAGGCGCACATCTGCCAAGGCGCGAGGACGAGGCGTAGCACCGCTACGTCAAGGACGAGCAACGCAGGCAGATGGGATGGATCGGCGCTCAGAGACCGGAAGTTGTTTCTGCGGGAGCCCATTGGACCGCTCGCAACCCCCCACAGCACCTCGCCCCAGCAAAGAAAAAGCCCCGAAGGCAAACGGCCTCCGGGGCTTTTCGACGCTCATGAGAGGACTACTGGCGAAGCGTCTTGCACGCCTTGACCGCGCCATCCGCCAGGACCTTGTCGGCAACCGTCGTCTGGCAGAGGTAGGCCTTGCCACCGATCTCGAGGTGCACCCACACGAAGAAGTTCGCGCCCATGCCGCCCTCGTTGCCGAAGGTCAAGAGCCAGCCGTTCTCCAGCGTCTCTTCCACGAGGTCCTTGCCCGAGTAGGTCTCGGTGGCTTCTTTCTTGGCGTCTTCCAGCGTCTTGGGATCGAACTCGCCGGCCGCACCGACCGTCAGGGCCTCGTTCATGGACATGATCATCAGCATCCCGCCCATCTCGGTGGGCTCGGTGCCAGCGGTCACGTCGATCTTGAGGTTGTCGAGGCTGGCGAGGGTCAGCGTCGTGCTGCCGGCCACCGCTGCGCCACCTTCCTCGGCCGCGCCACCTTCCTCGGCCGCGCCACCTTCCTCGGTTGCGCCCTCTTCGGGAACAGCCTTGTCTTCGGCGGCCTTGTCCTCAGTCTTCGCTTCGCCAGTCTTCTCCTCTTTCGCCTTGTCGGCTTCCTTCTTCTTGTCGGCGTCAGCGGACTTGCTGTCGCAAGCCGACACACTGAAAGAGAGGGCGAGGATGAGCACGAGAATGAACCGGAAAGAAGTCATCATTTCAAAAACTCCGTGATAGTCGGTGACAGTCTCCCCCTATAGGACCTGTCTTTGGGCATGTCTTTCGACTGACGCGGCTCTCATACTCGTCGGCTCTCGAGCCCGCAAGCGGCCGCGCGCGAAGACACAGCCGCGTTTTCAGCAGAGCAACCGAGAGGCTCGCTCCGACGACGGTGAGCTATGGAAGAAGATTACTGGCGGCCTCTCGAACCTCAGGATAGCTACTTTCTAAGAGAGGGCCGATGGCCTTTTCTTCCAGCAAGCCAATAGTGCGAAGCCGCTCTACGGCCCGCAATTGCACTGCCATGTCAAAAGAGAGCGCAAGCTCTGACGCAAATGCGAGAGCCCTCACAGCTTCGTCCTGAGCCGGGGAGATAAGTTCGTCGTCAAGCCATACGCGATAGTCAGCAAGAGCAGGGCTAGTCACCAACGATGGCGGGATTGGCAGAGCCTTAAGCTGGTCACGAATATCAAGTGCCATCTCGGCGATGCGAAAGGCCGACTCCACCGTGTAGGTCTCACTCTGCAAATCGATCACCTCTCGGTAGGAAGCCCTGGCTTCGGCATATAATTTTGCCTTCTCCTCGATTCTTTCCTTCAGCGTCCTGATTGGAAACGCGAAGGTGACAGCCTGGAAAGCTTGAGACTTTTGCTCCGCTGATTCGAATAGTCTTTCTGCTTCTCCTTCGCCCGGCCTGACTTGCTCTCCCCCCCCCTCTTCGGCGACAGCATCATGTCCCCATGACCCGGTGAAGAGGAAGGCCACGGAAATGATGAATGGTAGGGTGTTTCCGAATTTGAACATCAGGACAGCTCTCGCTTGTCGGGCTGGATGTCGGTCATTCGGAATAGCAAACCGAGCAACCCGAAAACGCAGCACAACTTACAGCAGAAACACATGTGCGACAATTCTCCCCTCCACCATAATACTCACCCCTTTCGTTAAGGGTCTGCGGTCTGCAATCATTTGGGCCGCAACCTCCGCAAATGCACCACTCGCACTGCTGGCCGTAGTCACATGGCGTCATGCCTATGAAAACACCGGTCATGTTGGGAACACCGCACCACGATTCGGGGTCGAATAAGACGAAGAGGGTGTCCGCCGGATCCTCACAATCACGCCCCGGATCTATTCCCCCCCTTGGTATCAGGAGCGCAACCGCGGCCCCTCGCCGAGGATAATATTGTTGACT
>PFUG01000550.1 GCA_002789955.1 Deltaproteobacteria bacterium CG_4_9_14_3_um_filter_63_12 | reverse complement strand
GACGTAGGTGAAGTGGCCGCGCAGGTCGATGATGAATTTCTGTTGGAAGTCGGCGTTGGCCTGCTCCCACGGCACGATTTCGATGCCGAAGGTGAGGTCTCCCGAAGGTCCAGGTCCCACGCGCTCTTGTCCGCCGCCGTAGTCCTTGAAGATGCTGTCGGTGGGGATGGGGAGAGCAAACGAGAACTGCATGTAGGGGTCGACGTAGTTGAACCTGCGGCTGGTGGCGACGTGCAACCCCAGCTCGTGGACGCCTCGCCCGACGTTCTCGTTCTTGGGGTCCGCCTTCATGACGGCGGCGGTTGGAGCGGTGTAGTCGAAGCCGAGGGTGAGCGTGGAGCGTCCGTTGTTGCGGAACCACGGATCCTCATGGAGCTGATCGCGCTGGTCGTTGAACGGGGACCAGTCGATGCCAAAGGTGAGGTCTCCGAGTCCTCCACGGCCGGGCCCGTCGAGCCACTTGTCGTTCTCGTCTGGGACGTCGAAGTAGCGGTAGGTGGTGAAATCGTTGCCGTCCCCGGCGTCCGCAACGATTCGATTGTCGCTGGGATCGACGGTGGAGTTGGTTTCATCCACGCACTTGGGGTTGTACGGGTCGATGTCGAACTCGCACGCCTTCCCCGCGTTTTTGGCGTACTTCAAGCTTGTCGTGTCGGAGAAGATGATGGGGAGCAGGACGTGGAACTCGAGGTCCTTGTAGATGGACAGCTCGAACTCGAGGTCGAGCTCGTTGACTACGCGTTGATAGCGCAGCTCTTTGTTGATGAGGATGGTGTCTTCGTTCTGACACCTATCGGCACCGCCAGTGCAGTTGGCCTCGCGAGTAATCTTTGCCTGCTCATAGGTTTGCTTGAAGGTGGGTTCGATATGGAAATCGAACAAATCTTCAACGATCTTGCCATCATAGACGTCTTCGTCTGCGGCGTCGATGACATCCGTGATCTCGGCGGCCTGTACGCTCGAACAGACGAGCAACAGGCCCGGCAAGATGGCCAGCCAGCGTCTTCCGTGAAAACCTCGTGCCATTCTGCAGCCTCCTAGCCAACTCTTGTCGCCGACCCGCGGGCTCCATCGCGTGGTCTAAGCGGTCTCGTGAAAAACTCGGGTGAAACTTTGCTCTCAGCCGCGTCGCGGCCTCGTTCTCCGAAATACCTCGGCCACTCTGCCGAAACTCAGCGACGTCGATTCGGTGCCACTGACGCACGGTTCTACGGATAACAAAAAGCTTCCGGCACGCTAGCAATGTGCTATTTCAGTGTCAAGAATCCCTCATCGACCGCTTCGGCCGGTTGGATTCTCAGGTCTCGCTCCCTCTCGACCGGTTTCGCTTCATTTCGACGACTCGCGGTACGAAATCGGCTCGGCAATCGGTCCGTCTCTCGGCCGCCTGACCCCGATCGGTACATGCCCAGATTCCGCCTACTCATCGCTTATGACGGCAGGGATTTCCACGGATGGCAACGCCAGCCGGAGGTCGAGACCGTCCAGGGCGCCTTGGAGCGCGCACTGACCGTCATGAACGCCGGCCGGCCAATGACCATCGCTGGAGCGAGCCGCACCGACGCCGGAGTGCACGCCGAGGGTCAAGTGGCGGTCTTCGACTATGAGGGCCCAATCAACGAGCGCAGCTTTTTTCGCGGCCTCAACACCTTGACCCCCCGCAGCATCAGCGTGCGCGAGGTCGCCCGCGTCAGTGACGACTTTCATCCGCGGTTCCGCGCGATCGGCAAACACTACCGCTACACGCTGTGGACCCGCCCGCACCTCCCACCCGAGCTCTACCGCCGCGCTCTGGGCCTGAAGCAGTGCATCGAGCTCGAGCCCATGCGGGAGGCGGCGAGGTTGCTCTTGGGTGAGCACGACTTCAGCGCGTTCAGAGCCAGCACCTGTGACGCGACTCACCCAGTGCGAACCCTCTATTCGATCGACATAACCCGGACCGACCATTACCTCTACCCGATCGAAGAAGAGAGTGGCCGTTGTGTCCACATCGACGTCAGGGGCAACGCGTTCCTCAAGAACATGGTCCGCATCTTGGTCGGGACCTTTCTCGACGTGGGACAAGGACGTCGCAAGCCCCAGGAGGTCGCCGAGATCCTCGCCTCAAGAGAGCGCGAGAAGGCAGGGCCTACCGTGCTGCCAGACGGGCTGTGCTTGATGAAGGTCTTCTTCGAGCCGTCGCTGGCGCTGGGTGACCTCAGCCTCCAGACTCGCCGAAGTTCCTAGAAGAATCCGGGGACGCGAAACAAAGCCAGCGCTGCGAACGGGGTGTGTTCGATGGCGGCAGGTCCGGCAAACCTCAAGTCAGGAGGACGAAGATGATCCCGAGCCCCAAGGCCACGGCGACGAGCAGGATCCCGAGGAAAATGAAGATCGTCATCTTCGATGACGGAGCGCTCGGGGGGATGACCTCAGGGGCTGGGGCCGGGGCCGTGGTCGAGGGCAACACAGGAGGAATTGGCGCCTCAGCCGCTTTGGCGGCGTTTTGCTCGGCGATCAGGTCGCTCGTCAACTGAGGCATTTGGTAGGCGGTCACTCGGCCAAAGACGTCCCCGCAGGTCGGGCAAATGCCTTCGTCCGTGTCCAGGAATGCGCCGCAACGAATACAATCCATGGGTGAATCCGGGTTGTGGTCCACTGACAGGTGCCGCCGCCTGCGCGATGTTGCGTCGCACGCGAGCTTCCTGAACATCTAATGAGTCTGGGCGAGATCTTCAACCGGGCGTCGAGCGAGGTTCTGCTCGTGGGAACGGCCGCCACCCGCAAATTCGTTCGTTGCCTTGCACACCGCACAGCCGCCCCCTAACATAACGGCTCGTTTCTCCATCACCTAGGGGTCGATGACACCCAGGACCTTACCATGAAGAACTTTTGCTCTCTCCGAACGGGTCTGCTCCTCGTTCTCGTGCCGCTGTCCTTCGTGCCGTTGCCCGGGGAGGCCTCGGCTGAGCTCCGCCAGCATGTGCTGAGCCAACAGCGACTAGATCCTGAAGTGGTCGTCAACGAGCTGGTCGCGCGTATGCGCGACCTGGGTTTCACCGCCTCCAAGACCCGCGAGGAGAAGCTGACTGCACCGACTCAGGCGCAGACCCTGGTGATCAAGCTCATCGAATATTCGTTCTACCATCCGACCGACGGACGTTCGGCGTCAGCGACCTTCTTCGTCCTCGACGAGCCCGAGCCCGACTCCCTCGCAGACATGATGCAATACATCTCGACCAACTGGGGGTACTCCGCCTCCTATGGTGGTGCGGTGCTCAAGGATGTCGGCTTCATGGGGTGGTACGAGTACGATCCGATGGGAGTCAGCGCGATCCTGGAGAACGACCTGGCTGATTGGCGACAAAGCTACGTCGACTACGAATGACCAAACTTCTGGACATCACCCAGCTGACCGGGGGCACGCCGCTGGTCGCCCTCCAGCGCCTCGGACATGGCCTTCACGCTACGCTTCTGGCCAAGCTCGAGTGCTTCAATCCGTGCGCCAGCATCAAAGATCGCATCGGCGTGTCCATGGTTCTCGCTGCCGAGGCCGCTGGAACCCTTCGACGTGGAGGCACGATCATCGAACCGACCAGTGGCAACACAGGCATCGCCTTGGCTTTCGTCGCAGCCTCTCGGGGCTACCAATGCATCCTGACGATGCCCGACAACATGGGCTACGAGCGGCAACGTGTGTTGATGGCCCTCGGCGCCACTCTGGAGCTCACCCCCGCACGCCTTGGCATGCAGGGCTCCGTTGACCGCGCCCTCGAGCTCGAGAGCAAACAACCGGGTGCGGTGCTCTTGCAGCAGTTCGATAACCCGGCAAACCCGCGCGCACACTTTAAGACGACTGGCCCTGAGCTCTGGGAGCAGTGTGGCGGGGATGTCGACATCTTCTTGGCTGGTGTCGGGACGGGGGGGACGTTTACGGGCGTGACGCGTTTCCTCAAAGGACGCAACCCAAACCTCATCGCCATCGCCATCGAACCAGCACGCAGCGCCGTGCTCTCGGGCCACCGGCCGAGCCGACACGGTATTCTTGGAATCGGCGCGGGGTTTGTCCCTGCGAACCTCGACATGGGCTTGGTCGACGAGGTGATAGGGATCGACGATGAGGAGGCGTATGCAGCCGGCCGAGCTTTGGCCAAGCAAGAGGGCATCTTCGCCGGAGTGAGCTCCGGCGCCGCCATCGCGGCGACCATCGCGGTGGCCAAACGGCCCGAGAGCAAAGGCAAGCGCTTGGTGACCATCTTCCCCGATGGAGGCTTCCAGTCCCTGTCATCGCCAATGTTCGGGCCGCCATGAGCACGCTCGCTCGAGGCTACCGCGATGACGACCGGCTTTCGCGCCGCGGTTCATCGAAGCGCGCCAACATTGGGGCAGCCAGGCAATGAAGCCAAATTGAGAGTCGCCATCGTCGATATCGGACAGCCCGCTGGTTCCTCGTTGCGAGGCGTGGGCCCGATCATTGCGTTGTCCTGTGTCGTCTGCTTCGCCTACGACACCGGCGTGGTCGACCTGAGCTCTACCAAGCAGTTCGCCCTCTTGAGCGCGACGAGCCTGTGGGCGTTGGCCGAGCTCTTCCGCGGCTTCAACCGACCGGCCAAACGCCTCTCCTGGGAGCTCCCTCTCTTCGTCGTGCTGTGGGCGTTCGTGCCTGGCCTGCTGCGTGGGATTCCGACCATCAACCTCCTCGAGCAGCCCGTCTATCTCATGGCTCTGGCGCTGACCTTCGTACTGCTGCGAAGCCGCTGTAGAGGTCCGGCGGCGTGGTCGGCGTTGGCGTGGGCCGTGTCGACGTTGGCCTGGATCGTCTCTCTCTCGGTGGTGCTCGAGGTGCTCTGGTTTGGCGGCGAGCCGCTCTTCTCGGGCGCCCCGGTCAGCACCTTCGGCAACCCCAACCACCTGGGCGCCGCGCTCGTGCTCATGCTGCCTGCGGTGACGGCGAGCATCGACCGCTCCAAGCACCCCGACAGTGCCGTCGCGCTCGCGGCGTTGACCCTCTTCGCCATCACCCTGACCCGGTCTCACCTGGCCATGCTGGGGGCCTCAGCGGCCTTGGGGTTCTTCGCGGCGAGCCCACATCGCTCCCTCGGCCGAAGGCTGGTGGTGCTGCTGCTTCTGCTGGCGGTCCTCGTCGGTGGCGTGCTCGGAGCGGGCAGCTTGTTGGCCATTCACACCAAGCCGCACGTCATGCTCGTCGAGCAACCGGCTCCTGGGGAGACGAAATTCAGCCGGGCTTTCCTGGGCCGTGTCTACCTCTATGAGCGCGGCCTCGAGGCGTTTCGCCGGGCGCCCGTGCTGGGCGTCGGCGTCGGTGAATACAAGTGGGCTTTCGCCATGACTCAGGCCGAGCACCTCGAGCAGGTGCCCGACGACAGCCGCTTCCACACTCGACTGGAGCACGCGCACAGCGATCCCCTCGAGCTCCTTACCGAGCATGGATTGCTGGGCTTGTGCACCTTCCTGGCGGGAATTTGGCTGTTGCGCAGGAGGGGCGCCCGCAGTGACCCCACTCTGGCGCAGGAAGCGGTGCCGGCGTTCGCGCTCAGCGGTCTTGGCCTCTTTGTACTCCTGAGTCTTGGCCACTTCGCGCTCTTCACGCCACAGGTCGTGCTGTTCGCGCTGATGTACGCGGCGTGCTTTCCCGCGCGCCGCTGGACTCTCGGTCTGGGCTGGCACCGCGCCTTGAGCGTCATCGTCGGCCTATTGGTCGTTTTGAGCTTCACCAACAGCGTGCGGCAGTATCTCTCTGAGCGCATCGTCGTCGAGGGTCTGGAGGCGACCGCAGCAGGCGATGTGTCGGAGGCCGAGCGGCTCTTCTCCCGCTCCATTTCTTACTATCCGAATGGTCGCGCGTTCTTCCAGCTCGGCACTTTGCGTCTCCTCGAGGGCAACCTAGACGGCGCCCTCGAGGCGCTTGGGAGTGCGGCGTCGTTGCTCCCGTACGCCGAGGTGCACGCCAACCTCGGACTAGCCTTGTGTCAGCGCGGCTACGACGAAGAGGCGTTGAGTCGGCTGGAGTTTGCCGTAAGCCTCGACCCCACGCGCTCACAGACGCGCGATGCCCTCGAAGACTGCCGCGAAGCGACACAGCGCTCCGAGGCCCCCGAATAGCACGGTCTGAAGGTCGCCGGGATCGAGCGGTATGTTGCGGATATTGCTTCGATCTTATCGCAAAGCTCATGGGGTCCATGCCGGACCATTTCCCATGTGAGCCCCACCATGGCCTGCCGCCACCCACAGGGAATGAAACGGGGGTTGCGATCGCGCGCGGCGCTGTTGTAGCGTGGCCGTGTGCGGCTGGCGCTGAGGTCGGTAGCAACTTGGTGCTTGCAGCCCGTATGTGAGTCGGACCCGGAGCCCCACGAGCACCCCAGATTGTCGCCACGGACCCGCGAGGGTCCCGGAGCACGGATTAGAGATTTCGACGACGTGGGCTCCCTGCCGGCCGCCGTACAAAGGAGGCCACTATGGAAGTGCTCTACCCGAGGTGCGCAGGGCTCGACGTGCACAAGGACGTGGTCGTCGCGTGTGCACGAGTCGTGGGTGACGCGGGGGTCACGCAGGACATCGAGACGGCGCGGAGCGCCGAAGCCTGGCGAAGTGTCGGCGCTCCGCGCCGAAATTCCTTGTTGATGCCCCCCCGGCAGCAAGCTGCCGGGGGCTAATCTTGTGCGGGCGCTCCGCGCCCAACGGCCGCCAGGCGCGGAGCG
>PFUG01000033.1 GCA_002789955.1 Deltaproteobacteria bacterium CG_4_9_14_3_um_filter_63_12 | reverse complement strand
AATGCGACCGAACTCTGAATTTCAAGATGGACTCTAGCTTGGTGCCAAGTTGCGTCGAACGAGTCGCGCACCCTTGGCAGCGCCCCCACCCTTCGTGTAGATGGCCGTTGCGCGTCGCGTTCCTTTGACGTGCCCCTTCGATGGACCGGGTTGGGTCCGTTGGCGAGAGGAGTAACATGCGGATGCCACCGCGCCTGGTGCCGTTGATCGAGTATGGGGTCATCGATCGTGTCGTTCGACCCCTGATGAGCGGAAAAGAGGCGCAGGTTTACCTGGTCGAGACCCAAGAGCGACTGTACGCTGCCAAGGTCTACAAAAAAGCTACCGAGCGGACCTTCCACAACCGCGCGGAGTACACAGAGGGGCGCATGGTGCGCAACTCACGCGATCAGCGGGCCATGGGGAAACGCACCCGACACGGCCGCGCGCGTGACGAGGCGACCTGGAACGCTGCAGAAGCCGAGATCATCTACAAGCTCGACGCCGCAGGGGTGCGTGTGCCCAAGCCCCTGGCCTTCGTCGAGGGGGTTCTCGTCATGGAGTGCATCGAGGGACCAGACGGCGGCCCGGCCCCTCGACTCGCCGAGTGCACGCTCGAGCCGGAACATGCCGAGGCCGTCTTCGAGCAGCTCATCCGCGAGGTCGTCAAGATGCTCTGTGTGGGCGTCGTGCATGGCGATCTCTCCGTTTTTAACGTGCTCATCGAAGAGAACGGTCCGGTCATCATCGACTTCCCGCAGGCGGTCGACGCGGCCCAGAATCGCAACGCGAAGAAGATCCTGCTGCGCGATGTCTCCAACCTCACTTCCCATTTCAAGCGCAACGTTCCTGCGCATGACCTGCGCTTCGGTCATGAAATGTGGGACCTCTACGAGCGCGGCGAGCTCAAACCCGACTCACCCATGACCGGGCAGTTCAAGTTGCCCAAGCACGAGGTCGACGCCGAGAGGCTCATACAGCACATGCGCGAGGTCGAAGACGACGAGGTGAAGGCGCGGCGGCCCAAGCCCACGACCGACGAGCGCTTCGAAGCGCCTCCTGGGCGCATCCGCGAGCGTCGGCCCCCCAAATCGCGGCCTCCTGGACAGCTCCAGGGCACAAAGGCCACCAATCCCGTGGTCGCGCCCCAGGTGGTCGTCAGAGGGCGCCCATCGCTGACCCCCACGCCGGCTGCGCCCATCGCCCCAACGCGAATGAGCGCGCCGGCCGTCCATAGCGCTCCCGCTCCACAGCCCTCCTCGCCCAGTTCGGCTCCACGGCCCTCTTCATCGCGCAACAGCGGCCCAGCACGCAGCACCGCACCACAGCGCACCAGCCCGCCAGCAAAGGGCGCGGCCGCTCAGGGAGATGGCGATGCCCCGCGGCGGCGCCGACGCCACCGGCGCTCGCGCAGCGGCGCCGGTGGCGGGGTCGCCGGCAGCACTGGAAGCCACAGCTAGCGCGGTCGTGCCCTTTGCCCTTGCCTGGTTGCTGGTTCCACTGCGTTGAGCAAAAGTGTCTTCGGAACACCGCTAACGTCCGAGCAATCATGCGCAAGCCAGGGCAGCATTCCTCGCCCGCTTCCCACAGAGCGGTCAGATCTTTGCGCTCGGAGACTTCCCCCTCTATCGGCTCGACCTCGAGAAGGGGCGACCGTCCGGCGGGTTCGGACGCGCCCTCAATGACGTGGCGATCGTTTCTCGATGCACTGCAGTGAGCGAAGCGAGCGTACGGAGACCTCCAACAGGTTCGAATCGCACTATTTCGCATTATTTGTTGGTCTTTTAGACTTGGTACTTGACATCGTCCCAATTGGCGGTCATTTCATCTTCATCGCCGTTCGAGATGGTGTGCATCTGGAAAGACCCTGCTTGGTGGGTCGGGTGACGAAAGTCGCTTCGGGAGGGTTCGAATCCCTTCTCTGGATCTGAGTATGAAACGGGACTCGGTTGTGTGTGATCGAGGCCTCTTGTTCGTCGCCAGGCGGTGGCGGACGGGCTTACTCTGTTGATGGGACGTTGAGGGTTCGGGTTTACTAGACGCAGTGCTTTCCGTACTGCACCGGCCCTGTGGATGAAAGTCCGAGGTCCTAATGGCATCGAATGATGCCGGAGAAAGTAGAGAGTTATGTCGAACAAGCTTTTCGTTGGTGGTTTGAGTTGGGGTACGGACAATGACGCTCTTCGCACGGCTTTCGAAGCCCACGGAGAAGTGACTGACGCGGTGGTGATCTCCGATCGCGACACCGGCCGTAGCCGTGGATTTGGATTCGTGACCTATGCTGACAGCAACGACGCCCAGAAGGCCATTAGCGCCATGGACGGAACGGAGTTGGACGGCCGCACGGTCAACGTCAACCTCGCTCAAGAGCGTAGCGGTGGCGGTGGCGGCGGCGGCGGACGTCGCGGTGGTGGCGGTGGCGGTGGTGGCCGAGGCGGCTACTAAGATCGCTTGAGCCATTGGCTCTGTGAATAGGGGAAAGCCCCGCTGCATTGCAGCGGGGCTTTCCCCGTTTTCCGGCCCCTTCCCCCTTCCCCCTCCCCCCTCCCCCGAAACGGGAGAGGGGGAGTCTAGGGTGCAGTTGCTGGTTCTCGGCAAATGGAGAGCCTTTGCCGGCCCTCACCGCACAGGGCGCTCACGAAGTGGGAGAGGGCAGCAAACGCCAACTCGCAGCCTAACAGACCTCGCTCCGCAGCCACTTACTTGCTTCAGCGCCTACGGGATTGGTGTCGCCACAGATGTTGTCGAACGCAGCGACCACGGCGGTAGCCGCGCGCGACAGCAGAGCGAGGCCAATAATGGCCACCCGGACGGTTATGCGTCGTCGTCTTCGTCGTCCTCCGGGTCTTCGACGACGCCTGCCTCCGACGCCTTGCGAAGGAGCTGGAAGATCTCGCGAAAGGCCTTTCTGTCGTCGAGCTTGTGGAAAGTCTTGGCCAGTTCACTAACCTTTTTCAGGTCGAGGTCTGGCAGCTCTCGCTCGAGCTCGACCAAGGCGCTCTCGAAGGTCTCCGCAGCGCAGAGCTGGTCGCGCAATTGTTCGAGCCGATGAAACGCCTCGCGTTCCCCTTTCTGGCTCGCATGCTGACCGGCGATGAAGGTCTCGAGCGCGACTCGCTCTTCGTCATAGCGACGCAGCAAGCCTGCCAAATACTTGATCTGACGCTTGCGAGAGCTGTTTCCGATGGTGCGCCGGGCGAGGTCCACCTCTCTGCGCAGGTCGTCGCTCAACGGCAAGCGAGTGACCTCGCTCTCCCTGAGCCCAACCAACTGGGCCGCGAACTCTTCAACAGCATGGGCGGCGCGCTTTTTGGCCGAGCGGCCACGACCCTGGGTAAAGTCATTGGTCTCGTCTTCGACCGCGCCATCCGACTTTCTTCTTCTCATTCGTCACCCATCAAGGGTCAATTAAGTTCGCTAAGCGGCCTGCCACGTAGATATTCTTGTCTATCGGTCAACGGCCAGCAAAAGAATTCGGACCCCAACCCGTGGTGTTCCCTCGGCCATCTGCGGCGAGAGCGCCGACAAGATAGCGCCATAAGGCCGCCCCGCCTATTCGTTTCGCACGTCTCGTGAGCTTTCTCGCGCTTTGCTTTCTTGTTGGCTCTTCGGACTTCGTGGGGCCGCGCGGTGGCGGCCCTGGCTGCTCAGCGCCCATCGACGCCCGCTCCGCGCGTCAACAGCCGGGCCCACAGCGCGTCCAACGCACCAGGCATGACGACGTGACTTTGGTGGTCTGGAAAACGAGGCGGGGGCACACAGCTTGGGGTGTCCAGCCGCGTGCCCCCGTTTCACTACGTGCTGCCGAGCAAGGAACTTACTTGGCCAGCTCGAGGATCTTGATCTCGACGCGACGATTCTTCGAGCGTGCGGCCCTCAGCGCGGACCCCTTGAGGCCGGTGATGTCGACCAGCGGCTTGCTCTCTCCGAAGCCCTTGGCGGACATGCGGTTCTTGTCGATGCCTTTGCTGATGAGGTAGTCCATGACGGCGTTGACGCGGTTTTGTGAGAGCGTGAGGTTCCTGTCGTCCTTGCCCACGTCGTCGGTATGCCCTTCGAGGCTGATCTTGAGGATGCTGGGGTTGGTGTCGAGGACGGTCGCGACCTGGTCGAGAATGGGGTTGCTGACGGCCTTGATGGTCGCTTTGTTGGTGTCGAAGTAGATTTCTTCTTGGAGGTCGATGGTCTTCTTCGTGATGGTGACGGAGGACTCGCCTTCGTCGGGGCAGCCGTCGTCGTCTTCGAAGTTGTTGATGAGCTCTTTCTCTTCGGGGCATTGGTCGACACCTTTGCAGAGGTCGGTCTGGAAGTTCAGCTCGCTGACGAAGGGGTCGCAGAAGCCGTCGCCGTCGTTGTCGACGTCGGGGCAGCCGTCGGTGTCTTGGAAGCCGTCGAGGTCCTCGGCGACGTTCGGGCAGGTGTCGTCTGCGTCGAGGAGGGTGTCGTTGTCGTTGTCTTCGTCGAGGCAGCCGTCGTCGTCTTGGAAGCCGTCGAGGTCCTCGGCCACGTTCGGGCAGCCGTCATTCGCATCGAGGATTAAGTCCTCGTCGTTGTCCTCATCGGGGCAGCCGTCTTCGTCTTGGAAGCCGTCGTGGTCCTCGAGCTGTCCTTCGCACTGGTCGTTGCCGTCGAGCACCTTGTCTTGATCGTTGTCGGGGTCCGGGCAACCGTCTTGGTCTTCGAACCCGTCCTTATCTTCGGGGTCGTCCGGGCAAGAATCCGCGGAGCCGAAGAGGCCGTCTTGGTCAGGGTCCGTCTCGGTGTATTGGTAGCCGACGCTGGTGAGCACGCGAAAGACTGGTGCGCCGATGCCTTGATTGACGGCGAGTCCGCCGCCGAGCTGGGCTTGCAGGCCCCATTCGGCCTGGTAGCGCAGGCCGGCCAGGAGCTCGATGGGGTAGTTGGACTTGCTCTCGGTGTCGCCGGAGGCGGCTTGGTTGTCGGCGAACTTCAAGTCGCCGAACACGCTGCCGATGACGCTGAGGTCAGCGACCCCGAGGGGGACGTTGGTGGCGAGGTTCCAGCGCAGGAGGTCGTCGCTGACGTAGCTGCCGATGAGCTCCTTGGAGCGGATTTGGTAGCCGATGTTGGCGGCGATTTTGAGTCCGGCCTCGCTGGTGAAGTCGGCGATGAGCCGAGGTTCGGCCCGGAAGCTGCCTTGTCCCGTGTAGCTCTTGGGGTCGCCAGTGGGCAGGTAGAGCGGGGCGGCGATGGCGAGGCCGAAGCCGCCGACGTCCTTGTGGTCGAGGATGCGGAACTTGGGGCTAACGCGAATGTCACCTACGGCGAACGAACCGACGTCGGCCCCGAGCGGGTTGGAGGTCGAGTTCACGTCGTTGATGGCGATGGGGACGACGACGCCGATGTCGAAGAGGTCGTAGACGCCCATCCCGACCCACGGCTCGAGCTTGTGCTGTCCAGCGATGACGACGACGGTCTCTTCGGTGTCCAAGTTGGTCAGTGAGAGGGGCTCGTGGGCGTAGTGGTAGAAGAGGCCGCCGGAGAAGGCGAAGGACTCGGAGGACGAGATGACGTCGCTGCCGAAGGCTCCCAAAATGTTGTTGTGTTGGTCGGCGACGGGTTCGAACTCGTCGACTTGGAAGCCGTCCTGGGCCTGGAGGTAAGAAGGCGTCAGGAGGAGCAATATCGCTGCGATCAGCGAGATCGAACGAAGGTATTTCGACATTGATTACTCCGATTATCGGTCTCGCAGTCTGCCCGTCCTCGAGGGACGGGGCAGACTGTGTGGTTTGGAATAGAGGACAAGACTCGAACGCGGGCTAGGGGGTGACTCGGAAATTGTCGTATCCGACGTCCATCCAGTTGAGATTGACCATCATTTCGAAGTCGATCCTCACCGTAGTTCCCGCCCAAGGACTCAGGTCGACGGAGTAGGGGGTCATTCCTGCCAAGACCAAGGGGTCGCCCGCTGTGGTCTTAAACACGGTCGCGATGATGGCATCGGTGGTGGTGTCTCGGAGGTTGACTGCGATGTACTGTCCCGCCGGATCCCAAGAACCCCAGGTGTTGTTGTAGTACATGTCCCAACGAATCCTGCCAGTGCCTATTGGCAGCGTAACATCCTGATACATCCGATGTTGCTCAGGTCCTTGTTGAAGGTGGACTCCAACAAAAGCACCGTCTGTGGCGACGAAGGTGTAAGGCAAGCCTGGTGAGCTGCAAACGTTCAACTGGCCGTCATACCAGTCGTAGACTTGGGTGGTATCGGGGTTGACGGTAGTGGGGCTAGTCAGGACACCAAACGTCCCATTCAGTGGAATGCCGCTGTTCTCGAGCAGTGTCCATCCAGTGTAATCCCCCGTCTCGAAGCTGCCGTTGGTGAACAGATTCTCGAGCTGGCAGGTGATCGAGCAGCCGTCCCCAGCGATGAGGTTGCCGTCGTCACAGGTCTCGCCAGCGGCTGGGTTGACGAAGTTGTCGCTGCAGAGCGGAAGCGTGCAGTCGCTGTCGCAGGTGGGAGAGTTGCCGGCGTCGTCGCAGACGTCCGTGCCGTTGGTCACGCCGTCGCCGCAGACCGGCGGGAAGCAGATCCCGCCGAGGCAAACACCACTGTCACAATCGCCGGGCAGGAGGCATTCTCCGCCAGGCCCACAGGCCGAGCAGTTCGGACCACCGCAGTCGACATCGGTTTCGCTGTCGTTGCGGATGCCGTCAGTGCAGTCGAAAGCCACACAGACGCCCGCGCTGCAGATGCCGCTGGTGCAGTCACTGGCGAGGCC
>PFUG01000025.1 GCA_002789955.1 Deltaproteobacteria bacterium CG_4_9_14_3_um_filter_63_12 | reverse complement strand
ACCGTGAGCGCGTAGGGCATCTGGGTCCGCACGTGCTGAATGTGATCGCAGCCCGATGCGATGGAGCTCATGACGGTGGTGTCGCTGATCGGCGAGCAGTGGTCGCCGAAGATGGCACCATCGAGCACGCCGCCCATGCACAGCAAGGTCAGCGTCAGGTCGCCGGTCATCACCCAAGCCATGGGAATCAAGGCGGGCAACAGGATGCCCATGGTGCCCCAACTGGTCCCGGTCGAGAACGCAACGGCGGCCGCCAAAATGAACACGAGTAGGGGCAACAGCGCGGGCAAGATCACGGGCTCTAAGACCGAGACCAGGTAGGCGCTGGTTCCCAAATCCTCGGTGACCGCCTGGATGCACCAAGCCAAGACCAGGATGGCCATGGCTACGCCCATGATGCGCGCCCCGGCGGACCAGGCTTTTAGGGCTTCTTTGACGGAGAGGATGCGCTGGCCGGTGGCCAGGGCGATGGCGACGACCGAGCCGATGAGGGAGGCCACGAAGAGGACCTTGCCGCTGTCGGCTTCGGCGAAGACGGCGCGCCAGCCGTCGAAGGTGCTCAGCAGGGGAGCCGGCGCTTCGGCGGCTGACAGGACGCTGCCGCCATCGATGGCGATGCCGGCGATGACGGCGCAGAGGGTGACGAGGATCGGCACGCCGGAGTTGTACCAGCGGGCTGGGGCGCCCTTCTTGTGGCTCACCTTCTCGAGGTGCGCATTGGCCGCGCGCTCGCGCCTGCCGCCGCGCGGGGGCACGCCCAGCGTCGCTCGCCGCTCGGCCTCGAGCATGGGACCGTAGTCGCGAGACACGAGGGCGCCGACCGAGACGAAGACCAGCGCGAGGATGCAGTAGAAGCGGCTGGGGAGGACGAGCAAGAGGAGCTCGAAGCCACTCTTGCCGAGCGAAAGATCGTCGGAGAGGCCTTGAAAGAGGCCGACCTCGTAGCCGACCCAGGTGGAGATGATGGCGAGCCCTGCGACGGGGGCCGCGGTGGAGTCGACGATGTAGGCGAGCTTCTCGCGGCTGATCTTCATGCGGTCGGTCATGGGCCGCGCCGAGGTGCCGACGACCAAGGTGTTGGCGTAGTCGTCGAAGAAGATGATGAGGCCCATGGCGACGGTGGCGATGCGGGTGGAGCGGGCGGTCTTGGCGAAGCGCCCAACGGCGTCGATGAGTCCTTGGTTTCCGCCGCTGCGGGCGGCGACCTGGACCATGCCGACCAGGGCCACCGTGAAGCCCAAGACGTAGAGCTTGAAGGAGTCGCTCAGCGCCCCGCCGACATAGGTAGCCAGCGCCTCGTAGACGATGACGACCGGATTGGAGCCGTTGACGAGAGCGCTCCCCAGGAGCACCGCTGCGCCGAGGGCGAGCAGGGCGCGGCCGTAGAAGAAGGCGATGAGGATCGCCAGCAACGGCGGCAGGATCGACCACCAATGTCCCGGCAGTCCATCGCCGCTGGCCTGTCGCTCGCCCCCATCCAGGCTGGGTCCTTTGTAGAGCACGCCGAGACCCAGCTTGCCGTCGGGGCCTTCGCCGGTCTTCATCTTGAGGGTGGCCATCGCCAAGTGGGGCGACTCGACGGCGCGCAGGCCGAGGGAGCGCAGGCGATTCTCCAGCGCGGTGCGGGTGACTGGGCCCGCGTCGACCTTCACGGACACTGGCAGCCGCGGGTCGCTCATGCCCAGCGGCTCGGCCACTCCTGTGGCGACCAGCAGGGCGTGAACTTTGGCCCAGGCGGGCAGCACCTCGGGCGGCAGTGCCCCCTCGTCGCCGACCATGACGTCCTCGAGTAGGGAGGCTGCGGTGAGCGCTTCGGCCCGTGAGGCGTCGCGTCCGCCGTCGGTGAGCGCAAGGAATCCAACGACTACGCCTATGGTTACTGCGAAGGCGACGTGCCGTTTGTGCTTCTCTATGCGTTGACGAAAGGTTTGGGTTGCCTCCTTGGCCATCTTGATCTCGAGGTCTTGGGGAGCGGCGGTGCCTGCTCCGTTCAATGGGTCTATTGCGGGTCTATTGCAGGTCTTTGCCAGGTCTAATGCCGGGTTTCTCCCGACCGACTTTCGCGACGTTTCGATGACATCGGCGAGAAAACCGGCCACCCGCTCGGCAAGCATTCGTGATGGCACGAAGGTATCCTTATCGCCCACGAATTCGCCAGTCTCCAACGAAGAGAGCGAGCCCATCCACAGCGCGCTTCGTATTGGTCGAGAAGGGGCTCCCAACCCGCTATTGGCTTGACCTGACGGGGCTCGGGATTATCAGTTGTGCATCTTGGTGCTTAATCAGTGGGCCGAAGACTTCGGGCGATTGCAGCGCAAGAAGAGGAGCGATGGCTGAGAAGAAGGGCAAAGGCCAAGGCGATCTGGCGATCGCCGAGAAGCAGAAGGCCAAGACCAAGAAGCCCAAACGCTTCCGGGTGCTGCTGCACAACGACGACTACACGACCATGGAGTTCGTGGTCGAGGTCTTGGAGTCTGTGTTCAGGAAATCCCCGTCCGAGGCCACTCAGATCATGCTTAAGGTCCACAACGAGGGCGTAGGCATCGCCGGCATTTATAGCCGCGAGGTGGCCGAGACCAAGGTCGAGCAAGTTCACGCCAGCGCCGAGTCGGCCGGCTACCCGTTGCTGGCGAGCTACGAACCAGAGTGAACCGACGCCGAAGCGTCACAGGATAGCGCCATGAGTCAGCGAGAATTGGAAATGTCCCTCTATGCGGCGATTCGCGAAGGCGAGAAGCGACGCAGCGAGTACATCACGCTGGAGCACTTGCTCTACGCCCTCTCCTTCGACCCCAAGACCAAGCAGACCCTGCTGGCTTGCGGCGTCAACCTCAAGAAGCTGCGCAAAGACCTCGCCGAGTTCATGGACGAGTCCATCGGCAAGATCCCGGACGAGGACGAGAACACCCCCATCCAGAGTGTCAGCTTCCAGCGAGTCCTGCAGCGCGCGTTCTTGCAGGCCCGCAGCGCGGGGAAGGCGGAGATCCACGGCGGTAACATTATTGCCGCCATGTTCGCCGAGACCGACTCCCACGCCGTGTATTGCCTCGAGAGCCAAGGCGTCACCCGGCTCGACATCGTCAACCACATCTCGCACGGCATCGTGAAGTTCGAGCGTGGCGAGGAGCTCGAGGACGAGGACGAGGCCTTCGCCAACAAGGAGGAGGACGAGAACGACGACGAAGAGGCAGGACCCGCCAAGGACCCGCTCTCGGCCTATATGGTCAACCTCAACGAGCGCGCTCGAGAGGGCAAGATCGACCCACTCATCGGCCGCCTCGAGGAGGTCGAGCGCATCGTTCAGGTGCTCTCGCGGCGCCGCAAGAACAATCCCCTGCTCGTCGGCGATCCCGGCGTCGGAAAGACCGCCATTGTCGAGGGGCTCGCGCGCCTCATCGTCGAGAAGAAGGTGCCCGACGTGCTCCTCGACGCCGAGATCTTCGCGTTGGACATGGGCTCTCTGATCGCCGGCACCAAATTCCGAGGCCAGTTCGAGGAGCGCCTCAAGGCCTCGCTGCGCGCCCTGGCCAAACGGGAACACGCCATCCTCTTCATCGACGAGATCCACACGGTCATCGGCGCCGGCGCCACGTCCGGTGGGACCATGGACGCCTCGAACCTGCTCAAGCCGGCGTTGGCCAGCGGCGAGCTGCGCTGCGTCGGCTCGACGACCCACGAGGACTATCGGCGTTCTTTCAACAAAGACCCGGCGCTGCGGCGGCGCTTCCAGAAGATCGACATCGGCGAGCCCTCGGTCGAGGACACCATCGAGATCCTCAAGGGGCTGCAGCCCAGCTACGAGAAGTTCCACCACGTCACCTACACCGACGAGGCCATCGAGTCGGCCGCACGGCTGTCGTCCAGGCACATCCTGGAGCGCTACTTGCCCGACAAGGCCATCGACGTCATCGACGAGACCGGCGCGCGCAACCGCGTGCGCAAGGCCGAAGACCGCGTCGAGGTCATCGGCCTGCAGGAGGTCGAGGCGGTGGTCGCCAAGATTGGCCGCATGCCGGAGATCAACGCAGGCGACACCGAGCGGGACCGGCTCGCCAAGCTCGAATCCAACATGAAGGCCAAGGTCTTCGGCCAAGACGAGGCCATCGCCTCCATCTGTGGCTTGGTCAAGCTCAACCGCGCGGGCCTTGGCTCTCCCGACAAGCCCGTAGGCAACTTCCTCTTCGTCGGCCCCACTGGGGTCGGGAAGACCGAGGTCGCCAAGCAACTCGCCGCCGCCCTGGCCATCGAGTTCATTCGCTTCGACATGAGCGAGTACCAAGAAGCCCACTCGATCAGCCGCCTCATCGGCGCTCCTCCGGGCTACGTCGGCTACGACAACGGCGGTCTGCTCACCGAAGCCGTCCGCAAGCACCCACACGCGGTCTTGCTCCTGGACGAGATCGAGAAAGCCCACCCCAACCTCTACGACGTGCTCCTGCAGGTCATGGACGCCGCCTCGCTGACCGACAACAACGGCCGAGTCGCCGACTTCCGCAACGTCTTCATCATCATGACGTCCAACGCCGGCGCCCGTGAGATGGGCAAGAACGTCATCGGCTTCGGCGCCACGCTGGACGTCTCCCGCAGCCTCAAGGCCGTCGAGCGCACCTTCAGCCCCGAGTTCCGCAATCGCCTGGACAAGATCGTGGTGTTCGCCCCGCTCTCCCGTGAGACGATGGGCTTCATCGTCACCAAGTTTATCGGCGACCTATCTAAGCAACTCGCCGAGAGAGACGTCACTCTCGAGGTCACCGACGAGGCGCGCGCCTGGCTCGCCGTCGAAGGTCACGACGAGCTCAACGGCGCTCGGCCGCTGCATCGGGTGATTCAGACCGAGATCAAGATGCAGGTCGCCGACGTGATCCTCTTCGGCGCCCTGGTCAATGGCGGCGCGCTCAAGGTGGGCAAGGCCGAGAAGGGAGCAAAATCCCCACTCACCTTCGAGTTCACGGCCAAAGAGTCCGAGGCCTAGGCCCTCGTCGTCGGCGCCTCTTCGCGAAAGCCTCCCTACAGGCTCTCGCGCAGAGGCGCAGAGCCGCAGAGAGCGAGGAGAGAGGCGCTTCCCGAGGCTCGACGCCCCGAGGTCGAGGCTTGGGCTCGCGCGAAGGCAGCGTCCCCCTACTCCTCCGGCTGGGCGAACTGCCCGCTGATCACGTCGAGGTGTCCAGCCAGCGGCAACGTGAAGCAGAGGCGCGCGCCGACGTCGACCTCCTCCGCCCAGATCCGACCCTTGTGGTGGTTGAGGATCTCGCGACAGATGGCGAGGCCTAGGCCCACGCCCCGGATATTGGCATGGACCGTTGCCCGACTGAAGCGCTCGAAGACACGTTCGAGCATGTCCTTGGGGATGCCAGGGCCGTCGTCTTGGACCGTCACCAAGATGAACTCCCTAACCTCGGAACCTTTGGTGTCGGTGATGAGCTCGCTGGTGATTTTGATCTTGGTGACTTCTTGCTTGAGGGAGTTGTCGATGAGGTTCATCAACACCTGCGAGATGCGATCTCCGTCTCCCCACACCGGTGGCGGTTCTGAAAACATCTCGACTTCACAGGCGACGTGTTGTTTCTCGATGAGCGCCTTGACCTGCGAGACAACCGTAGGGATGAGCGCGCTGACGTCGACCTCTCCCATCTTCCACGCCATGCTGCCGGCGTTGAGTCGGGCAAGGTCGAGCAAATCGTCGATCATGCGGCCGAGCAGCTTGGTCTCGGCGTCGATGACTTTGAGGAACTCCAGCCGCTCGCTCTTTTTGGATGGCGGGCAGTCCATCAGCAACTCCACATAGGATCGCACCAAGGTCATCGGGGTGCGCAGCTCGTGGCTGATGTTCTCGAGGAAGGCGTTCTTGATCTCGTCTACGTTGCGCAGCTCTTCGTTGTGGCGGCGCAGCTTTTGGGTGCGGTCCTGGATCGACTGTTCCCAGCCGTTGAGGATGCGGGCGATCTCGTGTTCGAGGTGGGTCCGCTCTTGCTTGAGCGTCTGGTGGTACAGCGAGCGCCTGAGGTAGCGGGCGAGCGCTGGCTTGAGGGATTTCCCCTTGAGGACGTACCCGCAGAGGGTGAGCAGGCCGTCTTTGGCCATCTTGAGCAGCTCATCCTGCTCGACGAGCAAGAGGATGTCGTGTCCCTCTTCGGCGAAATCCGCCGCGGCGAGCAGGTCGCCTGGGATGGCCTCGATCATGGACTGATCGACGATGATGATGTCCCAAGGCTGCAAGCGCAGCGCGGCCTCGAAGACGTATGGCTTCTCGACGAACCCCCACTGAACCTTCGTGTCGGGGAGCAGCGCCCGGTAATCGAACTCCCCCTTATTTTCGTCCGCGACGAGCACATACAACGTCGTGCTGCGGGCGATTTCGTTGGTTGGCATCTTCACGGGGTCGGCTCCTTTGGGGGGCTTTCGGGTCTTAGCGTCGTTCGTGTTGGGTCTTGCGGTGTAAAATACAGCAATTGGGGTCGTTGCACAGGTTGCAGTGATCCAGATTGGCGTATTGTTTTGGATCACCGAGAACGCTCACGCAGTGATGGCGCTCAGATCGAGCCGGCCCTGACGCACTGGAGGGCACCAAAACATCGAGCCCGTGATCGGCCTGCTGATGCGGAAGAGCGAATCTGTCAGCCCGTCGTCCAAGCCAACCATCCGGTGGATCAGCGCGTCGAATGCAGCGAAGTTGCGGCCGAACGCGACGAACATCAGCCCAGCCCGCGCACCGTCTGCCCAAGGCACCGAACGGCGAACGAGGAAAGCCGCGGGAGCGAACTCCTCCTGAGCGGTGCGTTTGACGTGGGCGGTAGCCGGGGCGTCGTCGATCTCTTCGTTGTCGCTGACGCGGCGACCGATGATGTGGTCCTGCTCCTCGAGGGGAAGCGACTGAAACGTGTCCAGGTCGTGCACCCATTGCTGAACCGCGACGAAGCTCGAGCCGAACATGGGGCCTTGATCGCCCACTACGCCCACCTCGAGGGCCTGTTCACCGGTCGGGTTGGCAGTCCCATCCACGTAGCCGGTCAGGTCGCGTCCCTCTTGGTAGCGGAAGCCGTCGACCACCGAAGAGATCATGAAGCTCGCCGACATTCGCTCGATCCACCACCGGCTCACATGGTGCAGATGACCGGGGTCGTTGCCCCGCAACCACAACCACAGCGCGGCTTGGGTCGAAGGAGTGCTGACCATGGGTCCACTCAGAGCCGGAAAGTCCTGCAGCCCCTCGATGTGCCCTCCGAGACGTCCCACCAACGCGCGCCCGAGCCCGACCACCACCGAGTTGCCGTGGGCTTCGGCGATCAGCTTTGCGATCTCAGCGCTGGGGTCTGCATCGCCGCGAAGATCGAAGAAGAGGTAACGGGAGTGGCTGGGCACTTCGGCGAGAATCCCTGTTTGCGAACCGTTCATCGATTCCTCCGTTTTCGTTTCTAGACCTACCGTGCTACGTCAACCACTTCCGCGTGGTTGGTGGCTGAGCGAGTGCGCTGCTGGTTCTTTCATTGACGATCGGGGCGTTGCTCACAGGCCTGGGCGCAAAGTGAACGTGGTCAGCGCTTCCCAGAAAGGAGCGCTGGCGTGTCGGCTGGCGGTCGCAGCTACGCTCCAGCATTGGCATTCAGACGTGTATCCCAAAAGGGCCTGCGATTCCAACCCCAACGGGTCCCCCCACAAGGTCGCCGCCAGCAGGCCGATGTTGACCCCAGGGCCTCGCCGACTCAGCGACGCGCCCGTCAGGTGAGAGGCGCTCATGACCTCGTCGAGCGTGTGGGAGAGGCGACCGCGGGGGATGGACAAGAGCAAAGTGTTCGAGGTCTCGGCGAGCCACCAGCGGGCCGGTGAGCTCACGTGCCAGAGTTCGGCCCGCCAGCCATCTGGGTCGACCACCGAAAAGCGCGCGTCGAGGGCCGGCGACGCATCGCCCCAGCCCACCGCTCCACGTAGGCCAAACGAGAGGGTCGACGCTGGGTTGGAGACCCGCAAACGAGCGCCGCTCCAACCGCAGCCCTCGCAGTTCTCGAAATCCATGTCGGGATGCAGGGCGTTCTCGAACGCCAGAGTCACGCGCCACTCCTCTGAGAGCCAGGTGGAATCGAGCTCGGCGGTGAGCGTGTGGTCCCTGAGCTGACCGCGGGCCAGGTCGACGAGGGTCTCGCGCCCCAGTCGATCCTCGTCGAAGGTCGCCAAGAGCCCGCGCCAGGAGAGTTTTGGGACGAGGACGTGGGTGCGTTGCGGGCTGCGCTTGAAGAGGCTGGTCGAGAGCTCGGCCCCCGCGGCCAGCTGGGTTTCGCTGGCGAAGGCGCTCTGGCCGTCCTCCCGGCGTGCAACCCGGTGCCGCTGCTCGACGCCGAGGCCAAGAAGCACTTGGGCATAACCGTCAAGGGACAGGGGGAGCTCCGCGATCAAGTCGATGCCGACGAGTTCGGAGTCGGCCAGCACTTCGTTCTCTCCCATGAGTCCATCGAAGGCCCCAGTGGAAGGCAAGGCCGGAACCGGGTTCCAGAGGCTCGCCCGGGGATAGTCCCCCCAGTCGATGAACCTAGTGTCGGCGAAGGTCCTGCTGCGCAGGTATTCGGCGTCGAAATCGAAGCGCAAGGTTCCGAGCAGCGCGCTCGTCGAGAAGCCGAGGTGCGGCAGCGCGTGGGTGTCCTCGAGCCCGTCCGGGAAGGGAGCGTAGCCCCCTTGGGAGCCCTGCTCGGTGGCCGTGTTGCGCGGCCGGCCCTGGAGGAGGTCCGCTCCGACGGCCAGCGTCGCCGTGTCGCTCTCCCAGGCCAGTGCCAACGCGTTGCGTCCGTAGCGCTGGGCGCGTTCGGCGAGCACACCGCGGCGCTCTTCGTGAAGTGTGGGGGCGGCGAGGAGGTCGGCGAGGAGAAACGCCCTCGCCGAGGTCATGAAGGCGACGGTGAGCTCGCCGGAGACCTCGTAGTCGAGGCGTTCGGCCTCGAGCTCGTAGAGGCCCTCGGCCCGGACATCGCCGTGGGTTCCGCGGTCGCCAGCGAGGCGAGCGCGCGCTTCCACCATGGGACCGATTGAGGTCGCCCAGCCGAGTGCGGGCTGCAGGTCGGCCGCCGAGCCAAGCCTGAGGAAGGCGGGGATGAGCAGCTCGAGCCCGCGATGGCTCTGGTAGCCGAGCTGAGGCAGCAGAAAGCCCGACGAGCGGCCGTCGCTCTCGATGTTCTCGACCCACACTGGCAAGCCAATGCCCCACAGCCCGAGCTTTGGTGAGGTCCCGAAGTGTGCGCGCCGTCGCTCGGGGTCTTCGGGCGAGTCGATGGTGACAGTCTGGGCCGTCAGCACTACCGAGGCATCGCCCTCGGCGCAGGGACAGGGGGAGAGCCAGGCGTCCTGCAGCTCGAGCTGCGCGCCGTCATAGTCCGCTTGCGCGGCCTTGACGAGCGAGGTGCCGAGGCGCAGGAGCTCGAAGCCGGTGAGGTGGATGCTCCCTGGCGCCAACGAGACTCGCGAGGCCCGAAGCTCGAGGTCGCCGCGCTGCAAGCGGACCTGAGTCAGCATCAGCTGCTCGGGGTTCCGTTCTAGGGTGTCCATCTCCAGCAGGAGTTCGCCTGAGCGCAGCATCACGGCGCCTTCGAAGCGCAGGGTTTCGCCTTGGTAGGCGAGGCGATCGGCTTCGATGTCGGCGTCGGGCGCGGCGACGGCGTCCTGGAGCTGAGTGAGGAGTGTTCCCAATCCGGAGGTCTCGAGGGCGAGGCCTTCGCAGGCGGGGGGCGCCGGGGCGTCGGCGCGCGCGTTGGCGGGACCAACGGCGAGGAGCGCGACGAGAGCCAGGAACACGACGACACGACCAGGCGTGGAGCGAGGCCGTGTCTCGGTTGTGCGCAGGGGGTCGCTAAGGAGTGCTCTGTTTTTCCGCAGCGGCCTTTTCGGCTCGTTTTTTCTCGGCGAGCAGATCGGCGTACGAGGCAGCACCGGCGTCATCGAAGTCGACGAAGAGGAACTCGGCCTCTTGGTGGACCTTGTAGCTGGTCTTGTTCTGCAACGTAATCGTAACAAGGGTACCCTTGCCGGACGGTTTTGCTTTGGCGCCGATGACTGCGCTCTGGAAATAGCTCGTGTCGAGAGTTCGGCGGTTGTTGTAGACCGGGATGCGGGTCCCGATCAAAGAGATTTCGAGCGTCGGGAGTCCATCGGAGCCGACGGATTCTGCGACGTCGTAGGTGGCGGCCTTGATGGTCTGCAAGAAGACACGGGTGCCTGAGTCCATGTCTTGGTAGCCGATCCAGGTCAGACGGTTGCGCGCCTTGCCGTTCTTTTTGGCGGCGTCGCGGGCTTTGCGGGCGAAGACGTGCCAGTCCTTGATGCCGGGGACGATGCCTCGGTACATGTCGCCGACCTTGAGCGAGGCTCGGTCGATGCCCTCGGTCTTGTCGTTTTTGCCGCTGCGATCGACGGTCGAGACCTTGCCGATCTTACCGCCGGACTTGCTGGTAGCCCCAGCCGCCGCGCCCTCTTCCCCTGTGGCCTTGGGCATGGGCATACCAGGGATGTAGTAGGGGGTGTCGGTCGACGCGCCGGCTTTGGCGACCGAGTCGGATTGGCCCGAGGTGAGGCTGCCGGTCCCTTCGATCTGGGCGAAGGCGCGGCTGGACAGCCCGAGCAGGAGCGCGGCGCTGACGAGCACCGCGAGGAGATACGGGCGCTGAGAGAATGAAAGAGCGTGGGCACTGAGTCGCATCGATATTCTCACCGACTGCATCGAACTCGTCGACCTCCCTGGTCCGATTCGATGAACAGAGCGCGCCCCCTTGCGCACTCAACCGCTGAGTCTAGGGGCGGAAGGGAAGCTCCGCAACTTCGAAGGGTATGCCCTTTGGGTGAGGCTTTGGGTCAGGGAGCTCGATAGGACTGCTCGCTGGCGACCAAAGTGAGCACCGTGGCCTCGAGGGCGTGGGTGAGGGCGGCGAGCCGTTTGAAGTCGAGCTTCTCGAGAGTGTCAGTGGCTTCGTGGTAGTTGGGATTGCGGAAGATCGCGGTGTCCGTGACCATTAGTGCGGGAACGCCGGCCGCCGCAAACGGCGCGTGGTCCGACCAGTCGATACCAGGAACGAAGGCAGGTGCGGCGATCGACTCGACCGCCACATTTTGGTTGGCCAACTCTTTTTTTACTGCGGCGATGAGCTTCGACGCTGTGAGGTCTCCGACGACCGCGACAAAGTTTCCGGCGTCGGGATAGAGGCTCCCGACCAGCGGTGGATAGCTCTGGCTGCCGGGCGCCTCCGAGTAGAACCCCATGCACTCCAGAGAGAGCATCGCCGTGATCGAGGTCCGCTGCGCCTCGTCGAGGGAGGCGACGTAGGCGGCGCTGCCCATGTCCTCGGTCCCAAAATAGGGCGGTTCCTCGTTGGTGAAGGCGATGAGCCGTACGCGCCCAGCGAGTTCCTTGCCGTGCAGACGTCTGGCCAACTCCAAGAGGACGGCGACGCCAGTGGCGTTGTCATCTGCGCCAGGGGTTCCTCTCGCCGAGTCGTAGTGTGCCCCAACGATGAGCGTCGGCGCGTCGGCACGGGTAGCAGGGACCTCGACGACGAGATTCTGCGAGGTCGTCCCGTCACTGGCGGTGATGGGGAGCACCAGGACCTCGAATCCAAACTGCTCGAGCTGCTCTCTAATGTAGTCCTCGGCTTCGCTCAGTTGGGCGAGGTGGGCCGTGTTTCGTTCCCCTATCGTTTTCGAGAGTGTGGTGACGTGCTCCCGCAAGCGCGAGGAGTCGATTTCTGGCGGCTCTATGGGCGCGATCGGCTCGTCTTTAGCGCTCTCCCCGCCGCGCTCCGAAGCGCTGGTGCGGTGCGGAGTGCAGTTGGGGAGCAGCAGCGTCAGGTGTGGGGTGAGCAGGAGGGTGAGCAGGAGGGTGAGGGTCTTGCTGTCGAGCACGGTGGGACCTCGCTTCGCATGGCGGCCTGGGCGTCGCCGAAGTTTAGGAGTCGTCAGAAAACAACCTGCCCATTTGAGCATCGCCAGAGGCGTGATGGCGGCGTTGGTCTGCTTCTACGATGCTGGGCATCGCCTGCATCGACCTCCTTGCCCTTCCACCTCTGACTTCGCCCAAACGCGCATTTTGTTCCCGGACGACTCCTTAGTAGCACACCCGCTCGAGGCAAGTGTCCTGGCGGTGTGGTGCGTATTTTCGTCGCGAGATTGCACGCGAGGGGATTTGCTTGTAAGAAGGCGCAACTCGTGGCTCTGGCTCACTTTGGCCGGGTTCACTGTGAGCCCCTCCCGACAGGACATTCCAGGGTTGGCGAGGGACGCACTTTTTTGAATACGTTTCCAACGTCTGACGTCTTGGGGGGGGACTTGCAAACCCTTCGGGACCATTCCCGTTCGTTATTTCGTTTTGTTCGTCGATTTCTTTCTTTTTTTGGTCTCTCCACCACCACACTCGGAGAGCCGCTCAAACGGAGGTCACGCGACCATGAAGAAGTTCATCCTCGTTCTCACCGCATGTCTGTTCGTCCTCGGCATCAGCCTCACCGCTGCCCTGGCAACCGATCCTCCCACCGAGACCATGACGGTCACGAACTACGGCTCGAAAGATGCCGTCAAGTTCGCCCACAAGACCCACGTCGACGCCAAGATCGAGTGCGTGACCTGCCATCACAAGGCGACTGCTCCTGACGCTGCTGCCGACCAGTACAAGTGTGGCAACTGCCACAAGGCCGAGGCGGAAGCTGGCGTTCCTGCCATCAAGGACGCCGCGCATGAGAAGGACACCGGCAAGTGCTGGAAGTGCCACAACAACAAGAGCCCGGACGTCAAGAAAGAGCTGAAGTGCAAAGACTGCCATGTTGGTGCGTAGTCTCTCTTAGGAGCCGTCCGGAAACAACCTACTCATTTGAGCATCGCCAGAGGTGTGATGGCAGCGTTGGTCTGCTTCGACGATGCTGGGCATCGCCTGCATCGACCTCCTTGCCCTCCCACCTCTGACTTCGCCCAATTGAGCATTTTGTTTCCGGACGACTCCCAGTCAAAAAAAGGCGCCCCTCGGGGCGCCTTTTTTGTTTGTGCCCGTTGCGTAGCCACAGGAACCGTGTCGGGCGTTGACCATCGCCCAACGGCCGTGCTACCCATCCCCGTCTCGCGCGCTGGTGGAGGATACCCGTGTTCCCGCAGCGCGATCCCCATTCTTGTCTAGGGCTCAGAATGTCTAGAAGACTCCTCATCACCAGTGCACTCCCCTACGCCAACGGTCACCTGCACATCGGGCACCTCGTCGAGGTCATCCAGACTGACATCTTCAGTCGCGCCATGAGGCTCGCTGGCCACGATGTCACCTATGTCTGCGCCGATGATACGCACGGAACTCCAATCGAGCTCTCGGCCCGCGCCCGCGGCATCGAGCCCGAGGCGCTGGTCGCCGAGATGTGGGAGGCGCACACCCGTGACTTCCGCAACTTTGGCATTCACTTCGACGAGTACTACAGCACCAACAGCCCCGAAAACAGGGAGTTCGCCTACTTCTTCTACGAAAAGCTGAAAGAGGGCGGCCACATCAAGGAGCGCACCGTCAAACAGCTCTACTCCGAAGAGCTCGAGCGCTTCCTCCCCGATCGCTACGTCAAGGGCACTTGCCCCAAGTGCAAGACCCCCGATCAGTACGGCGACGTCTGCGAGAAGTGCAATTCCCGCTACGACGCCACCGAGCTCGTCGAGCCCATCTGCGTCATCGACGGCGGCCGCCCCGTCGTCAAAGAGAGTACTCACCTCTTCATGAGCTTCTCGGATTTCTCGGGTTGGCTGCGCGAATACAACGACTCCAACGCCATCCAGAAAGATGTCAACGCCTTCATCAAGACCTGGCTCGACGAAGGCCTCGAGGATTGGGGCATCACTAGGGATGCGCCCTACTTCGGCTTCGAGGTGCCCGACCGGCCCGGCAAATACTTCTACGTCTGGCTCGACGCGCCCATCGGCTATGTCTCGACCACGAAGCGGCACTGCGACCGCACCGGCCGTGATTTCGACGCCTTCTGGCGCTCGCCGGATTGCGAGGTGTGGCACTTCCTCGGCAAGGACATCATCTACTTCCACACTCTCTTCTGGCCGGCCATGCTGCGCTCCGCGGGCTTGAACATCCCCCACCGCGTACACGTGCACGGCATGCTGACGGTGAACGGCAAGAAGATGAGCAAGTCCCGCGGCACCTTCGTGTTGGCCTCGAAGTACATCGAGCACCTTCCGGCTGCGTTCTTGCGGTTCTATTACGCGGCGAAGCTCTCCAACGGCATCGACGATCTGGATCTGAGCATCGATGACTTCTACTTCCGCGTGCGCAGTGACCTGGTGGACAACCTGGCCAACTTGCACAACCGCAGCTTCATGTTTGCGGCGAGCAAACTGGATGGCGTCCTCTGCGACCTCGGCGGCGACGAGGCTTCAGACGCTTTGCTCGAGGAAGCGCGGCAGCTCACCCGTCGCGCCATCTCGCGCTACGAGACCTTGGAGTTCTCCGAGGCCATCCGCGCCATCACCCAGCTCGGCGATCTCGCCAACGGCTACTACCAAGCCCAGGCGCCGTGGGCCTATCTCGTCGACAACCCCAAGAAAGGCCTGGTCGCCGACGTGCCACGTGCCCGTCTCATCGTCACCACCTGCGCCGAGGTCGTGCGTTTGGTCGCCCTCGCCCTCAAGCCCGTCGTGCCGGACTTCGCCGAGAAGATCGAGCAGCAGTTGGGCATTGCGCCGTTGGACTTCAGCCAAGTGGACGCCTCGCTCAACGCCTCGAGCCGCATCGGTGAGGTGGACAAGCTCTACCTGCGCCCCGAGAAGGAGCCTTTCGAAGCCATGGTCACACTCGACGAAGCCCCCCCGCCTGCAGCCGCAGTAGCAGAGGCCGTCGCAGAGGTGGCGCTCGAGCGTCGTCCCCTGAAGGACCTCGTGGAGTACGACGTCTTCGCGTCCCTCGACCTGCGGGTCGGGATGATCTTGAGCGCCGAACGGGTGCCGAAGTCGGACAAGCTGCTGAAATGTCAGGTCGAGATTGGGCATCCCGAAGGGCCACGGCAGATCGTCGCAGGCATTGGGCTGGCCTACACCCCAGAGGCGCTCGTCGGACAGAAGGCGTTGGTCCTCACCAACCTCGCTCCCCGCAAGATCTTCGGTCAGCAGTCTCAAGGGATGATGTTGGCCGCCGGCCCAGGCGCAGACCAGATCGAGCTGGCGTTCTTCCAGACGAGGGGCCCTGGCGACGCAGTGTCGTAGATTTGGCTGGCCCGATGCGGTTCCACCTCGTGGGTTCGAGTGTTCCGATGCGGTTCCACCTCGTGGGTTCGGGCGGCCCGATGCGGTTCCACCGCGTGGGTTCGGGCGGTCCCACGCGGTTCCACGTCGTGGGTTCAGGCGGTCTGGCGCGCGACCCAGCGCTCCGCGCTGGGCTGATCCCTTGGACCGCCCCTTCAGGGCGGATGCCCAGGTTCTTTAGGCCACGACGAAAGGGGGCTCAGGTATCCTGGGCAACACCCTCGTTGCGTAGGGGCAGGCCCCCTTGCCTACCCCTCGGGCAACTCCGTGCCTGGCCCCTACTTACTGCTTCTTGGTCGACTTGAGCGCGATCGCCATCTGCAAGTTCTGGCAGAGCTCCTGCTCCCCACAGCGGGTACGGATGGCGCTCAAGACATCGGCGAGCTGCTGGCCGTTCAGGCTCGGATCGATCTCGATGTAGAGGATGAGCTGCCCCAGGGGCTGTTTGACGATCTCGCTGATGCGCGCGATGCCGTCCCAGCTGACGCTCTTGGTCTCATCGGCCTCGCTGTCTCGCCAAATGACGGCCTCCGAACCGACCTCGATGGACTGGTCGCTGCCGAGGATCGAGGCTTTGACGAGGTTCATGGGGATGGCGCCCAAGGTCTTGTACTCCTTGCTGCGAACGACCAAATCGACAGCCTGCATTTTGTGGGCGTAGGCAACATCGAGGACGGCTTGCAGGGACTCCAGCTTGGTTTCGGCGGGGATCATGAGCTGCAGCTTCTTTCCCCCTGAGGGAGCTTTCGACGCTCCAGGAGGTCGGACCAGTCCGGCCGCCTCGAAGGTCTCACCCGCCAACATTGCGTCACAGTAGGCGCCCAACTCGGAGGTCTCGGCCTCTGGGTCGGGCAGCGGGAACGAGCGTGTGGCGAACATCCCCACGGTCACTTTCAGGTCGGTGGCACCGAGGACGAGGGTCGGGTCGGCGACGAGGTTCAGGAGCGGTTCGCCGCCTATCGCCACGCCAGAGACTTTCTGCTCGGAGAGCGAGCCTATGAAGCCGACAATGCCTTCGAATTTCGCGCTCAGGTCGTTCTTTCCTTGCAGCTCGGCGGCCTGCTTCATGGTCTTCAGGGCGGTGGCGAAGACCATGAAGTAGCGCTGCTCGGGGTCGAGGTCGGTGCAGCCGCCTTCGACCTTCGCCGCGCAGAGGGCGTCGAAGTATTGGACCGTCGCCGCGGGTCGCTCGACGTCGAAGAGCTTCTCACAGACGTCGGCGAGGGCCAGCTCGCGACTGGCGTAGGCGTTGAGGAAGGTGGTTTCCAGGGTCTCGTAGAGCTTTGGCAGGTCCACGGTCTCGAGGTCGACCGCCTTCGCGGGTGCTTCGCTCTTGGCCGCTTTCCTGTCGTCTCCTTTGCTCGCCTCGTCCTCGCAAGAAGGCAGCACGAAGCTCAGCAAAGCGAAGACGATGAGGAGCAAGAAGGGGGTGGACCTCGAGATTCTCATGAATGACCTCTCAGGCGCAGGGTCTCACGGCCAGTCGAGACTGTCGCAGTGGGTCGCGTAGACATGCCCGGACAGTGTACCGTCGGCGAACGTCGCGCTCAGCTCGAAGGAGACGAAGCCGGCGGTGTCGCTGGGGTCAGGTTCTCCCACACATGCAGTGCAGGTGTCGACGGCTTCAACGGTGAACACTGCGTCGCTCGCCGAGGCGAGCGGGCTGCCAGCCAGCAGGTTGGCGTTGAAGTCCAGCAGGGTCACGACCAGACCATCGGAGCTCGAGACCACCGTTGTGGGCACTGCGCTTTGGGGTACGCCACTCAGGATCAGCGTCGCCAACGGAGTCGCAGACTGGGCTGAGGGGCAACCTGGGTCGCCTTCAGCGTAGACCTCGAGGTAGAGCTCCCATTGCCCAGTGTCGGAATTGGCGGGGCTGGTGAGTCCATAGACCCCTCGGTCGAACGGCTGACTGACCGCGCCAAAGACCGCTGTCGCCTGGGTCTGTGCACAGGCGCCGGTGCAGGCGCTGACGCCGACCTCGGCGAGGTCGGTGTCGACGACGTCGGCGAGCTCGGCGTCGGCCAGCTCAACCGAGTCGGCGAGGTCGCTGTCAATGAGGTCGTCGACGAGCTCCGGCAGCTCGACAGAGTCGACCTCGGCGAGGTCGTTCGAGGCCTCTGGAGCTTCCAGGTCGTCGACCGAATCCTGTTCTTGATCGAGCGCGACGGAATCGGTGAGCTCGTTTTGAGTGGTGTCGTTCTCGGACTTGGAGCGATCCGAGTCGCAGCCAAGAAACGTAGCGAGGACAAGGGCCAAGATGGCCAGACCTTTGGTTAGTGCGCTGCTCGGGAAAAGGAGCGCTGGAAATCCAGTGATGGTGAGCTCTCTCATGGGTTCTACTTCTGAAGTACTGGCATCATCGGACCAAACTCGGGGTCGGGGCGCATTGTACGCCGTTCGTCGGTGTTTTGGTTTTCGTTCCCGATTTCCTTCGTCGTCGAATTCTCCTAGAGAGTTACCACCACGTCAGTGAACCTACGGCGCCTTCTTGGAGGTTGTTCAGCGGTTCCACATCATTGAAGCAGGGAGTCCTATGAAACGCACACTCGTCATCTTCTCTATCGCATTGCTTAGCTTCGTCTTTGCCGGCGCCGCCTTCGCCTGTCCGGGCAGCGAGGGGGGCGGCTGTGGCTGTTCCAAGGAGCAAAAAGAAACCATCACCGCAACGGCGACCACCACCGACAGCGGTGCCATCTTGAGCATCGCCTCCAGCGATCCCGAAGTCGCCGCGAACGTCCTCGAGAAGCTGCAGACGAAGGCCCAAGCCGACAAAACCGGCGAAGGTTGCCCGAAGAAGCTCGCCTCCTCCCCGTTCGCCATGGAAGGCGTGGACTTCGTCATCGAGGGGACTGACAGCGGCGTGACCGTGACCTTCACGGCGACGAACGCGACCGCCGAGGTCCTAGCCGACTTGCAGGCCCGTGTCCAAGCAAAGGCCGACCACTTCGCCGGCAAAGAGGCTCACGACTGCAAGGGCGGCTGCAAGGGCGGCTGCGGAAGCTGAGCGGCGAGGCTCCTCTTAATGAAGAAAGGGCGACGGAGGTTCCGTCGCCCTTTCTCGTTTGAACGCTCGAGTTACTGACCTCCAGTGAGGAGTTTCCCGTCGCCGATACGTGTGTCAAAGACAGGAAGCTTGTCCCTCTAGCGGCCGAAGGCGCGCCAGAGGCGACCTGAGTCAACCGCGGCGTAGCACCGCAGAAAGAGCTACCTCCGAGCGTCTGCGTCCAATGAAGTCGATCCCGGCCTTCGGGTCAAGGGCGCTCGTCGCAAAGAGCCGTCGGTGAACGACTGGCACGAAAACTCAGGGAAACCGCGCAGAGTTTTCTCTGGCTGGGAGCTTACTGGCTCGCGACTGCGGCCGTGAGAACGGCGGAAAGGCAGTCCGACGCTGGCAATGCGAGGTGACACGGAGGACAAACCTCTAAAAGTGGTGCCCCGCGGTGATCCGACTACACTGCACCGTGGATGTAGGTGCATCCCCGTGCGTCTCTTGACCTCATGACGCGCGGTGCCCGCTCCCTCGGCCAAGGACGGCCCGAGGAAGTCCCACGGAGGGGAATAATGAACGTCGAGCGCCGAGCAGAGATCGTCAAGCAGCCAGCCGCACTTCAAGAGAAGGCGGTGCAAACTCACCGAGCCGAGATCGGTCAAAAGACGATCGACGTGTACGTGGAGAGGCTGACTGCGGCGGCTGGTAGACTGCGTCGAGGTCCAGAGGCCTCCGAGCTCTTCTGCGCGGCGGCTGAGCTGCACGAGGGCAAGAGCGAGAGCGATCCTGCCAAGGCGACCGAACTCTATGGGCGCGCGCTGGACGCTTTCGCGTTGAGCCGACCTGCGCACCTGGGTCTCAAGCGGCTCGCCCGCCAAGGCGGCGACGCTGGCAGCACCATCGCGGCCCTCGAGCGAGAGATCGCCAACGCGTCGGGCGCGCGTCAGGTCATGTTGCGCTTCGAGCTCGTGCGCTCCTTGCTCTACCAGGCTGACAAGCCTCACGAAGCCCTGCTCGTGCTCGAGCAGCTCGAGGAAGAGCGCCTCAAGAAATTCAACCGCAGCGAACAGGCAGGGCCGACGCCGGAGGGCTTCCTCGCCGCGCTCGACGGCGACGGCGACAAAGCCGCCGCGCAGAGCAGCGACGCCAGCGCCGAGAAGGTCCCGTCCTGGATGGGCATCAGCGCGTTCTTCTTGTGGGAAGAGGTGCTCTGGGCGACGGCGCAATGGCGCCGCTACGAGGAGCTCCTGCGCAGCGTCCTCGCCAAGCAGAACCACATCGACGCGGTCGCACAGATGATCGAGCGGCGCCTGCTGCATCTCTACCAGTACATCATCCCGGACGGGCGCCAGGCCGAGATCATCATCAACCATCTCATCGGGCACGGTGAGCTCGACCCAGAGATCGTGGAGCTGGCCATCCGCCGCATGGAGCGCGAAGGCGAGTTCGACCAGATGGTCGACCTCCTGACCCGCGCGCTGGTCGAGCCGGCCTGTGCCGACCAAGAGACGGCCTACCGCATGCTGCTGGCCGACATCGCAAGGCACCACTTCAACGATCCAGACCACGCCGCGGACATCATCCGCGCGGGCCACGAGAACAAGCCCAAAGAGCCCATCCTCATCCACGAGCTGCTCGCTCTGCAGGAGGAGCGAGGCGATCAACCCGCGCTCGTCGACGCTTTGGGGGCCAGCCTGGAGATTCTCTCGGATCCTGCGGAGCGGGCCGACACGATGCACCGCATCGGCTTCATTTTGATGACCGAGCTGAAACTCGAGGAGGCCGCTGAAGAGGTCTTCCAGGAGGCCATCGCTCAACATCCGACGCACCAACCCACCCTCAGAAGCCTCGGCCGCCTCTACCAAAACAGAGAAGATTGGTACGCGTTGGCGGGCCTCTACGAAGACGAAGTGGCCGCAAGCTCGCACGGCAACACCTGGCGCAAGCACTTCCAACTCGGCGAGCTCTACGAGGAGCGTCTGAGCAAACCAGAAGCAGCCTTCGAACAATACTCGGCCGCCCTGGCCATGGTCCCCGCATATCTGCCGGCCCTCAAGGGCGCCAGCCGCATCGCCGCGCGACTGGGCACCTGGCCTGAGCTGCTCAGACTCTACGCCGCCGCGGAAGCCGCCACGAAGGACCAGCGTCAGCGCGTCTATCTCCTCGATCGCATCGCGCAGATCGCCGAGGAACAGCTGTCCGACATGGAGACGGCCTGCACCGCGCTCGAGGGGTTGCGCGTGATCGACCCCCAGAACCCCAACGCCGTCACCAGCTTGGCGCGGCTCTACGCACAGCTCGGTCGCTACCGCGAGCTCGTGGCGCTGACCCGCGAGGAGCTCGAGTGGACCGTCGACGGCGAGTCCGCCGCCGCGATGATGGTGCGCATCGCTGAGCTCTGTGAGGTCCACCTCGACAACGCCAACGAGGCCAAGGAGCTCTACCGCCAAGCCTTGCAGCGCATCCCGACCTACCTGCCGGCCCTCGAGGGCTTGGGTCGCCTGCTCCAGCGCCAAGGGTGCTGGCAAGAGCTGGTCGACATGGGCATCGCCGAGGCCGACGCCTGGGGCGACTCGCCCGAAGCCAACCGACGCCTGACCGCCGTTGCCGACATCCTCGAGCACCGCCTCAATCGGGCCGACGAAGCCATCGAGATCTACTGGCGCTGTGTCGAGAGCAACCCCGCCGATCGCACCGCTCGCAACTCCCTGGCGCGTCTCTACCGCTCGGCCGGCGAGTGGGAGAAGGTCTGTCAGATCATGGAGATCGAAGCCGAGCACGGCGGCGTGGGCGGCTACCCAGGCGCCACCCTGTTCCGACTCGGGCAGGTCAAAGAGCACCGCCTAAACGACGCCGAAGGCGCCCTCGACGCCTATCGCCGCGCGTTCCTGTCCGACCCGTCCAACCCCGTCTTGATGCGCGCTTGGCTCGCCACGGCGCGCAAGCTGGGCAGCCTCGACGGCCCCAAGAAGCTCCTCGCCAGCGCTAGCGCCAAGCCCGCTGGAGAGGCCGCCAGAGTCGACCTGCTGCTGGCCCTCGCCGAGTTCAGCTTGCTCGAGAGTCACGACCCACTGACGGCAGCCGGATTCTTGGAGATCGTGGACCAGATCGCCCCCGAGCGCGAAGCCGGCGCGACCCTGCTGTCCATGGCCTTCGCTCGCTCTGGTCGCTGGAAAGACCGCGTTCGCCTCGCTCTGCGCGAGCATCGCACCGCCGAGGAGCGACTGCACGGCCTCGACGCCAGCCTCCCCTTGGGTCTGCCCGAAGAGTTCGCCCCCACCTGCCGCAAGCTCCTCACTCGGCTCGATGGCGACGCCGAGACCCTCATCCGCACCTGGAGCCTCTTCCCGCCCGCCGAGCGCCCTGAGGCCCGCAAGCTCCCGCCCAAGGTCAAGCGCTCGACTTCCCCAGAAGCCCAGGATCTGCGCCGCTGGGCGACGTTAAAAGCCTTGGAGAGCGGGCAATGCCCCGAGCCCTCGGCCTTCCTGCTGCCCGACGCCGAAGACCATCACCTCACGCTGCGCCCTGACATGGAGCTCCTGGCGGCTCACTACCAAGTCACCGAATCTTGGGAAAAACTGCTGGAGGTCCTCGAGGCACAAGAAGAGATGGCCCCCACCGACAGCGAGCTCGGGCGCATCACGCTGGAACGCGCTCAGGTGCTCGGCAAGCTCGGCTTGGATCGCAAGGCCATCGACGTCCTGCGCAGCGGCTTCGAGCACTGCGCTTGGGGCTCCGAGGTGCGCATCGAACTCTACGACGCGCTGGAAGCCGCCAACGATTGGGACGCCTTGGTGGCCGAGCTGCGCCGCCACCTCATGCACACCGAGTCGCCAGCCGCGCAAGCCGAGCTCTGGCTCCGCCTCTCGCGAGCCCTCGAGACCGGTCTGGGCGACCTTCACGAAGCGCTGCGCGCTCTCGACGCCGCCTACAGAGCCCATCCCGCCGATGGTGCCTTCCTCCCCGAGATCGCCCGCGTCGCCGAAGAGCTGGGCGAGGTCAACATCGCGCGTCGCGCCATGGACGACTACATCTCCTATCACGAGCCCCCCATCGAAGCGGAGCTGGCGGTCTGCAAGCGTCTCGTCGAGCTGCACATCGACTACACGGGCGGCGACCCACGACAGGTTTTGGCCTACCTCGAGGACCTGGTTCAGCGCTCCTGTGACGATCGGCGCGCCCTAGAGGCCTTCGCCGACGCCCACAGCAAGGCCGGTGACCCCCAGATCGCCTGTGAATCCATCGCCCGTCTCGCTCGCCTCCCCTACCAAGAGAAGGACCTTCACCTTTGGCTCGAGCTCGCCTCCCTCCACGCCTACAAAATGCAGCAGACCGACAAGGCCGAGGCTTTGTACTGGGAGATCCTCGCCAACTTCCCTAACCACGAGAACGTCTGGAAGGAAATCGACCAATTCTACGAGGACGACCAAGCCAGACACCGCCTGACCGATAAGCTGCGCGCCTTCATCAACCAAGACACGAACCCACTCGATGTAGAGACCAAGCGCCACTATCTAAGCCTCTTGGGCCGTATCCTCGGCGACGAGCTGGGCCTCTGGCGAGACGCCCGACAGGTCTTCTCCGACGCCATCGACCTGGCTGCGCTCGCCCCCGAAGACCTCTCCAAACAGCGCGCCTACGCCATGTGCAAGATCCCAGGCGAGCGCAGCTCGGCGTACCGCGGCTTCTGCGAGCTGTTGGTCGAGAATCCCTTCCAGCCAGAGATTTTGCGCGCCGCCATCGCCCTCACAGAAAATGTCCAAGCCTACGACCGCGCTCGCATCCTGCGACAGGTGGCCGCCTTCTTCATGCCCTCGGAAAAACTGCACCTGCAGGACTCCGACCTGAGAGCGAAGGTCGACGTAACCCGTCAGATCGACGACTCGATCCTGAGCCAGCGGCTGCTCCACCCGTCGCTGCGCCCCATCTACGGCGTCCTGCACGAGTCGTTGCCCATCATCGAGACGGTGTTCAAGGACGCCATCCCTGACTTGTCAGTAGTCGGCGGCAAGCGCGTTCGCGGCAAAGACGAGACCTCCGAGCTCTTCAATCAGGTCGCGGCGCGGCTTGGGCTCGGCTCGGTCAAAGTATTCCTCGGCAACGACGAGTCGCCCGTGCCGATGGTCTTCTCCTCGCCGACCTCGTTCTGGATCCCCAGCGACCGCTGGCAGCAGATGTCCGAGTCCGAGCGCCGCCACTGGGCTGGCTTCGCGGCCGGGCTCATCTGGACGGGACTCTCGCCCTTCGTCTACCTCAACGGACGAGACGTCTGGCAGCTGCTCGACGGCATCAAGTACGGCGCGACGGGCGACGGCATCCAAGGCCGCACGGCCTACACGCTCGAGGCCGCCGAGAAGGTGAAGAGCCCCTGGTACCGTCGTGCGAAGAAGGAGATCTCTGCCCTCCTCAACGAAGCTGGGAGCGCCATGAACGCCGCCAGCTCCGAGCGCTGGGCCGAGTGGTTGCAGTCCACGGGAGACCGCTGTGGCCTACTCTTCGGCGGCGACATCGGCTCCAGCCTAGGCGCCCTGCTGGCCGGCGAAGGTTGGCGCAACGACGCGCTCAATGAGGAGAGCATAGAACGTCATCTGCAGCGCCTGCCTCGGATGCGTCAGCTCCTCGACTTCGCGCTCTCCGAAGACTACCTCGAGCTGCGGCATGCCGCGGGACTGGCCCAAGCGCCGAGCAACATCACCGGCTAGGACCTTCCCTAGAAAATCATTTGGGTGTCGCTCTCTTGGGGAGGCAGGGCTCTGCCTCCCCTTGGAGTTCGCAGATCGATCCCGGTGCCTGGCGGTCAACGGCCAGCAAAGTACTTCTGCTGGGGCGACATGGCCGAGGAGCCCGCGCGCAGCCTGGTCTTGGTCATAGTCAAGGCGAGCGCGCACGCCGTGAGCCTGCAGTCGGGCAGCGAGGCCTCGTGTGTGCGGGAGGTTTCCATCTCGAGGGCACCAGCGTGCTCAGGTGCTCGTAGTCGTCGACAGCAATGTCGAAGCTCAGCGCCGGGGGATTGGGGTGAAGGAGCTCAAGGCAGAGGCTCGAGCCAGCGGAGCAAGGGGCGTCGATGAGTTGAGAGTCAAGCGGTTGCTCTGATCTTTGGGGCTCGACCCTGCAAAGGACGGGGCCCTGACTTCTGCAGCCCGGAGCTGCGCCCGCCGGGTTGAGAAAATGTCGGCGACCGCACGAGCTCCCCGAAGGCACCGCCCCACTCAGACGACTTCGCGCCCCTGCTCCCAAGCCCCAATAGGCGGCGACCGATTTTCGCGCTGCTTCTGCATGAAGGTTCTCTTGCTGGCCGTTGACCACTAGAAAGGACAGAAAAAGAAATCGCGCGGACAAAAACAACGCTTGAAATCCGCCTCCGCGTTCTCTACGCTTCGGTCTCATCAATCAAGTAGGGGACACCAGAAAACGGGAGGTTCTGCATGGGTACGTTCTTGCGGGGGGGGGGCATTTGTCCTCGTTGGTTGTCTATTTGCTGTGAGCTGTTCTGACCCTGCGCCCGACGAGGGCCTCGGCGTCGGAGACGACGCCCCATTGATGACCTTGGACGGCGGCACCGGCCCAGCCTCCGCGGGGCTGACCCTGACCGTCCCCGACGGCGCCCTCGCCAACCCAAACCTGAACCTCACCATTGCAGCGCTCTCGACGATCCCTCGGGGTGCCGTGCGAGCCTAGGAACTCGGACCCGATGGGACCCAATTCACGGAGCCCGTCGTGCTCGAGGCTGATTACGCCAACTTCGACCTTCCGCCTGGAGTCGACGCCAACTCCCTGAGGCTCGCGGTCTATGTGGACGAGCGCTGGGTCCCGCTCGCCGACAGCACGAACGATTTTGACAGGAAAATTGTCCGATCCACGACGACCCACTTCAGCACCTACGGGCTGGTGCCAGACCCGAAGGAGGCTAAGGGGTTGGGCTCTGTCTGGGCGGCCAATGGGGTCGTCGTCAGTGCCTCGAGCCCGAGGTTTGGCGAGCTGTTTGTCTCTCCGACTGCGATTGGGTTCTACCTGAGCGGGGGGGTCGCAGGTCCACTCGTCCTCGATATTTCCGGTCTGCCGACCGATGCCGACAACCACCTCTATATTGATGACCACGACGCCGAAACCCTGGTCACACCGGCCGATGGGGGTGCGGTCACCGTCACTCTCGACGGCGCACGCCAACACTATCT
>PFUG01000654.1 GCA_002789955.1 Deltaproteobacteria bacterium CG_4_9_14_3_um_filter_63_12 | reverse complement strand
AGCCATGTCGAGACCTTCGCTGGGCTCCTCGAAGCGACCTTCTACCTGGATCGAGACGCGATTCGTGACGCAATCCGTCGGCGAGCCAGTTTCAACATCATTCACCTTCTGACCATGCTGAAATTGGATGTCTTTGTCGCCCAGGCGGACGCTTGGAGTCGGGCAGAGTTCGAGCGGGCGTGTCCCATTTCCCTGCCGGGCGGAGGCTCGCTCATCATCGCCAGAGCTGAGGACACCATCCTGCACAAGCTTCGCTGGTTCGAGTTGGGCGGGGGCATTTTCGAGCGGCAGTCCTGGAGGCGCTCACCGCCCAGCAGCGCCGCACGAGTCGAGCAGCGAAGCGGCGAGACGCCGCTTCTACACTCGAGCGCACGACCGGTCAGGAACGCTTTGCCGACGAGAAGGGCGTCCTCGGGCTGGAACGACGTGCTCGGGGTTCTAAAGGTGTGTTCCGGGCTTGATGAGGAGTATCTCGAGAAGTGGGCATCCAAACTGCGACTGGATGAGCTTCTCCGCAAAGCACGCGAAGAATCAGGGTGTTGACCCGTACTGGAGTCAACCTCACCAGAGACGTCAAGACCCAATCCGAAGCCCCCACCAAGAAACGCTCTGCGACTCCGCGCTCCTCTGCGACTTTGCGTTTGAATCCGCAGCTAATCCCACCGCAAACCCTCACCGCCCCTTCGACGCCCGCATCGCCCGCGCCAGCGCCGCGCGGACGTCGCTGCGCTTCGTCGAGAGGTGCGTCGCCAACATTTTGACCGACGCGGCCTTGGGATCGCCCTCGCCGTAAACCTCGAGCAACGCCGACAACGCCTCGGTCGAGACCTCGAGGGCCTCGACGAAGTCGGTGTTCACGTCGTACCAGAAGCCGCCGGCGCCGTTGTCGGCCAAGACCACCCAGCCCGGCTTCTTGCCCTTGCGGGGCCGCACGACGGTGAGGATCTTGGTCAGATAGCGCTCGATGTTGTGCAAATTGCGGTCGGACTCAAAGAGGGCGCCCTGGGGCACGGCGTCAGCCTTGGCCGGCTGCGGCGGAGGGAGCACGACGTAGGGCAAGATCGCCAGCAGAGGACCGAGGTTCATGCGGGTCAGGTAACGCTCTTGGCCATCGACCACACGGGCCCGGAAGTTCGCGGCTTCGGCGCTGAGCTCCTCGACGCTCACCTTCGACAGCTCGGCGACCAGCTCGATGGGGATGGTCGCCAACGTGTACTTGCGGCGCCGCACGACCTGCAGCGTGCGGCCACCCAACACGAGGGTGTCGTTGACGTCGCCAGCCTCGGAGTCGTCGTCGATCTGCACCTTGACCACCGGCGCGCGTTTCCCCTTGCCGCCCTTCCCCCAAACCGACGCCGCCTCGGGGCAGACCTCGCGCAGCCAGTCTTCTTGCACAGAGCTCACGATGCGGGCGTAGACACGGGTCGAGCGCACCAGCTCGGCGGCCACCACGAAGGCGTTGTTGCCGCCATAGATCGACGAGGACGGATGGATCGCCACCTCGGTGCCCATCAGGCTCTCGTAGCCGCGGCCCTTGGTGCGGCGCAGAATTTTGTCGGCAAAAGCCACGGCGACACAGCGATTGACCTGCTTCGGGTCGCCGCCAGTGCGCACCTCACAGCCCATCTTCTCGGCGATCCCACCGAGCTGCTCACGAGCTTTGGCGACGAAGGCCATGGTGTCGGGGTCCAGATAGTTGCGCTCGCAGTAGCCCTTCTTGTTGCCAGAGGCGCGCCAAGCGTGAAACGTCGTCACCGCCGTCATGGCGTCGCCGAGGCGGTGAGCCAAGGCTTCCTGAGCGCGTCGCGCCTGCACCTCCTCGCCCACAGGGTAGAGGTAGGGCGGGCGAGCGCTCTGGAAGGCGGCGACGATGATGACGTCCTCGAGGACGCTGGGGTGTTTGCGGGCCGCCTCGACGATCATGCGGGAGAGCGGTGGACTGACGGGGAACATGACCATCTGCTGCCCGATGGCGGTCAGGTTGCGCTTCGAGTCGATGGCGTCCATGGCCTCTAGGGCCTGCAGCGCTGCGCGCAGCTTGCCGCGGGCCGGGGCCGTCGGAAAGGGGAAGTCCTCGACCTCGTGGATGCCGTGGTCGATGAGGCGCAGGACGACGTCGCTCAGATCGTGGCGCTGAATCTCCTCGTCGGTGAAGTCAGCCCGCTTCTCGAGGCTGCGCTCCTCGTAGAGCCGCACCACGGTCCCTGGCGCGGTGCGCCCGGCGCGACCGGCGCGCTGGTTGATCGAGGCCAAGGAGATGAGCTCCTCTTTCAGAGTCGAGACGCCGCTGGTCGGGTCATAGCGCGGAACCTTGGCCAGTCCACAGTCGAGGACGTAGGTAACACCAGGCACGGTGATGGACGTCTCGGCGATGTTCGTGGCCAAGATGACCTTTCGTTTGCCTGGGAACTCCGCGAAGACCTGCTCCTGTTCGTCGCGGGTCAGCCGACCGAAGAGCGGCAGCACGACTAGGTCCATGGCCGGTCGCTTGCGCAGGATCGACTGCTCGGTGTTCTTGATCATCCCCTCGCCGGTCAAGAAAACCAGCATGTGCCCGGGATTCCCCCGACTGTGCAGCTCGAGGATCTCGTTGGCGACCCCATCGGCGAACTCCTCGTAGTCGCCGCGGATGGGGCTGTAGACGATGTTGATGGGGAACGTCCGGGCTTCGACCGAGAACAGCGGCGGCGGCTCCCCCACGGCCGAGGCGAAGAAGTCCTGGAAGGTGCGCGGGTTCAGCGTCGCCGAGCTGACGATGACCCGCAGATCGTCTCGATTGCGCAAGGCGCGGTGCAGCAAGCCGAGAGTGAAATCGATGTTGAGGCTGCGCTCGTGGGCCTCGTCGACCATGATGACGTCGTAGGCGCTGAAGAGGGGGTCGGAGCGGGACTCCTGCAGCAGGATCCCGTCGGTCATGATCTTGATGTGGGTCTTGGGCCCCGTGGAGTCGTCGAAGCGGATGGCGAACCCGACCTCTTCGCCCACTGTGCAGCCCATCTCCTGGGCAATGCGCCAGGCCACACTGACTGCCGCGATGCGGCGCGGCTGCGTGACCCCCAGGATCTTCTTCGAGACCCCTTGGCGAGTGAGAATCTGGGGCAGCTGCGTGGTCTTCCCGCAGCCGGTTGGGCCCTCGATGACGACGACTTTGTGCTCGCGCACCAAGCGTCCAATCTCGTCTTCATGCTCCAGAATCGGCAATCGGTAGGGGCTGTCTGCGCTCATTGGGTCTCGGCGGCAGGTCTCGGCGGTGGGTCTCGGCGGTGGGTCTCGGGTGCGACGTGAACGGGCTCAAACCACCCTTTTTATTACACCCTGCAACCGCGATCACGAAGCGCGCAAGATCGTGTTGCAGGCGGCCGCCCCTACGCACGTGGCCCAACCGGGTTTGTCGGGCCATTCGGTTCGCAGTTTGTTCCTAGGTTTTGCCACAATCCAGGGCGGCCGCCAGCCGCCCCTACAGACGGCGGGCCGAACCCACCCGACCGCAACCCCAACGAGTCCGGCGCCTCGCGCCACTACGAACAAGCCCCAAACCCAGGCCCTACCAGGTATAGCGCACCGTGTACGTCACCTTCGTCTCGCCTTCCTTGGGGACGGTCACGTCGAAGCCCACGTTTCGCGCGTCGCGCTTGGTGAACTCGTGGGACTTCTTGATAATCGCCCAGTTGGTCCAGCGGTAGAGGGACTCCTCGACGGAGACGGTGATGTCTTCGGTCTTGTGGTTGCGCAGGGTGACCTCGAGGCTCTCTTCCATCCACATCTGGTCGTAATCGACTTTGAAGTCGGCCACTTTCCACTCGCTGACGACGTCGAAGGCGGAGCCGGTCTTGATCTTGACGGTCTCTTCTTTGGGCGTGTGGTCGATTTGGTCCTCACCGACGAACTCGACGGAGCCGTCGGAGGGATCGGCCTTGTAGACGCGCACCCGGCCGGCGGGCAGCGGAATGCCCAGACCTTTGGCCTTGGCGTTGTCGAAGAGGATGACGACGTCGACCTTGGTGTTGGGGGTGCCATAGTACTGGTCTTGGTAGGGGTAGCCGTAGTCGTAGTAGGGATTGGCGTTGCCGCGGTAGGTGTAGGTCTTGGTGACCGGCAGTCCGACGGCTGGGGTGAAGAGCTCGAGCTGCTTGGTGGAGTTCTGCTTGAGGGTCGTGGTGCGGCCCAAGGTGTAGAGGTGGTACTCGAAGAAGCTCTGCTCGCTGAAGCCTTGGTCGGCTGAGACACCGTCGTAGGCGTAGCCGCCGCCGCCCATACCGTAGCCGGCGCCCATGGTGCTGACGCGCTGCACGTCTCCGGCGACCAGCTTGAGGGTGGCGTCGTTGAAGGTGCCGCCCGAGCCGTTGGTGATGGTCACCCAGGCCGAGAGGTCGGCGGTCATGTCGTCTTTGTCGAGGAGCAGGTTGTAGTCCGCCGACCAGCCCATGCCGTTGGTCTGATAGGTGACCTCGACGTCGTGGTTGCCTGCCTTCTTGGCGTCCACCTTCCACATCAGGGTGGGTTTGGTGATGAGGCCGCCGGGCAGCTCGGCGAAGGTGATGCGCTCGGCGAGCTCGCCGCGGTTGATGATCTGGATGGGGCCGGCCGGATCGGCGGTGTCGAGCACGACTTGGGCCAGGTCGTAGCTCAAGAGATCGCCTTGGAGCACGCCGTTGGTCTTGTCGTGTAGGGCGACGGGCTCGTCGATGTAGCGTGAGAGAACCTTGTCGGCGCTGACCAGGTCGTACTCGAAGTTCTGCTCGAGGACGAAGGTGTTTTCGGGGTCGAGGAGGGACTTGAAGTTGACGGTCGTGGCGTCAATCTGTTGGGGGACGTCGCTGAAGCGGATCTCGTTGCTGCCAGCGGCCAGAGTAATGGCGCGCACCTCTTTGACGATGCTGTAGCCGGAGCCGTAGGTGTTCCCATAGCCGTAGCCGCCGCCGTAGTAGGGGTCGTAGTAGCCGTAGTTGTTATAGCCATAGGCGTTCGTGGCGTTGGAATAGATGGTCACCGCCACCGACTTGGGCGCGCTGTCCTGCGCGTAGGCCGAGCCTGAGACAAGGAGTGAGACGACGACGACGGCGAACATTCTGACGAATTTGAACATGGGGTCCTCGCTTTGGCAGCGTCCGATGGTCTACCAGCTGTACTCGACGGAATAGGTGAGTTTCGTCGTGGCGCCTGCTGCGACCTCGACGGGGATCAGGATGTGTTGGGCGTCCTTCTTCTCGAAGGGATGGGAGCTCTTCAGTACGTGCCAGTTGGACCAGCGGTACAGGGGCTCGAGCACCTCGATGGTGACGGCTTCGCTCTTCTGGTTGGAGAGCTCGATTTCGAAGCTCTCGACGAGACGGTGGTCTCGGGTGAACTCGGTGTAGCCAGTCTGGGTGCGGACTCCGGCCAAGTCGAAGGCGGTGCCGACGCGCAGCTCGAGGTCCTCCTCTTTGGGCGAGTGATCGATCCAACCCTCGCCCACTGGGATCGCGGCGCTGTCTGGGTCCTCGCGGTACTGCACGCGGATGCGCCCGGCCGGTAACGCGAGCCCCAGCCCGTCCTTCTCTCGATTGGAGATCTGCAGCGCGACGGCAACAGGCCCCGAGGTCGAAGCGTAGAGCGAGGCGCCGAACGCCGGAGCGGAGCCGAAATTGAGGGGGGCGCCAACGCTGTCGAAGAGGTAGCGCAGCTTGGTGGGCAATCCGCGTACGGGCAGGAAGAGCTCGACCTGCTTCGTTGAGGCGTTGGGCAGGTCGGTGGGATGGCCCAGGGTGTAGAGGTGGTACTCGAAGAAGGCTTTCTCCTCGAAGGGGGCTACTTCGGCTGACTTGCTGAGCATGAGCTCGCTCTGGCTGACCGTGACGTCCTCGAAGTCGTCGCTTGGTTGCACCCGGTTCACGTCGCCAGCGACGAGCTTGAGGTGCGCACCCTCGAAGGACGCGCCCGAGTTGTTGTTGAGCGTCACCCAAGCCAAGAGGTCGAAGGTTTGGGAGGCCTCGTCGAGCACGACCTGGTAGTCCGCAGCCCACCCCAGTCCCGCGGTTTGGTAGGCGACCTCGACCCAGTGGGTCGCGGCCAAGGGCGAGTCGACCCTCCAGACCAGCGTCGGTCGGGTGAGCAAGCCGGCGGGGAGCTCGGGGAGCAGGATGCGGGCGACGCTTTCGGGGTCTCGGGTCAAGATCTGCACTGGGTCTGGGACGCCAGGGACCTGGAGCAACAGCCCGCTGGTGTCCTGCTGCAGGAGCTTGCCCTCGAGGCGCTGGCCATCGGCACGGACGACGGCGATCGTGTGCTCGAGGTAGCGGTTGAGGAGCGTGTTGGCGTCGGCCAGATCGAACTCGTAGTTCTGCTCCAGCACGGTGGTCTCTGGGGCGCTCAGCGAGTGGAAAGTGACGCTGCTGGCGTCGATGCCGGAGGCGATATCGGTGTAGCGCAGCTCGTTGACGCCAGCGCTCATGGGGACCTTGCGGACCTCGCGCACGACGCCATAGCCCTGGGACGACCCGGTCGGGTCGTACTCAGAGCTGGAGCTGTAGACCGTCAAGCTCACGCTCTCTTCGAGCGTCGGAGCGCTCGAGCACGAAGCCAAAGCAGTCAGCAGACCTGCGACCGCCAACGCGGTGAGCGCGACCGCCCTAGATGGGGTACTGTGCATCGGCTCGAAGCTCCAGATGTTGGTGACGATGGACGATTCTGTCTAGCACATCGCAAGTAAGGGGTCACCCGCATTGCCTTTGCGACTGTCCT
>PFUG01000540.1 GCA_002789955.1 Deltaproteobacteria bacterium CG_4_9_14_3_um_filter_63_12 | reverse complement strand
GAGGCCACGGTGGAAGAACAGGAGGTCGAGCGCGAAGTCACGCTTGCCAACCTGCACTGGGTACTCGGAGCCCACGAAGCAGAAGTCGCGACCCAGCTCGATCAGAAAATCCTTCAACCTGTGGAGCAATCCGCGGTGCAGGTCGCTCTCAGAGTGGTCCTGCGACAGCTCGAGGAACTCGACCAAATACGAGTCTTTGAAGACGCTCAATGCCTCCGGGTGTATTTGTGCCACCACTGGTGACACTTTTACCGGACTGAGGACCGCCCGTTCGAAGGTGGCGGCGCGGAACTGACGTTCCAGCTCTCGCTTGCTCCATCGCTCGCGAATGGCCAAGCGCATGTAGAACTCGCGTTCTTCTGGACGCTTGGCTTGCCCCAGAATGATGAGGTGGTGAGTCCACGACAATTGTCTCACCAGTGGTGAGACTTTCTCGTCCCCATTGTAGGCCTCGAAGAACTGCCGCATCCGGAACAGATTCGGCCGAGTGAAACCGCGAATATTCGGGTGGCGGCGCTGGATGTACTGGGCCAGGGCCTTCACGACGCCATCGCCCCAGGCTGCGCTCTCGAGCTTGAGCGAGATGTACTCTCCGACTCTCCAGTAGAGGTCGATGAGCGCCGTATTGACGGCCGCCAGGGCCTGCCCGCGGGCGGCCTGGATCATCTCCACGACCTCGGCGAAGGTCTGCTCCTCGGGCTGTGTGCTTGGCACCTCTTCTGGGTGTGCTGCAGTGCCCTGTGGCGGGGCAACCTCAAAAGTCTCTTTTGGGCTCATAGGTCCAACTCCAAAGAAAGCATTGGCGTAGGTAATAGACGTGGTGAGAGTCGGCGTCGAGGGGCATCGATGGCGAGGGGCATCGACGATGGCTAAGGGTGCATCGAGGGGCCTTTAGGGGCCGGCTGGGTGCAGGGTAGCCAAGCCCCCCAAACCCCTCCACCAACCAAACCGAAGCTTCATCAACGAACCCAAACGCTTCACCAACGGCGCAAACGGCTTGTTTACTGGGTTTGCGAGCTTCGCTCGCGAGCCCGAGCTCTTCGCCCAAAAAAACGAAGCCAGGAAGCCCGCTCAGAAAGCCATCTTCCCACGTTGGCCTGGCAAAATTTTCGTTGACGAAGCTCTTTGGGCCGTTGGTGAAGCTTCGTTTTCGTGGCTGAAGCCCCATTTGCCGTTGCAGAAGCCCTCAATTTCGCAGCCGTGACTTCAACTTCGCCGTCGAGGCCATTTGCTGGCCGAGACGGGCGCCAAACTGGTCGCATCATCGAGTTCTTTCGTGCTTAAGGGTTGCAAGTACGAAACACCTCTGGTAGGTGGTTTGGGTTCCCAAAATCCGCAGTCCCCATGTCCTCAACAAAAGGAGTATGCCATGGTCAACCCTCAACCGGCCCCGCTCGACATCACTGTCATCGAACGGGACATCAAGCGCGGCACCAGATACTTTCATGGTGTGACCACCGTGCCCGCGATCGCCAATGTCCTCGCTGGGCGAGGCTATACCGATGCGGAGCATCAGCAGGGGCTGGGCTACCTGGCGAAAATGTTGGGGTTCAGATCCCCGTCGCCAGTGATGGTGCCGACCAGCTCAATCTATGCCCGGGGCAAGCTCGACGAGTGGGACGGCCCCAACATCGCGATTGCAAGGGCTGCCCTGAACCACAGGTTCCCAGACCAAGCCACCTACGTGGTGGGCGACCTGACCAACCAGGCCGGCTATGAGGCGGTCCTCAATGTGATCACCTTCCTCGAGCGCGTCACCGCCCTGCGCGACGGGACCGACCCCAACCGCGCCGGCACACGAGATGCGGACAAGGCGGCCGTCGCGTTGCTCGGCCAGCGCAACGTCTTCACGCCGACCATCGAAGCCGAGCTCCGGGGCCTGGTGGCCGAGGCCACCGCGACCGCGCCCCAATCCCCTCAGGTGGAGGTCATTGGCATCGACGACTACAACCAAGCCACCCTGGCCTTCCACGAGTGGCTCGCCGACTGGCGAGAGACCGCGCGGGCGGTGATCACCCGTCGCGACTACTTGATCCGGCTGGGGCTGGCGCAGCGCCGCTCGTCGAAGGCGATGGTCGAGGATGTCGACGATGAGGACATCGAGACCATCGAGTGAATTCGTCACACATCAAGGTCAACTAAGTTCGCTAAGCGGCCGGCCACGTAGATATTCTTGTCTAGCGGTCAACGGGCAGCAATAGAATTTATGGGGTCTCGAGCCGCGTGGGTCTCCATGTCCCGCGGCTCGAGGCCTATTCGCCGACGGAGCGTGGGGGCGCTTCGCAGCTCGGCGGACAAGCCCCAGGAGACAAAGTAAATGCCAGCTCCGCGCCGCGCGAATGGGCTTCGCGCGCTCTGGCGTAGGGGGGGCTTGGATGAAACAGAGCGTCGACTGCACGACCCTGAGTGGGGCGCCGCTGAAGGGCACAAGGCCGATACACCAAGGGTGTCCGATGCCGACGCAGAGAGGGCCTGTGTGCTTATGCCTCAGCCATCTGCGTCTCTTTCGGACAACACTTGGCTAGGCCCCCACAACGAAATATCTGGCGTGGACCGTTGTTCAATCCATAGAGTGTTGACGAACGCCAACACCCCTCTTAAGTTGCCAATGGCTCGAAGTCGTCATCCGAAAAAAGAAGTGGAAGATGCCGTTCAGTATGCCGAGGAAGCCGGTTGGAGCTGGCAGCCGTCCAGTGGTCATGCCTGGGGGCGGCTTCTCTGCTCAAAGGGGTGTTGCCAACTCTCAGTTTGGTCGACGCCAAGATCGCCAGGCGACCATGGCAGGCAGATCTGCCGAAAAGTTGATCGCTGCCCCGGGCTCACGTCGGAGGAGGGCGAAGAATGAAGACTTATGAGTTCACGTTGATACTGAAAGGGTTTTCGGAGCTCACCGAGGACATTGAAGATCGCCTCTTTGAGGCTGGATGCAATGATGCGCTGTTGGGGCTCCGCGGCGGTATCCCCTACTTGGATTTCGAACGTGAGGCAGACAGCTTCCTCGCAGCTGTGTTGTCAGCGATAGAGGCTGTGCACGCCGCCGGTGTCGCGAAAGTCGTTCGCGTTGAGCCTGAAGATCTTGTGTCGGCTGCGGAGATCGCCGCACGAACCGATCGAACGCGTGAGAGCATTCGCCTGCTTTATGAAGGGCAACGTGGACCTGGTGGTTTCCCTGTGCCTTTGAACCCGTCATCGAAGACCAGGTTGTGGAGGTGGACTGAGGTTGAGCGCTGGATGGGCGAGAATGGGCTTCTGGTGGCCGAACCAGGGGAGACCTCGAACATAGTCGCTGCTGTGAACGGGGCGCTCGACATCCGACGCAATGCTTCCCCACAGGAAGCGCGGGACATTGTCATCCATCTTCTCCCTGTCACCGTCGACCGCATCATGGACCCAACGATCATGATGATGAGAAGCGCCACCTCGAAAGGCTATCGCCCTCACCGAAGTGCGCACAATCCGGCTCGGGAAACAGGGCAGCAATCACAGTTGGAACGTTCGACCACAACTTTCAATTGAGAGAATGGCGATGGCTGGAGCACAACATGTCTTCACTGCAGTGTGTCTGAAGTCCCTGCTCTCAGCCGACAGCAGCCTATTTTCGCTTATCGACATCGTCGAGCACATCGGCTTCGTGCACGCCAATGGAGACCGTGACGAGAAGGATGACCAGCTCGTCGTGCATATGGAGATCCTCTCCACATGGACGAGAGCCGACTTCGCTACTCCTGGAACTTGTCTGAGCCGGTTAGATGTTGTCGCTCCAAACCAGGAAATTCTGCGTAAGTGGGAGCACCCTATCGACCTTTCTCAACTGATGTGGGAGCGAGTGCGGTACGTGATCGACGATCTTCCGCTGCGAGAGTTTGGAAGGCATGAGGTCCGGGTCTATCAGAGAGATACCGAGGATCAGGGCTGGGGCGTTGCTGTCGCCGTATACCCCATCCTAATGCGGATGCATGAGCCAGCGATGGCCCCGTCCTGACCCTGTCGTCAGTCCCGATCGGATTTCTCGCGCGCTAGCAGTCTCGAAGCGAGGCTGCTGGCGTGCCTACGCGCGATCACGGTGGGGCTTCGCGCGCGCCAATGGAGATGGTGACGAGAAGGACGACCGGCTCGGTGTGCAACCTGGGGTGCAATAACAGCCTCCACGGAGCTTCGGACTCTCTGGAGCGGGCCAATCAATGGTCACATCGTGTCATCCACTCGGACCATGACCCTCCACTCCGATCTTGCTATCATCCAACACCGCGCCTTCCAAATCACACCATCCAACAAGAGCCCCCATGCCTCGCCGATACTTCCTCCTCACCCTTGCCTGCGCCACATTGACCCTCGCTGCATGCGACGACAACACCCCCAGCACCCACATCGAGGCCGACCTCCGCTCCGATACGTCCTCCATCGACAGCACCTCGATCGACACCATCGACACGTCGACTGACGCCACCGACACGTCGACTGACGCCACCGACACGTCGACTGACGCCGTGGACCCCTCGGCGGACGCCGTGGACCTTTCGGCCGACGCACCTGACGCCCTTACTGACACTCCCGACGCCGTCGACACTTCGGACGTCGATCCCGACGCCGTCGACACCTCGGGCACTTCGGACGTCGATCCCGACGCCACCGACGGCGACACCTGCCTCTTCGGCCCCTCGCCCGCTGGAGACCTCGACAACGACGGCACTCCCGACAGCGTCGACAACTGCCCCTTTACGGCCAACCGCGACCAAGCCGACAGCAACTGCAATGGTGTAGGCGACCTCTGCGAACACCCCTCCATCGCCTTCGCAGACGATGACCACGACGGGGTCATCAACCGCGACGACGTTTGTTGGCTCGAGTACGACCCCAACCAAGAAGACACCGACCGCGACGGCGTCGGCGACCTCTGCGACAACTGCCCCCACAGGGCCAACATCGACCAGGTTGATACCAACTGTGACGGCACCGGCGATGCCTGCCAGCTCGACCTCAGCGACGCCGACGCCGACGGCCTTGCCGCCGCCCACGACAACTGCCCCGACACCGCAAACGGCGACCAAGCCGACCTCGATCTGGATGGCGTCGGCGACGTGTGTGACAACTGCGACTGGGTCGCCAACAGCGACCAGGCCGACGCCGATCAAGACGGGACGGGAGATGCGTGTGAGAACGACATCCTCATCCGAGACAGCGACGCCGACGGCGTCCGCGACGTCTGGGACAACTTCGTCTTGCGCTCGGCCAGCTCGGCGTCCGTGATGGACTTCGTGTGCAACTGGAAGAACACCGCACCCTGGTCCAAGTCCGCCAACGTGTTCGCGTCGCGGGCGTCGAGAGTCTGCAGCTCGACCCCGAGCTCGCCATCGGCCTGCGGACAGCCGACGAACGCCCCAGCCGAGCGGACCTCCAACGGGATCGTGTTCTTCCCACCGCGCATGGTCGCCAGGCTCCCCGCCAGGGCGCGGATGTCCAACTCGCCGCTGCTCATCTCGTAGTCGAGCCCGCGCCGTGCCGTCTTGCTGAACGACGCTTGCTCGTCGAGGGCAAACGAGAGCCAGTAGCAGGTGCCCCGCTTCCCCGCGATGGCGAGCGGCTCGATGGCGTCGAGCCGCTTCTCGATGGGCTCCTCCGCGTGGCTGTAGCCCTTCGACTCGGCACTCGCTTTCAGCTCGGCCAGGAGCTCGGTCGCTGGCTTCGCTGGCGGCACCTCGACCGAGGCCGACGACAGGTGCAACGCGAACGCCCGAATGTGCGTCTTCTTGACGTCGACAATCAAGGCGTCGACCCCGTCCGCAGCCGCCTTTCGCGAAGCGCCGCGATCTGCGGCCCTGGGTCGTCGCTCTCCTGTCGCTGTCGGTAGGAGTACTCGGCGAGCACCAAGTTGGGGTCGTCGGCGGTCGGGAAGTTCGGCTCTGCCATGACCTCGTCGCGCTGCGGCCCGGTCCAGAAGAACCCCTCCGGCAGCCATTCCGCCGCCTCCTCCAAGGACACGACCTGCACCTCGGCCGCAGGTTTGGCCTTGAACGTCCGCTTCTTTTCAATCATCCGAACCGTCACGTTGTTGGCCGCCGGAAAGCAAGCCGAGAACAAGAAGAGCATTGGCAGAGCCGAGAACAAATAGACGAACAATCGTGAACGCATGATAGAACCTCGCTTTTCATTCAATGGATGGATGAATGTCGGAGCCACGCTGGGTCTTGCCGCAAAACTTCGAAGCGGCGCGCCCAGACCTGTCACCGCACACTCGCCTCGTCTGCGCAGAGCGGGACCGTTACAGCCCGCGCTCCTCGGGAAACTGAATCTGTCGGACCTCGACCACCCGGTCATGGGCGAACAGCACGATGACCTCGCCGACCGCGCGGCTGCTGGCCGAGCTTCCCGACTCGGTGCTGAAGGTCACGCTCTGGCGCAGAATCGAGTAGCGCCACTCGGTGTCACTGTTCGAGAACGCCGAGATCGCCGCCCGCTCCGGCGGCCCCAGGCTCGCCGTCACATCGTCCTGAGACATCCCCTCGATGACCTGCCCGCCGACGACGGCCAAGGCGACCTCCGGCGACAGACCTGGATTGGCGTTGACATAGTCCTGCCGGCGCTCGGCGGGGCTCGGCGCCGTCAGCACGGGCTGAGCAGGCATCAGCATTCGACAGCCGGTCGATGAAGCGGCGAGCAACAAGAACAAGAAGAGGGCGATGCGCATGAAAGGACTCCGAATTCTTTTCTGGCCGTTGACCGCTAGGTGCGCTTGTCAAGCACCTTACATTAGCAAAGCGCAAATAAGCTCTTTCGCTTCAAGAAGTGTCAGGTGTCTGACCACCAAGGCTGGACA
>PFUG01000570.1 GCA_002789955.1 Deltaproteobacteria bacterium CG_4_9_14_3_um_filter_63_12 | reverse complement strand
CAATCGAGGATCAGATGTTCGTCGGGGCAGTCATCGTTCAAGCGGGTCCTCCTCAGATGGGGCAAGGACTTGCGTGCTGCGCAGCAGGCGGTGCAGGGAGAGCTCGACTCGCGACTCGATGAGCCCGAGGATGGAGCGCAGCTCGTCGTCCCCTACGCGCAGCCGCTCCGTCATCTCGCGACGGATGGCCTCCCTCAATAGGACGCGAGCTTTCTCGACTTGTCGCGCTGCGGTCGCACGATGAACGCGGCGAATCGCCCCGATTTGGTCGACGTTCAAGCCCTGCAGGTAGGCGAGGCGCAGGAGATTGCGGGAGGTGCTGTCGAGGGAGCGGATGGCGGCCTCGAAGGCGGCCTTGAACTCCTTGCGATAGGTCTGCTTGAGGAAGTCGAGCTCGAAGTCGCCAGGCGCTGCGCTCTCGAGGGCGCCTTCGAGTTCCTCGCTGGCTACGGCGTTCTTGTCGTGGGGTTGCTGGGCGCGGGTGCGGTCGATGAAGAGGCGAGTCGCGGTGACGCGCAACCAGGCCTTGAGCCCGCCTTGGCCGCTGTAGGTGGCGATGCGGGGCGTGCGGCCTGCGGCGGCCGCGACGAAGAGGTGCTCGCGCAGCGATTGCAGGAGGTCGTCAACAGCGTGCGTGTCGGAGGCGAAGCGTTGCGCGATGGCGCGCAGAGTGGTGCCGTGGGTTCTCTCGAAGGCCTCGAGAGCGGCCGCGGTGCCGCGCTCGCAGGCACAGGCGAGCGCGAGGTCGTTGGGCTTGCAGCGCTGCAACCACTCGCTGGCTGGAGTCGAGGTGCGGCGTCGGGCAAAACGTGTGGCGAGGGCCTCGTAGAAAGCGTCATCGGCGAGCCCAAGGTCTGGCCAGGCCACCTGGGCGGCGACGAGCATCGCGTCGAGGAGCCCGCCGAGGTCTGCGACGGCGACCCGCGACGGCTCGTCGAGCGCGACCAGAAAAGCGCTGGGCAGGGGAGGGGGTGGGGTCTTCATGGTTCAGCAGCGGCGCGGCTCACAACCCCGCCGCCCATCCCTGAGCTTGATCGGTAACGATTTGTAGGGGCGCAGCGTGCTGCGCCCAGGGGCGCAGCGTGCTGGGCCCAACCTTGATGGGTAACGATACGTAGGGGCGCGGCGTGCTGCGCCCATCCCTGAGCACTTCCGAGGCGCTGAACGTCGAGGCGCACCCTGCAGCACGAAACCCGCACCCCCAACATCGAAGCCATGTTCCCAAGCCCCAAGCCCCCGGCTCAAAGCCCCGCGCGGTCCAGCACGTCCAACACCAGCTGCTCTTTCCCCAGCGACATGATGTGCACGCCGCCACAGAGCTCGCGGCAGCGCGCCACCTGCTCGGCGGCGATGTCGAGGCCGGTGTCGAGCGAGTCGTTCGCTTCGAAGCGTTTCAGGATCTCCTCTTCGATGCGGATGCCGGGCACCATCTCGTTGAGGAACTGGGCGTTCTTCAGGCTCTTGATGACCAAGATGCCACCCAAAACCGTGGCGCCCAAGGGCCGCGCGTACTCCATGAACGACTCGAAGGCCTCCATATTGGTGAGCATCTGCGTCTGGAAGAAGCGCGCTCCGGCCTCGACCTTCTTGAGAAAGCGCTTGCGGTGGCTGCGTCCGGGCAGGAAGTTGGGGTTGACCACGGCGCCGGCCAGGATTCTGGCGGGGGCATTCAAGGTGCCGCCCGCGGAATTCTTGCCGCGGTTGAGCTTGCGGATGATGTCCAACAGGCCGATGGACTCGACCTCGAAGACCGGCTTGGCGTCCGGGTGATCGCCGTGCCGAATGCCGTCGCCGGTGAGCGCCAAGACGCTGCGGACGTTCAAGGCGGCGGCGCCCAGCAGGTCGGACTGCAAGGCGAGGATGTTGCGGTCGCGACAGGTGAGCTGGTAGACCGCGTCGACGCCGCGCTGCTGGATGATGACCGAGGCCGCCATGGAGGACATGCGCAGCACGGCTCGACTGCAGTCCGTGACGTTGATGGCGTTGACCCGCCCGGACAGGACGTCGATCTTCTCCTTGAAGCTCTCGACGTCCGGGCCTTTGGGCGGCATCAGCTCGGCCGTGACGACGAACTCGCCGGTCTCCAGCGCTTCGTGAAACCCCAGCCTCTGGGACGGGTCTCGCCGGGTCACTGCGGTGAGGTTGGGTTCACTGTTCATCGTCTGCATGGCAACGGGTCAACAATACAACTACGACCTTAAGGTCCTAAGGCCGAGACGACAAGTAGCGGCGCAGCGCGCTGCGCCCTCTGAGGCCAAGACGAGTAGGGGCGCTCCGTGCTGCGCCCTCTAAGGCCAAGACGAGTAGGGCGCAGCGTGCTGCGCCCTGTTCAACGAATTACAAATTGCGACGGGCCTTCGCCGCGATGAGGGTTTGCAAGATCAACATCGTCACCGTCATGGGTCCAACGCCGCCCGGCACCGGGGTGATCGCCGAAGCGTGGGCCTGCGCCGCATCAAAATCCACGTCGCCGACCAGCTTGCCGCTCTCCAGCCGGTTGATGCCGGCGTCCACCACCACCGCGCCCTCCTTGAGCCACTCGCCTTTGACCAGGTGAGGGACGCCGACCGCGGCGATGAGGAGGTCGGCGCCGCGCACCTCGGCCTCGAGGCTGGCCGTGCGCGAGTGGCACAAGGTGACCGTGGCGTTGGCCTGGGTGAGCAGCACGGCGACGGGCTTGCCGACGATGTTGCTGCGGCCGATGACCACCGCCTTCTTGCCCGAGAAGGTCACCCCGTAGCGGGTCATGAGCTCCATGATGCCGCGCGGCGTGCACGGCAGCAGGAGGGGATTGGAGCCGGTGAGCATGTGCCCCATGTTCATGGGGTGAAAGCCATCCACATCTTTGTCGGGGCGGATTTGGTTGAGGAAGAGCTTGTCGTCGAGATGGCTGGGCAGGGGCAGCTGCAACAAGATGCCGTCCACGTCGTCGTCGGCGTTGAGGCGGTCGATGAGGGCGGTCAGATCGCCGGGGGTAATGGAGGCGTCGAGGTGATACTCCTCGGTCCGAATGCCCACCGCCGCGGCGGCCTTGCGCTTCGATTTCACGTAGCTGGCGCTGGCCGGATCGGCGCCGACGCGCACCACGACGAGCTGCGGCACGGGCTTGCCGGCCGCCGAGAGGGCGTCGAGCTCGAGCTCGAGCTCGGCCTTGATGGCGGCAGAGCAGTCCAGGCCGCTCAGCAGCCGGGCACCATCTTTCGTCCGTTGGTCTCGCAAGGTCATTGCTTCATCTCCATTTCGCGCTAATTCTATGCTTCGTAATCGTGGTCAGGCACGATGCTCTTGATGTTGAGCCACTCGGCCAGGATGAAGAGCGTCGGTTGGATGGTCATCGTCGCCAGCCAGCAACAGAAGATGCCAGCGACCGACAGCTGTCCCATGGTGTTGAGGCCCATGTGCATACTCAGCATCATCCCACCAAAACCCATGATGGTGGTGGCGCTGGTCATGAAAATGGAGCCGCCGGTGAAGCGCAGCGCGTGCAACGTCCCGCCGCGCCCACTCGTGCGGTAGCGGTGGAAGAGGTGGATGCCGTTGTCGATGCCGATGCCTATGATCACCGGCAAGATCACCATGTTGAACAGGCCCAACTTCATGTCCAAGAGCGACATGATGCCGACAATCCAAGCCAGCGCGATGGCCAACGGAGCCATGATGACAAGGGTCTGCATCAACGAGCGGTGCTGCAATAGGACCACCAGGAACACGATGCCAAACGCCAAGAACGACACGTCGAGCCCGTCGGTCTGGATTTGCGTGAGCATGTCCGAGAAGACGAAGGCGTTGGTGCTCATGGTCAGCTCCTTGCCCTCGACCCGCACCGAGCGCATCTCCTGCGTGAAGCGGTGAGCCTGGATGCCGTTGAGCGTGCTGGTGTTTTGGTAGACCAACGCGATGTTTCCGAAGGCGTAGTCGACGCCGCTGCCCACGCGCGGCGGGGCGGGATTCACGCCGCTCTCCTTGAACTGCATCTTCACCCAGCCCGGCAGGTCGTCGACGCTGACCGGCTTCTTCACGAGGTAGGTCCGCAGCGCGTTGATCTGGTCCTGGTCTTCCTGGGGCAGGAAGCGGATGTTGCGGCGCTCCGTGCGCTTCTGGAGCTTCTCGATGAGCGCGAGCTTCTGAGCCTGCTCCGCCGGCGTGCCGGGCATGAAGCTGTAAATGCTCACCATGGACGTGACGCTCGAGAGCCGGTTGCTGACTCGGCGCGTCGGAATCGCCTCGTGCATCCACGCCGGCGTCACCTTGGCCAAGTGGCTTACCAAGCCCAGCGGGCGGTAGCGCTCGAGGTGTCGCAGCGGCTGGCGCAGCGTCTCCCCCAGCACACCAGAGAAGCCAGGATAGTCCCCGACGAACGCTCGGAGCAGGGTCTGCGCTTCGGTTCCTGCTCGGTCGAAACGCGAATAGCGCGGAACCAAGTTGGCCAGCGAGTCCGGCAGCGTCCGGGCCGCCGCCACCATGGCGGGCGCCACAGCGTACTCCGGCCCCTCGATAATCGCCGGGCTGAACTTCTGCACCAGGATGTTCATCAGCCTCGGGAAGCGCCGCAGCATCAGCTGCATGCTCTCCACCGCGCCAGGATCTTTCCGCGCCTGAATGCGCTTCTCCAAGGCAGAGACCTCCTCCAGCGAGTCCAGGAGGATGATGGCTGGCGAGCTGTGCCGGCGCTTCTCGCGGTTGGTGATCCGATAGCGGTTCTCCTCGGCCTTCCACTCGCTCTCCTTCATGCGCAGGCGATAGAAGTTCTCCTCGAACTGGATCTCGTCGACCTGAGTCAGCGAGAGCCCTGTCACGGTGGCGAGGGCCAAGAAGACGAGGAGGGCCAGCGGTCGCAGCCAGCGCACTTTGGTGGAGCTGATCACCTTGGCGCCCTTCATGACGCGCGTCTTGGCCGGCCAGACCTTGTGGAACCACAAGACGAACGCCGGAGCCACGGTCAGCATGGCGAAGAGCGACACCATCACGCCGATCCCGGCGACCAGTCCAAACTGGCTGAAGCCACGGAAGTCGGCCGTGAGCAAGGTGAAGAAGGTCGCCGCGGTGGTCAGGGCACCGGCGAAATTGGAGGAGCCGACCTCGACGATGGACTCCTCCATGGCGTCGACCGCGTCCTTGCCCTTCGAGCGCTCCTCATCGAAGCGCGCCAAGATGTGAATCCCAAAGTCGATGCCTAAACCCAGCAGGATCGCGAAGATGAAGGCCGTAATCAGGTTCAAGTAACCGACGGTCAAAAACGCGATCGCCAGGGTCCAGGCGATGCTCATCAAAAGCGGAATGAAGATCACGAAGGCCGCGCGGATACGGCGGAAGAAGATCAGCAGCAGGAGCATGATGCCGCCGACCGTCGTCCCGCCCGAGACCTGGACATCCCGCACGACCGACTGGGCCTCGCCCTGCTGCGTCTTGAAGCCTCCGCCGTAGGCGACGATGAGGTCTTCGGCGTAGGTCGAGGGCTCCATCGAGGCGACCAACGCCTCGATCTCTTTCAGATGCTTCTCGGTCTCTTTCAGGCTGGTGGAGGCGTCGCGAAAGCGCACCAGCATCGTCAGGAACCAACTCCCATCGGCGGTCCGGTTCACGTCGTACTCGGCAGTGAAGGCGATCTCCGAGTCCTTGCCCCCCTTTCCACCGTAACGCTCTGACAAGGCCTTGATGCTGTAGTCGCTCTCGTCAGCGGCCAGCTCGTCGCCAGTCTGGTCCGTGGCCGGCGAATCTGGAGCGGGGGTAGCCTTCTTTCTGCCCGGTCGAATCGACTCACAGTCCGCGCTGTCCACCGCCGTCAGGAGGCAGGCCTTGTACTCGCCGCTCTGCTTGCGGGCGTCGGTCAGCTTCTCGTCGATGTCGGTGTAGAGCCGCTCCAGCGCGTCGTTCGAGGCGTAGAGGAGGATGTTGTCCTCGAAGAAGTTCTTGTCGTTGTGGTAGTGCACATAGCCCACCGATTCGATCTCGGCGAGCCGAATCTCGAGCTCGCCAGCGAAGAGCACCAAAGGATCATCGCAGTCCTTGATTGCCGGCCGGCGCTCGAGGATCTTCCCTCGCTCCTTGGCCGCCTCGCTGCGGTCATCCCGCGCCTGCTGGCGGGTGATGCAGCGTTTGTAGACGTCGCTCTCTTTGATCGTCGGGTTCAGCGTGCGCGACGGGCTCTCGATGATGATCGAGAGCGACGTGATGCTGCCCATGCGGTCGGCGATGGTGAACGTGTCACGCACGCTGCGCGCCTCGGACGGCATCAGGTCCTTGATGTCGCTGCGGATGTCGAAGCGCGCGACGATCGCCCAGACGCTCAGCGCCGTCAGCACGCTCGCCGCAAGCAACACATGGGTCAGGTGACCAGCGATCCAGCGGATGGCGACGCGGAAGAGCTTCTGGGTGCGGGTGGCGGTGTTGGTGCTCAAAGTCTTACTGGGGTTGAGGGCGCTGGCGCTACTCGGGCGGGCACCGCTGGCGGCAAGTTCAGGGTCGACCGAACACGGTCGGAGAACCGCGGCAGCTTACCCGCTACGGCTCGACGTGCCCAGCGCGCATCGCGTCGACGGTTGTTAGGCTTGAGTCCATCCGGAAATAGCGTGCTTCGCTGAGCTCGGTGGAAAATGCGGCTGAACTCCGAACTCTGAATTCTGCCTAAAGGACATCTTCTGAGTGCCCGTTCGGAAATGCCCCAGGTGCAAGGAGCCGACGACCGAGCGACGCAGGCGTACACCGGTACGCCGAGGAGCGAGGGAGGGTGCGCCGAGCATGGCGCAGAGAATTGGAGGTAAACATGGAAATGTGAATCCTATCCTGGGGCCCTGACAGAGGG
>PFUG01000015.1 GCA_002789955.1 Deltaproteobacteria bacterium CG_4_9_14_3_um_filter_63_12 | reverse complement strand
AGATGACCTGCAGCGCCTCATCCACCCGCAGCCCACCGGAACCCGCTTCGCAGGAACGAACCCCAAGCCCCAAGCGCACCAGCATCGCAAACGACCTGAGCTGGCCCTGCAATGAGAGGACCCCGAAACCAAACTGGGCTCGTTGCGTCCGCGCTGAATCTATCGGGAAGAGAAGCCGTCGAAGCCTCCGTTGAGCTTGCACTCGCTCGCTCGATGAGCGAATACGCTCAGGCCCCCATCGGGTTTTCACAGCTCCACTTCTCTGCGCCTTTTTCAGGAGGCTCGAAATGCGCCGCCGACTCAGTTTCTTACTCTTCGTGCTCTGTGCTGCTCTCGCTGCTGCGCCCATGCCGGCCGCCGCGCAATCGATGGAACCGTCGCTGGTCATCGCTCGAGTCCAAGCCATGCCCGGGAACATTGGTGCTGCGGCCAGGATCTTCGCGTGGATGGGCATCCCGCCGCTCTTCGGGGGCGCGCAGACCAGGGCGACGCCCGACGTCACCGCGACGCCCGACGTCACCGACGCCACCGCCATCATCGACGGCATGCAGGCCTACTACGACAAGGCGAAGAACTACTCCGCTGCTTTCGACCAGAAGCAGCTCGAGATCAACGGCATCGAGCGCGTCTCCAACGGCGTCGTCTGGTTCAAGAAGCCCGGAAAGATGCGTTGGGACTACCAGGTCGGAACCGACGACGAGCGCTATTTGATCTCAGACGGCACCACCTTCTGGTCGTGGGAACCCGCGTTCCAGCAGTATTGCTCGCAAGACCTGGGAACGAGCCAGCTGCCCACCGCGCTCACCTTCCTCGCCGGCGAAGGCGACATCAAGCAAGACTTCGACTTCAAGCTCCTCGAGTCCACGAACGACAAGCGCTACCGCGTCGAGCTCACGCCGAAGGTGCCGTCCAGCGCCTACTCGGTCGTGGAATTCGAGCTCAGCAAGAAGACCTATCGCGTCGAGGTCGTCGTCATCGTCGACGCGCTGGGCAACGTCAACACGCTGAACTTCAAGGACGCGCAGATCAACGCCAGCGACATGGCCGATGACTACTTCGTCTTCGAGCCGCCCGCGAACGCGGTCAAGCTCTGCGAGTGAGCCTTTTGGGATTGCCTTGCCCACGGCCGATTTTCGCTTCGAACCATGCAGTGCGAAAATCGGCCGTCCGCTCGGCGTTTCAGCCCGCTCTCGAGGCGCCAATCAGCGCCTCGAAGCGCGTCGCGACCTCGTAGATCGCGCCATACACAATCGCCTCGGCCTCGCGCACATCTTCGGCCTCGTCGAAGAGGCTGCCGAGACAGGTCAGGATGGTGTCGAAGCGGCTCGGCTCGAGGCCCAGCTCGGCGTAGTCGATGGAGCGTCGGAGCACGTTCTCGTCGCCGTCCGGCAAGTACGCCCCGATGATGGCGGCCTCGGGGTCGCCGTAGGGCCAGTCGACCTTCAGGGCCAGATATTCGGCGACCGCCTCGACGATGGTCGGGTGCAGCAGCCGGTCGTCGTTGGGGTAGAGCCCGATGACGTCGGCCACGCCTTGGAAAAGTCCCCGCAGGAAGCCGATGTCGTTGAGGACGAGGCCGTAGAGAAACGAGTCGTCGCCGCAAGCCCGCACGATCAGCTGGATCTCTCTGGGCGAGAGGTGGGTGAAGGCGGCGCAGAGGTAGTTCTCGCAGGTCTCTCGGTCGTAGAGCCCGAGGTCTCGCCCATCTCGCCCATGACAGACCTTGGGATGCACCATGCACCCTACCCTGCCGGTCCCCTCGTCGAGCACCCCCAGGAAAGGACAGTTCCTGAGCAACGGCAGGAGCTTGTCTGGGGTTTCCTCGGCGAGTCGTTGCTCGCGGTAGCCCGCCAGCGCGTCCAGCGACAGCTCGCAGGGGCTGCCCGTGAGCGTCTCACGCCGAGCCCGCAAGAGCGCGTCGGTGCTCTCTCGGGTGGCGCCGATGGTGTTGTACATGCCGCAGCACGCGCCGCAGGACTTGCGGCCGTCGGGCTGGCACAGGTGGATCTTGGGGCTCATCGGTCCTCGTTGCTTAGCAGGCGACGAACCTAACACGATTCTGGGCGGTGTTCCCAGCCCCTTGACGAGGAAGGGCGGCCCCTTGGCCGGCGTTCGGATTTCGCTCGCTTTCCAGAACTGAGGTGGCTCGATGTGAGCCACCTCGCGTCCTTGCGCTCGCGATCGGGGATTCCTAGTGGCGTCGCCGTCGGACGACCAAGAACAGACCCGCTCCCAGAGCGAGCAGCACAGTCAGGGGCAGCTCCGAGCGAGTGTTCCGCGTGACGTGGCAGCCGCAGCCCTCGTCGACAGTCTTCTCGCCGACGAGCTCTTCGACCGCAGCGGTGTCTTCGTTGGCTTCTGCGTCGACGCTGGCGTCCGCCGAGGTGTCTTCAGCTGGCTCGGCGATGGCGGTGTCCTCGGTGGGCTCGGCGGCGACGTCCTGTTCGGCCTCGGCCTCTTCGAGAATCGGCGCAGCCTCGAAGGTCTCCGAGCGAATCTTCATGACCTGACCTTGGCCGCCGGCCTCGGTCACCAAGCTGAAGTAGTAATCGCCTGGCAAGAGGCCGTTGAAGGTGGCCTCGAACTTGGGGACGTTCTGCGTCTGGCCAAATCCGACCGGCACGGCTTCGGTGCCGTTGCGAGTCTCTTTGGCATCGAGGGAGCTGTCCGCCGAGACTGTGCTCTGGCCCATCTGGTTGATGTATGAGAAGCGCAGCGGTTGGCCCGCGCGGCCCACCACGCGGAACTCCGGCATGGCGCCCATGAAGCCGCCCTGGTTGGGGTTGAGCCAGCCGATCCGGACGCTGTCGTGGCCTTCGGGGACGGTGACCTTGAACTGGATGGCCGACGGGACCCAGGGGCTCATGGCGATGGCTTCGGGGCCGTAGATGTAGAGGAGAGGCCTCATCACGCTGAGGTCCACCACGCGGTCGCAGCCGATGACCATGCGCTCCTCGAAGATCGCCTGCGCGGCCGTGCCCCAGGCCGGGTCGATGGCGGCGAGCGTGTTGCGCACCACGTTGCCGGTCATGGGGTGGGTGGCGAGCTGCGGCAGACCCGCGACGGCCTCGTAGATGGCGCCGTCGAATTGGTCGAGCGTCGCACCCTGGTTGGCCACTAAGTCGTTGCGCAGGTCCCAGAGCGCCCCGCTCAAGTGCGACCCGTCGTCGTGCGCCTCGCCGATCATGTTATCGGGACAGACCTTGTCTAGGCCGATGTCGCGGATGCCGACCGTGCCGCCAGCGTAGTTGCCGATGACCGAATCGTTGGTAAACGTCGCGGCGAAGTAGTCCGAAAGCGCCTCGTGCATGTCTCCGGGGGCGAGGTCGAGCCCAATGGAGTCGAAGTTAGTGAACTGCAGGTTGGACGTGGAGTAGATCACCGCGTGGGTGAACTCGTGGTAGATGACGTCGCCATCGTAGGAGTAGTCGACGCTCTGGCCCTGACCGAAGATGATGCTGTCCTCGTTTCGCTCATAGATGCCAGGGATGATCGGACCGGCCTGGAAGAACGCGGCGTTGTCCATGGGCACCAGCTTGCCGCCGGTCAGGTCTTGGAAGTCGGGGATGCGGAAGTTGACGACGGCGCGCAGTGGGACCTGCTTGAGGAGCTCGAAGCCGAGGCTCTGGAACGCCGCGTAGACCGAGTTGACGTGGTAGAACATGTGCACCTCGGCGAAGGGATCGACGTCATTGAGGCGCTCGCCGGAGACCGGCTCGATGGCCGGGTTGCTGGGCCAGACCGGATCGTGGAGGTAGTCGCCATTGGCGTCGGCGCTTGCCGTCTGCACCTCGCTGCAGATCGTGATGTTGCCCATAAAGGTGCTGATGGTCTCGCCCTGGTTCACGCAGTTATAGGAGTTGACCAGAGAACCGGAGAGGAAGCCGGTGCCCTGCGCATCCTCGTGGTGGAGCAGCGTGCGCACCTCGGTGGCATTGCCGACGCCGTTGGGCCCTGGGTTGGGAATGAAGACGTTGGCCTGATCGAGCTGGCGAGTCGTGTCGAAGACGCTCAAGATTGCTCCGGTCTGGGCGTCGACGAAGGCGATGCGGCCGTCGATGGCGCTGACCTCGGGCACGTCGATGAGGTAGGCCAGACGCAGCGTGGCGGCCATGGGGAGGTAGACGAGGTGGGTGCGAGCGAGCTGCTCGGAGGGGTCGACCACGCCGATGTTGAGCTGTCCGCTGCGAGCCAAGGCTTCCAAGGCGTCGAAGGCGGCCTCGTGGGTCAGGGTCGCCTCGCTGGCCTCATCGCCCGTGGGCGGGATGAGCCCGCTGAGCACGGTGTCAACGCGGTCCTCGGCGTTGAGCCAGACGACGACGTCAGCCGTGTAGACCGGGGTTCCTGCGTGCAACTCTGCGAAGCGCACGAAGGTGTGCCCTGAAGGCATGCGCCTCGTCGAGGTGTGAAGGAGCTCGACGGCGTCGGTCTTTCCGACGACCGCCCCATAGACCTCGAGGAAGGTGCGGGCCTTCTCTTCTCGAGTGGCGCCCGGAACCGCGACGTCGAGGTGGAAGAGCGCCTCGGCCGTGCCGAAGCCCTCATGCTCGAGGAGCGTCATGCTCGGAGCCGTGGCGCGCAGAGCGTCGAGCGCGAGCTGGGCGTTCTTTGTGGGGAGCCCAGGAACGACCTGCGCACAGAGCGCGCTGCTGACCAGCAAGCAGAGCGAGGCGACGAAAAAAGACAGTCTGAATCTCATGGAATCCTCGGCGATTTCTTTTGCTGGCCGTTGACCACTAGACAAGAATATCTATGTGGATGGCCGCGTAGCGAACTTAGTTGACCCTTGATGGGTGACGAATTGGGTCTTCGCGTCCGAACGGAAGAGGGGTCGCGTGAGGTTGTACCTGGGCGAGATTTGTTTGTGAAGCTGAGAATTGCGTCGGAGGGTTGGGCTCGATACATGGGCCAGAAGCTGGAGACGGGCGCGGCTCGAGATACGCTGTGGGTATGAATTGTGTCCGGAGAAGGGTATGCTAAGATGTCGTCCGGGAACAAAATGCGCATTTGGGCGAAGTCAGAGGTGGGAGGGCAAGGAGGTCGATGCAGGCGATGCCCAGCATCGTCGAAGCAGACCGACGCTGCCATCACGCCTCTGGCATGCTCAAATGGGCAGGTTGTTTCCTGACGACGCCTTAGCTCGGAGAGTCGATGAAAGCTCTGTTCTTGATTTGCCTTGTCCTTGCTGTTTCCGCCTGCGGAGAGCCAATCAGACTGCGCTCGACAGACATTCGGGAAAAGAAAGTCGAGGCGCCCCCGACGCCTCCTGGACCTATCATCGATTATTTCCCGCCGCCGCCTTCTTACCGTTACGTTCGCGTGACGGACTTGAGTGGCGAGCTCGACGGAACCAATGCTGGCGCCGACATCGACGCGATTGTCCTGCAGAAAGCGGACGGACGTGACCTCTACGCGGAGACGCTCATCGCCTTCCAGCCCGGCAGTCAGGCGACCATTGAGGATTGGGATCCCAAAGCGATGCTGGGCCCCCCAGATTCGGTCACCGACATTTATTCGGCCTACCCGGCCTGCGATGCTGACGCTGGCTTTGTCTCGTTGGGTGGAGACGGCTTTCTGCTCGTCGAAATGCCCGATTTCATCGAGGTGGGCGACTTCGTCGTGGTGGTCGAGGTGGGGAATTGTGACTCGGGCAACGGCGCGCAGCTCGTCGCCGAGACCGTGGAGATCGCCGTGTCTTCCGAAGTCGACCCCGATGCGGTCGAGGGAAAGTACTGGGTGACTCTCGGTCGCGGCGAGGGACCCTTTCTGGGCTTGAGCGTGACCTCGCTGCCGTAGTGGCCGTGCTTCTCTCATCAAGCTCCTTCCCTCGCAGGCGAGCATTTCGTAGGCTGTGACCCACGATGGTCACGCTCACCTGCTTTGGGCGTCGAGTTTGGGGGCAAGGTCATGAGAGAGTTCATTGGCGCGATCCTGTTTCTGCTTTGTTGTGGCCTCGCGGGTTGCGATGACGCCGGCTCCACCCCAAACGCCACAGACGTCGGCGACGAGTTCCGTGATGCAACGGCCTCGGACAGCACCACACAACCCGACACCGTCATCTCTGACACCGTCGACACCGTCGACACCGTCGAGAGCGACGTCACCGCCGACATTGGCTTCCTCGACACCGACAGCGACGGCATCCCCGACGAGGTCGACAACTGCACGCAAGTGGCCAACCCCCTCCAGGAAGACCGGGACATCGACGGCCGCGGCGACGTCTGCGACGGAGATCTCGACGGGGACGGCATCCCCAACGCGGTCGACTTGGCCCCCAACGACCCGAACTTCCCTGGGGTCGCCGCTCTGGGCGCCGTCTATGGCCACTCGGCCAAGATCCTCTACCGCATGAACGTCGACACCTACCAGGTCACCAACATCGGCCCCTTCGTCTGGCCCAATGACACGCCCGACCAATCCATGACCGACTTGGCCATCGACCAATTCGGCACCCTGTTCGGGATCTCCTATGAGTACGTCTATACCTGCAACCCGAGCACCGCCGTCTGCACCCAATTGGCCATCCTCCCCGAACAATTCAACGGCCTCACCGTGGTCCCAGTGGGCACCGTCTCGCCGAACCAAGAAGCGCTGGTCGGCGTCTCGAACTCGGGCAACTGGGTCTGGATCCAGGTCTCGGGAACCACTGCGACCTTGGTCCCTCTCGGCTCCTACGGTGGCAACTACACCTCGAGCGGCGACGCCTTCTCCATCGGTGGCGTCGGCACCTTCGCCTCCGTCGACAAGGGATTGCAGGCCGACGACGTGATCGTGGAGGTCAACCCCGCCACCGGCCAGGTGCTCCGAGAGATCGGCACCCTCTCCGGCTACGGCAATGCCTGGGGGCTGGCCGGTTGGACCGGCCGCGTCTTCGCCTTCGACGCTGGCGGCGCCATCCTCGAGGTCGACATCGGCACAGGGACCCACACCGTCGTCGCCAATACTAGCGTCGAGTGGTGGGGTGCCGGCGTTGGAACCGTCAAGAACTAGAAGCCCTTACGATAAGGAACATGAGAAAGCACCTGAGGACTATTCAGGGGTTCTTGGTCGCCGGCCTGCTCCTCTCCTCGTCCGTGGCTTCGCCCTGCGGGGCCTACACCCATATCCACATCTCCCAGCTCGCTCTGGCCTTGCTCCCCGCTGGGCCCCTCGCCGAGCTCCTCGCCAGCGACGTCGAGCTCTGTGACGCTGGCTCCATGTTTCCCGACTCCGGCTACGCCATCTCCGACGACTACGGCGAACAAGCGCATTGGCCTGAGTTCCACAACGCCTGGCTCAACAGCCTGCATGAGATGGACCTCAGCTCACCAGATGTCCGGTCCCAGGCCACCTTTCTGTTGGGCGCCAGGTCTCACGGGCTGGCTGACCATGTCTGCGATACGACGTAGCGACGCGACTCGAGATTTTGTCGGAAAGAGCGTCAAACGCGGCATTTCCCCTTGAATACGAAAAAAACGCGCACTAGAGTGCGCTCGATTCTCAACCCTGGAGGTAACGAATGAGACGCGCAGAACTCCTCTTGTGCATCGCGTCGGTCTTGCTTGCGACGGCGTGCGGAACCGAAGACCAGACGGTCGAGCCCATCGACTACGGTCCCAACCCGTTCACGGAAGTGCTCAGCACGGACGGCAAGGCGGACACTGCTTACCTCAACCCAGACGGCGTCGAGGTCGAGGTCGACATCGAGGCCGACATCATCGCCTCCAACTGGCAGCGCGCTCAGGGCCCAGCCTATCTTGGGCAGTTCGCCATGACCTACTTGCGCGCCCGCAAGATCATGTACTTGGAGTCTCTGGCCGAGGATTCGTCTTCGAAAGAGCGCGTCGAGTGGTTGGTCGACGGCACCTGGATGACGGCTGGAAGCGTGGGCAACGTCGACACCGCGAAGCTGACGCACTTCCGCATCGTCGGCATCAACGCTGTCCTGCTGAACGCCTACATCGCTGGCGTCGATGTGGGCAAGGTCTTCAAGGCCCCTGTCCCCAAGGCGCCCTACACCATCATGGGCGACGCCGGTGACACCTGCGCCGAGGCGGACGGCCACATGAGCTTGAGCCAGTCGATCTACTGGTACATGTGGGACCCGGAAAAGGCGGGTTGCAAGGCAGAGCTTCAGGACATGACCATCACGGTGTCGAAGCTCTTCGCCAAGCCCGCGCCTCGCTACCCCGAGTACGACAGGCTGATCGCCGACAAGAAGGTCACGGCGGTTGTCCTCTTCGGCCAGATCGGCGACGAGCTCAACGACAACGACACGGGCGTACGTGGCCTCAAGACCATGGCGACCTGGTTGGAGCAAGGTGGGTTCAAGAAGGCCGCGACCGCCCCCGTTGGCGTACGTTACGTCAAGCACATCGGCGAAGTGGACTTCGAAATCGACCTCTACTCTCCCTATGAGTTCTCCGGCCTGAGCGACATGGCGCACTTCAGCAACTTCAACCGCGCCATCAAGGAACACGAGATCGTCGTCTACGACGGCCACTCGATGCTGGGTGCCAGCGACTTCTGGTCGCGGCCCGAGTACCCCGACACTTACCAAATCTTCCTCTACGGCGGTTGCCTGGGCTACGAGTACTACCTCCGCCCCATCCTCGACGCGAAGGGCGGCTGGGACAACCTGGACATCATGTCGAGCGTGGTCGAGGTCTCGGCGGACGCCAACCGCTTCGCCGGTCCGGTCCTCGCCGACATCGCCAAGGCCCTCGAAGGCAAGTACGACATCTCCTGGAACGACATGCTCGGCCGCGTGCGAGCGCGCGTCTACGACTCGACCTTCGGCGCCAGCGGCGTGCGCGACAACTGCTTCACCCCCAACGGCTCGCGCTGCGGCGCGCCGGTCGACCCAGCAGCGACCGTGACCGTCGACGGCAAAGCCCCCATCGCCATCCCCGACAATGATGCGGCCGGCGCCTCGGCCAGCCTGACCGTCGCTGAAAGCTTCGTCGCCGCCCAGATCCTGCTGCAGCTCGAAGTGGAGCACACTTGGGTCGGCGACCTCGTCATCACCCTCGAACACAAGGGCGTGACCGAGACCATCTGGGACAAGGCAGGCGCCTCGGCCCAGAGCATCAGCGGCAGCTTCACCGTCGAGAGCTTCAAGGACGTCGACGTACAGGGCGACTGGACGTTGAAGGTCGTAGACACCGCCAAGGATGACGCCGGCAGCGTCGTGAAGTGGGGTCTGGTGCTCGAGCGCTAAGGCGACAACGGCCTTTCCGAATCTGAAGGGGAGCCACGGTGGCTCCCCTTCTGGTTTCTTGTTGGTCACCAGCCCTGGCACCTTCTGATCCCATGCGGATTGTGGGGCGTGGTGCGCGCCAAGCCGTGAAAGCCGTGTTCGCACTTGCGGTCGTGCCGTGCTTCCTTTATTGATCAGCGCCGGAGCCGACTCAGCGATGTTCAACACCTACGACAACCGAAACCAACAGAGCCGCCTAAAAGTGGCGCTGTGGTCGTTTGTCTTGGTGCTGTTCCTGACTCAGACCCAGGCGTTCATCCACGACCTGAAAGACCATCTCAGCCAAACCCCTGGTCACGGTTTCTGCCTCGCCTGCAGCGCTCCAGCCTCGGAGCCAGTCACCACTGCAGCGTTAGGCCTGTCGTTCGAGCCTCCAGCGCTCTGGAGCTTGCCCGACCCGGTGAGCCCCACCGAGAGGTGCTACCAACCTCTCGACCGCCAGCCTGACCAAGCCCGCGGTCCTCCTCGCTGCTGACTCAGAGCTGCGTGGCGATCGGATTTTCGCGCACTACTCGGCGCGTCAGCAGTCTCGAAGCGAGACTGCTGACGCACCTACGCGCGATCATCGGTATTGAGGGACCTTTCCTGCGACGATCGTCTCGCACCGCCTTGTTTGGGGGGGTGCCAGCGAACGTGTCGTCGTGGCGTGGGGCCGTTCGGTGAGCTGCGCTGCGAACCGTCTGCCTCTCGGATGCTGGCACAGCCATAGGCTGCGTCAATTTCCGCTGTGCAACCCCTAAGACCCAGCAACCATCGGCCTTGATGGCCTTTGTCCTGCGCTCGTTTCGGCCTTGCCCTCGTCGGGCTCGAGCTCGGAGACGTGGCGCTCTAGGAGCAATTCCCTATGCGAAGGTTTCGCCTATGCAGCGTGGTCGTAGCGCTGTCCTGTGCGTTCTCCACAAACGTGTTTGCCCAAGAGATCGAAGACGAAGAGCTGAAGAGCCTACGAGAAGACGCCGAAGCGGTGGCTGGCCCGGTGGTCGAGAAGGGTGCTTCGAGCGGGCCCTCGACGTCGACCCAGCTGCTCAATGCCATGAACCCACAGATCACGGTCTTTGGCGACGTGGTGGTTGTGGCCGACCCCGAGACACTCGGACAAACCGAATCCCACAGCGCCGTCTCCGACTTGAGTGGGGCCGCCGAGCCCAGTGAACCGAGTCTGATCAACCGCTTCAGCGTTCGCGAGGTCGAGGTCGACCTGCGGGCCGCCATCGACCCCTTTGCAAAGGGCGTCGTCATCTTGGGATTCGCCGAAGAAGAACCCCGCGAGTACGCGTTCGACCTCGAAGAAGCCTACCTCACCTTCGGTCGGTTGCCCCTCAAGACCAACCTCAAGCTGGGTCGTTTCCGCGCCCCCTTTGGTCAAATCAATCGGCTGCACTCCCACGACCTCCCCATGACCAACGAACCCCTGCCTGTGCAGCGACTCCTGAGCGAGGAGGGAGAGTTCGCCTTCGGTGGCGAGTTCAGTTGGTTGGCCCCTTTGACGGAGGGCGACTCACTTTCCATCCAGCTCGCCATCATCAATCCCGAGAACCCCAACCTCTTTCGCGAAAGCACGACTTTGCCAGCGGCCATGTTCCACATGGGCAATTTCTTGGACCTGAGCGAGGTGAGCTTTTTCGAAATCGGTGGGACCTGGTATGGCGGCTTCGATGAGGACCAGGTCGACGCGCTGAGTCAGCTCGTCGGTGTGGACTTGATGTTGAAGCTGCGCCCGACCGAGAACGCCCAAGCCCGCTCGTTCGTGTTTCAGGGAGAGGGGTTTTACCAGCACAGCAGCGGCCTCCACAGCGGCGAGGACCGCTCCGCCTTGGGCCTCATGACGTTGTTGCTCTATCAGCTCGATCTCAACTGGTACTTCGGGGCGCGCTACGAGGGCTACCAGAAGCTCGACTCCGACGAGCCCTTCGTGATGCGGACCGGAGCCACCTTGAGCTACTACACGACGGAGTTCTTGCGCTTGCGGCTCAACTACGACCTCGAGCGGGACGGCAACGTCGACAACCACTTGGTGACTCTTCAGTCCACGTTCGTCTTCGGCTCGCACCCGGTCGAGCCGTACTGGTTCAATCGTTAGAGAGAATAGACCTCGACGCCTCGAACCCGGCGTCGCAACCCCAACGCCCAAGCCCCAAGCGGGCTTCGATAGGATGTACGACTATGAGAAAGACACGCAATTCTCTCGAATCTCAAAGGAAACTGACTTCTCTCAGCGGCCAATCACGTCGATTTCGATGTCTGGCGGTCAACGGCCAGCAAAAGAAATGGCTGACCGTGCTTCTGGCAACCGTGTCGCTGTTTCCTTTGTTGTCGGCGCTCGGCGCCGCAGAGGCTCAGGCCGAGAAGCTCAAGGTGGTGACCACCTTGCCCGACCTCGAGTGGGTCGTGGGGTTCATCGGGGGCGACCTGGTGGAGGTGGAGTCGCTGCTCTCGGGTGCGCAAGACCCTCACAAGATCGAGCCCAAACCGAGCCTGATGGCGAAGCTCAGCGACGCCGATCTGTACGTGGAGATCGGGCTGGGTCTCGAGCTTTGGTCGGGCAACCTCATCGAGGGGGCGCGCAACGCCAACATTCAGGTCGGCGAGAAGGGTCACCTTTACGCCTCGGATGGCATCACACTGCTGGAGAAGCCGGCGGTGGCCACCCGTGAGAGTGGCGACATGCACCCCTACGGCAACCCCCACATCTGGCTCGACCCGCTCAACATGTTGACCGTCGGGGACAACGTGTATGGGGCGCTCGTCGCGTTGGATTCGGCCAACACGGAGACCTATGACGCGAACAAGAAGGTCTACGAGGCCGCGCTCTATGAGGCGATGTTTGGGCCGGAGCTGGTCAAGCTCCTGGGCGGCGACGTGTTGGTGCGCATGGAGCGTAAAGGCGAACTGCTCAGCTTCTTGGAGAAGAAGGAGTACAAGGGCGCACCGCTGCTGGAGAAGCTCGGCGGCTGGATGGGCAAGGCCCAGCCGTTGGTGGGCAAAGAGGTCGTGTTCTACCACCAGAGCTGGATCTACTTCATCGACCGCTTCGGTCTGGTCGCTTCCGCCTATGTGGAAGAGAAGCCGGGCGTGGCGCCTTCGGCCGCGCAGAAAGAGCGGCTGGTGGACCTGATCCATTCCAAGTCCATCCCCGTCATCGCCATGACCAGCTACTACGACGACTCCATCCCTGCGAAGTTGGCCAAGGAGACTGGTGCGACGTTGGTCTTCATCCCCAACTCGATCGGCGGAACCAAAGAGGCGACGGACTATTTCAAGACCATCGACGCCATCATTGATGCCTTGGTCGCTCACTAACCCAATCCAGCGGCTCTTCCTGCGAGTTCGTGCCGCCGAGTACTGGTGACCGGGCGGAGCCGCACGGAGGTCTCGATGCCCCCTTCTCTTGATTATCTCTGGTGGCCATTGGCGGTCTGCGTCGTCATCGCCTCGATTCACAACTACCTTGGCCTACACGTCCTCGAGCGCAAGGTCATCTTCGTCGACTTGGCCCTTGCGCAGATCGCCGCGCTCGGCGCGACCTTCGCGTTCTTGGTGGGCTTCGAGCCCAAGACGATGGGCTCCTACCTGTGTGCTCTGATCTTCACCGTTGTCGGTGCAGGGGTCTTCGCCATCACCCGCATGAAAAACGAACGGATCCCGCAGGAGGCGGTGATCGGGATCTCGTACGCCATGGCTTCGGCGGCCACCATCGTCATGGTGGACGCCGCCCAGGATCCCCATGGTGCCGAGCACATTCAAGAACTGCTCGCCGGCTCCGTGGTTTGGGTGAACGCCGTGACGGTGGCTTGGATCGCCGCCATTTACCTGGTCTTGGGGCTCTTTCACCTCGCCTTCCGCAAGCGCTTCATCGCACTGTCGACGGACCCGGACGTGTTGCGTCGCCAGGGCGTCAACGTACCGCTCTGGGACTTCGTCTTTTACCTAGTGTTTGGGCTCGTCATCACGGTCTCGGTGCAGATCGCCGGCATCTTGATGGTGTTCACGTTTCTCATCGTGCCAGGCGCCATCGCCTCGCTGTTCGCGGACTCTTGGGGTAAGCGTCTGGTCAGCGCCTGGCTCTTGAGCTTGTTTGTCAGCTTCGTCGGTCTGCTCCTCTCCTTCGATCGTCCCAGTGGCCCAGTGATCGTCGTCATCTTCGGCATCGCGCTGATCGTCGCAGGCTTGGTCTTCGCCGTCCGCAATGCGTCCAACAAGGGGGTGCTGATGCGCAACATCGCGTTGGGTGCAGGGGTTTTGGTAGGCATAGGTTTCGGGCTCTCGGGGCTGGCAAAGCGCAGTGGTGGGCACGAGCATCACGAGGTCGAGGGGGCGCCGCAGACCGCTGGAGAGATGGAGCGCTACCAAGCGGTGCTGGAGGGCCCTGCGGACTCCGAGGACACCGTGGCGCTCGAGGCCGCCCTCGTGGACCCGAGCGACCTCATTCGGGAGGGCGCCATCGACACGTTGTTGAAGCTCAACACGCCGAAGGCACAGAAGCTCTTGGCGGCTCGAGCGGCGCTAGAGCCGTTGGAGAGCCTGCGCCTGCGCATCGGTGTCGGACTGGCAGGACAGAAACACATTGCCGGTCTCGACATCTTGTTGGAGGTGCTCGAGCGCGGGGAGTATCCGATGTCCAGAGATGAGGCGCTCACTGCGCTCAAGGCCTCGAGCGGCGACGATTTCGGCTACGACGCCTTCGCGGAGAACAAGGAAAACACGGCGTCCCTGCGGCGCTGGAGGGAGTGGCGAGCGAACGTGCCCTGGTGACTGGATCAATCTCCGTGATCCACACCGGGAAACCCGCTACTCTCTGCTTCTCAATTCAATCTCGAGGGCCTCCTGATGGGGCTCGTCGAAGAAAGCGAGGCCGAGCGCGAGACTCGGGCCCCCGTGGGCAAAGGGTTCGTTATGCGACTGACAGTCTGTCTCGTGTTCGTCACCACGCTGGCCTTCGTCGGCTGTCACCCCTTCGAGACCCTCGAGGATCCCTTCGCGGACATGAGCCTCGACGCCGAGGACGAGAGCCAAAGCGGAGATGTGCAGGGAGACGTCGAGACTGACATCCCCCCCTCGGACGTGACGGCCGACGACCTCGATGCCACGCAGGAGGCCGCAGAGGTCGACGTCGACATGCCCGAAGAGGTCGATGCGGTCGACCCCGTCGACGCCAGCGATGCCAATGATGCCGCCGACGAGATGGAAGCGGAGCTTCCCGATGGTCCACCAACAGTGGTCGTGACGACCTCTGGTGACGCACGTCGGTTCCACCCCAACGCCCTCGAGGCCGTTGTGACGGGCGACATCGACACCTTTGCCTGGACGATCACCAGTGCCTCCACGAACGCTCGGCTCCTCATCGAGGCTCCTGCCATCCCTTCGACCACCTTCACCACCCCAAACGTCGAGGGGACGAGCTTTACCCTGCGCGCCGAAGCCTGCAACATCTTCGGATGTGCCTCGGACGAGGGGGCTTTCGTGGTGATCGAACGCACAGATGTGCTCTACATCAGCGCGAGCGCCGTCTCTCCTTTCTACGGCACCGCTGAGCAGCCCTTCTTGACGTTCGCGGAGGGGGTCGCCGCCGCCAACGCTCGCTTTGGCGAAGTGAACGGCCCCACCGAGGTCCTCCTCAAGGTCGCGGAGGGAGACTACAGCGAGGTGGTCGACATGCCCGCGTACACCCATGTCGAGGCCAGCCTCGACGGCACGACTTGGCTCCAACGTGGCCAAACACGACTTCTCGGAGCGATGCGCTTCGTTCACACCGCTCTCCCGATGACCCACTCGCAGGTCAGTCGACTGGACGTCGTGAAACAGACCGCTGGGGTGTACCCGATGAAGCTCTCCTACGGCAGGGTCGTGCTCATGTTCGTCAATCTGCTCCAGGGAACCAGCGAACATGCCGAGGGTCTGCACGCCGAAAACGAGAGCGACGTGGTCGTGCGCAACATGGAGGTGGAAATCGGCAACGCCGCATCGGGTTCAGCCGCCGTGCTCGGCATAAGCCTCCAGAACTCCAAGCTGGACGCCTTGGGATTGGTCATTCGAGATGTCTCCACTGGCGTGTCACCCGGGAGCATGGTCGGTCTGATGGCCGACGGTGCAGAAGTGTCCTTGGGGACCTTTGTCGAATCGGGCGCCGGGCTCGTGGTTCCCTCGCAGATCCTCCTCGCGAGCATCGAAGCGTCACGGGGCGCGATGGATGAAATGGTGGGCATCTCCGCACGTGGAACCTCGACTCTGCAGCTCGGAACGCAGACCGTGCTCAGCGTCGGTGGCGGAAGTCGCGCGGCGGTTGGCGTCGAGGTCATCGGCGATCCCTTCGTATTGGGCGCGACATTCGACGCAGAGGGCGTCACCATCGATGTCGGCGCCGTCGAAGCGAGCGGAACGAACACGGCCTCCGTCGGGCTGCGACTTGCGGACGCAACCAGTACCCTGAACAACGTCGAGATTCGCTCTGGTGTGGCTGAAAGCGGCCGCTCGGTCGGGCTCGACTGCTTGCGATGTGGGGTCGCACTCACCGGCTGCAACCTCAACGTCAACCGCGCGAACGAAGGCTTTGGCCTCCTCCTCGAGGCGCCCAAGCAGGCACATCTCTATGCGACGCATGTCAACGACGGGGCGCAGACCGGTTTGGGAGTGGGCTGCGTCGAGGCGTCGAGCTGCACAGGAATCAGCGTCATCGGCGGGGCGCCCCAGACGCGAACCCCCAACGATCCGACGCCTGGGACCTTGTCCTGTTGCGATCCCTCGCAGCACACCGTCATCGTGATGGACAGCGTGGTCTTCGGCGGCGAGGCGACGAACCGCAGCACTGCGCTGGAGCTCACGGACGGCGTCACAACCGCGATCGCGTGCGTGGAGTCGAGCCATCTGCACGGCGGCTCAGCCAGCCGGACCACGAGCCCGCACCTCCCCGCAACGCTTGGAATCTCCGCAGTCGGCGGCGACTTGACGGTCCAAAACAGCACCATCTACGGCGGCGAGTCGATCAGCTCGCGGGGCGTAAGCGCGACCGGAGGACGACAATCCCTCGCCAACAATTACCTTCATGGTGGTGGCAGTGGTCTGCAAACCGCGGTCGGTCTCGAACTCAAGCAGCCCGAATCCAGCTGGGTTTACAACAATCTCATTCAAGGTGGCCCAGCCACCAACAACATCGCCATCGCGTTGCAGGACAGCACCAACTCGGCCGTCGACCTGCAAAACAATGGTCTCGTCAACCAGGGTTCGACGATTCTTGGGCGCAACTGCGACGTGGGGACCCTCCTTAACTGTGTTTGGGCCGACCCTATGGACGCGTCCGCATTTGGCAGCAACTTCCAGGCAAACAACTGCGGCACGGATGGGAACGAGGCCGCAGAGAACTCGTTCCATCTGATCCAAGGAACGGCGTGCGACATGGCGGGGCTCAATTTCAACAACCTGCTGTGCACCACGCCTTGCGCGGCAGGCTGCTATCCGACCTGCGCCTGCGACCACGCCTGCTCAGTGCCCCAGCGCGACAAAGACGGAGAGACCCGCGGTACTTACGACCTGACCTCGCAATGCACCCTGCTCAATCCGGGCGCCGACACAACCTACGACGTGGGCCCAGATTACTTGCAGTGATCGCGAGCGATGCGCTTGGGTGGCTTGTCGCTCCTGCCCACGTCGCCTAGCTCTGCTCGCGGAGGCAGGCGGCGCGCGCCTCTGCGACCATACTGGGCTCGCGCCCGACGATAATCACCCACAGCTGGTGAATCGTCCGCGTCGCGGCGACGTGGAACGCTCGCCGCGAGGCCGCGTCCGGCGGATAGTCCCCGGACGAGACATCCGGCAAGATCACATAGTCGAACTCGAGCCCGCGCACCTGGGAGACGCAGGTCACATCGACCCCCGCATCAAACTCGAAGTCTCCGTCGAGCACCAAGCGAGACTCCAATCCCCGGCACAAGATGGAGTTAAGGGTGCGCGCGTTCTCCGGATCCCGCGTGACGACAGCAATATTGGCGTAGGGTTCTCGCTCCACGAGCTCGTTGAGGGTGTCGATGACCTCGATGGCTGCATGCGCGAGATTTGGGACGGTCGAGAACTCGACGGGCAATCCTGTCCGCGGAGCCAACGGCGGAGCCGAGGGTGCATCGGCGCCAAGGATGGCGTGCGCGAATTGCGCCACCTGCCGAGTGCAGCGATAGTTCGTGGTCAACGAAATGGTCTCGGTGCGGGTCGTCCTGAGGTCTTGCAGGACGCGCTTCCAAGAGACGAAGCAGGCGCTGGGGTCGATGTGCTGGGCGCTGTCGCCAGCGACGGTGACGCTGGCACGCGGTTCCAGCGCACATCCCAGCGCCGAGAGCTCGACGGAGGTCAGGTCTTGCGCCTCGTCAACGATCAAGTGGCTCAGTGACTGATAAGTCTTGGGAGTTCCGGACTTTTGCCGCTGAATCTCGAGGAGGATCGCGTAATCCTCGACGTCGATGGTCCCGACGAGCTCCTCCGGCGTGCCCTCATCGATACGCCGGCCATCGAGAGTGATGAGCCGATCGGCGTCAATGTGGCCATAGCGCTCGTCGAAGCTCTCGGAGAACTGGGCGCGCGTGTGCTCGACGACGGCGTGGACGTCTCCGGCCTTGAGCGCGCCTTGGGAAGCCTTCGCGGCGAGCCCGAGGAGCTCGGAGTCACCGAGCAGCAAGAGTCGATCGCCTTTGTGGTTGAAGAGGGGTTTCTTCTCTCGCTTGAAGACCGCGCGGGCGATCCGCTTATCCTCTTCGCTGCGCCCCCCGCCGAAGCGTTTCTCGGTCTTCATCAGGCGATTGGCGATGCTGTGCCCACGGGTCTGTTCATAGAGGTCGCGGACCTCGTGTTTGGTCTCCAGAACCTGGTCTAGGCGGTCGGCAATCTCCCTGCCAACCCGTTCGGCGTACGCTTGAATGGCGACCATGATGGCTGGGTGGCGTTTGAATCGCACGACCGACGTAGGCGGCTCGAGACATTCCGCAGTGGGCAGCGGCTTGAAGGCCCGTCGGGCGGTCTCACGCACCCAAGCGTCGAAGGTGCAGACCTTCACTCCTGGCAGTTTGAGCTCTTTCAGCAAGAGCTTGGTGAGTCGCACGAGCCCTTCGGTGGGCACGATGATGACGATGCTCTGCAAGGGATATCGTCGGGGATGGCGAGCATGCAGCATGGCGAGGCGATGCAGCGCAACGGTGGTCTTGCCACACCCCGCGGCTCCGACGAGGAGCAAGGCGCCCCCTTGGTCGGCCTCCATGGCGGCGAATTGCTGTTCGTCGAGGAGGGCCGTGACGACGGTCTTGGCGAGCTGTCCACGGCCCAGAGTGAGCTGTCGGGCGTGGGTGTCTTTCTGGGTCGCAGTGAGTCGAGTTGGGAGGCGGGTCCCTTCGACGAGCCAGTTGCCATCGGGGCCTCGGTGAAAGGACCGCTCTCCGGTGTTGATGCGCACCGCGACGCCGTCCGCGAAGGTGATGACGTTTCTCTCCTCGAGAATTCCTTCATTGGCCCCTTGCGGCAGTTCTAGCCGATACTCCTCGCCGACTCTGGTCTCGAAGAAGACCTTGGCGACCGGAGCGGTCCTCCAGTCGACGATGCGGACTCCTCGCCCGGAGTCAATGAAGGTCTCGTAGCCGAGGAGGATGTCCCTCGCGCCCCGGTTGTTTTTGAGCCGCATGTGTGCAAAAAACGGCACCCGCGGATCGGGCAAGGGGTTGCCGAGCAACGCTGCGGTCTGTTGCCTGACGAGCTCCATCTGGGTAACGATGGCGGGGAGGTCGTCGGCGTTGACCTCGCTGACCTCGTCCCTGAGAGCGAGGAACCGCTCTTGGCCCGACGAAGCGGGCTTGAGCACGCGACTCGCCGCCTCGGCGATGGCAGCGTGTACTTTGTTGATGAGCTCCTCTTGCCTCTGGAGGACTGCTCTCTCTGAGAGACTGGGCTGGATTTCCGTCACACCTACCTCGGACACGGTGTCATTGTTGTGCGCACCTTGCATACAACGCCTCGGCTTCTCTCCGCCTCGTCGCGAATCGGCCTCTGGACCTGCGACGCTCGACGACCCAGTTGGCGTGGTGAGCCGCTGAGCGACAGCACCGGCCCTGCACGCCGTCGCCAGCGGTCCTTGCTCGGCGCGTGTTTCGAGCTTCGGCTCTGCGAAACCATCGAAGAAACCCGACCACTAGGACGTCGGCGATCCAGGTCAGCATGGGGCAGTCCTTAGGGTGTCTCGAGACCCAAGGCGGGTTTCCACCAGAACAAGATCGGTCTCATCCGCCGGACGTTCGCCAATTGAGGCGGGTATTGGTACACGGAGATGGGGCGAGAGTGAAGCCTTTAGTCGACACCTCGAACCATCCTCAGAATGATTGTGATAAGTACCTGTAAAAAATAACAATTTCACAACTAGATGATGTCCGTCACCAAGAAAAAACGTCGAAATTCTCTTTTTACGTCAAAAAAAAATGGACAGGACCTGTCCAATAATCGTAAAGAAAGGAAATCAACCTGTCACCCAAAGGGGGATCAAACCGATGTCAATTTCGCTACCCGTACTCGAGATGTTGAATTCGCTGAATCAGCGACGGAGCAAAGGACGCTACACCGAAAGCATCGCGAAAGACGTGGGCAAGGATTCACGCACGATTCGCCGCTGGGTGCACGACGTGAATCAGCTCGCATCGGCTCATTTGCCGAATCTGCCCTTCAGCATTCCAGGGCTGAAGCTCACGACCCACGACGGAAGATCCTGGGTCGAACTCGTCCCGATGTCGATTGGAGTCAGCATTTTCCAGTATGCCGCAGCCTTCACGGCCGTGAGCGCGCTGAAGTCCATCGATCAGAGCCTGCTCGGCGCCAGCGCGGATGATGTCCTGGATAAGCTCGAGCCCCAGCGTGACGTGCACGAGCTGGTGCAGAAGGCGTTCCATTATCGTCCCTTCGGACCCAAGCAGTACCACGACTCGACCCACCTCGACAGCATCGTTCAGGCGCTCCTCTACTCTCACCCCATTAAGGTCCTCTACAAGGCCTTGGAGAGTGAAGAAGAGAAAGAGCACGACCTCGAGCCCTACACCTTGGTGCTCTACCGAGACGCTTTCTACCTCATCGGACGCCTCGTCGAGAGCGGCCGCAAGACCTTGCTCGCCTTGGATCGCTTCAACAACGTCGAGATCATCAAGGACCAGACCTTCAAGGTGCCCAAGGATTTCAACGCTGACGACTACTTCGAAGGACAGTTCGGAATCTGGCGCACCCGCAAGCATCCGAAGCCGATTCGGCTCGCCTTCAACAAAGAAGCCGTGACCAGCGCCAAGGAGCGTCAATGGCCGGGCTTCCGGAACTGGAGAAAAGGCCGCGGCGACACCGAAGTGCTCTCGCTGCACGTCCCCGTCAGCCCAGAGCTCATCAGCTGGATCCTCTCCTGGGGGCCGTCGGTTGAGGTCCTCGGACCAGAGTCCCTGCGCAAAGAGGTCACGGAACACATCGAAGCCATGCTCGACAAGTACCGTCACTTCTAGTCCATAGCCAATCGAGAAAAAGGCGGCGCCCTGACGGGCGCCGCCTTTTTCCTGCAGTTCGTACACTTGTGGGTTCGAGCGGTCGGACGCGGTTCAGCGTCGTGTGTTCAACGAACGATCGCCAATCCGGGGCGGCCGCCGGCCGCCCCTACACGTCGTGGGTTCGAGCGCTCGGACGCGGTTCCACGTCGTGGGTTCGAGCGGTCGGACGCGGTTCCGCGCCGTGGGTTCGGGCGGTCGGACGCGCGGATTCAATGCGGGTTGGGTGCAGCCAAAGGCCGGGCTTCAGCAGGAGCCCGGCCTTTGGCGTTTTCTGCCGTGACTCCTTGGGCTCTGACCGGTCCTGTGGTACCTCCACTGCTGCCAATCACGCACTTCGGAGGCAAAGCCATGGCAGTTGTGGTCACAGGAGCCACCGGACACGTAGGTGCGAACTTGGTCCGCGCCCTTCTTGACGACGGACGTGATGTGCGCGCCGTCGTGCACGACCGCAACCACGCCCTCGAGGGCGTCGATGTAGAGCGCGTCGCCGCCGATGTCCGCGACCCCGCCAGCCTCGAGGGCCTCTTCGCCGAAGGCGACACCGTCTTCCATTTGGCGGCCCTCATCTCTATCCGCGGCTCCCAGCGGGGCCGCGTCGAGGCGGTCAACATCGAGGGCGTGCGCAACGTAGCCCAAGCATCCCTGAAAGCCGGAGTCAAGCGCTTAGTGCACTTCAGCTCGATCCACGCCTTCGATCTGCGCGACAAGAGCCGCCCCGTTGACGAGGGCCATCCGCGCGCCACGAGCCCAGGCCAATACGCCTATGATCGCTCCAAGAACGGCGGCGAACAGGCTCTGCGAGAGGCCATGGCGCAAGGGCTCGAGGCCGTGATCCTGCATCCCACGGGTGTGGTCGGCCCCAATGACTATGAGCCTTCCCGCATGGGGCGCGTCTTCTTGCAGCTCTACCACCGCACCATCCCCTCGCTCATCGAGGGCGGCTTCGACTGGGTCGACGTGCGCGACTTGGTCTCTGCCGCCATGACCGCGGAGACCCGCGGAGAGCCAGGCGAGAACTACATTATCTCCGGTCACTACACGACGGTGACCGAGCTCGCCGAGCTCGCCCAGTCGGTCACCGGCGTGAAACGGCCCCGTATCTCGACCCCGCAGTGGGTCGCCCGGATTGGCTCGCCCTTCCTCGACCTCTTCGCCAAAATGGCCGACAAGGACCCGCTCTACACCTCCGAATCACTTGGCGCCTTGCGAGCCAACGAGAACATCGACCACGGCAAGGCCAGCACAGCCCTAGGGCACGCTCCACGGCCGTTGGTCGAGTCAGTGCGGGACATTTACAGGGACTTCGACCGGCGCGGGATGTTGAAGCCAGCTCGGAACTCCAAGTGACCGAGACCATCGTTGCCTCCCGCTTGTCAGCGCCGCTCGCCCGTGTCAAAAACTCTTATCCACAGGTTCCCAGTCCTCTTTGCCGGAGAATCCCCAATGCCCCGCAGCGTCCAGACCTTCGAAGTCTTTTGCTCCCCCGCTGACTTCCAGACCGTCGTCCTCGACGTCGAGAAGTTCGGCGATTTCATGGACGAGGTCGTCAGCGCCACCATCGACGAGCAGACCGAGGACACCTTGATTGCCTCTTTCGTCACCGAGACCAACATCGGTGGGATGCAGCTCAAGACTGAGTACACGACGAAGTACACGATCAAGCCGGGCGAGGTCACCTGGACCTTGGTCAGCTCCCCTACCCTCACCAAGAATGAGGGTCGCTGGCTCATCGAGGCCGGCGACGACGACGACGAGGCCAAGGTGACCTACGAGCTCGAGCTCGCCACCAACATGCCCATCCCCGAGCCGATGCAGACCCTGATCACCGACCAGCTCGTCAAAGAGCTCGCCGACTCCTTCCGCAACCGCGCCGAGGAGCTCTTCGGCTAGGCCTGAACACCTCCCAACGAAGAAGGGCGCAGCCATCCTGCGCCCTTCTTCGTTTTCGTGGCAGGCTCAAGCCGTGCGGACTTGAGAAGACTCTCCGCCATCCCTGGCGAGAGGTACGGTCCAACTATTGGCAGAAGAAGACGCGGGGCGCTGATGCAGTCGCTTACGCCGAACGACCAGGCACTCTAATGTACGGGTAGCCTTTGATGAACCACCGTGGTGCGTGTGCCCTACCGAGGGCGCCAAATTTTGGCGGTCCCCACGGCGAGCGCGGCGAATCCGGCCACGAAGACCGTGAGCACGACGCCCGCTCCGTAGGTGGCGTCCTCAAACGTCGCCCCCTGTGCCAGCAGGGCCTCCGCCTCGTCGGCACGCACTTTGGTCAGGTAACCCGCCACGGCTAAGAGGGCCATGCCGAGAGAGACCAGATAAGCGGCGAGGCGCTTATCCTTCGTCCAGAGCTTCTCGACGTCCGACGATTCTGGTCCGGGCCTACACGCCGAACAGACAAGCCCGTCTTCACTGTAGAACGTAGTGCTCTCCTCGACTTCGGCCTCGCAGACGCTACACTCAACCTTCATCGCACGCTCCCGGCTTAACGAGACACACCCATGTCACAGAGACCACCGAGTTTCAACAGAACGCTCTGGACCAGAGTTGCGCCAGCCTGTGTAGCCCTTCTCCTGGCTTTCGCCACCAGTGCCCACGCCCAAACGCCTCCCAAAACCAACCCGACCCTCGAAAAAGCCCGAGAGGCCCTCGGCAACGACCTCGAACAGGACTGCTTCCTCGAGAAGAACGAGGACGGAGAGGGAGGCGGTCCCTGCCTCCTGCGCGGTGACTTCGACGGAGACGGCGGCGAGGACCAGGTCTTGTGGGTTCGCGCCCACTGCGACGGCAAACCCATCGACGAATACGACGAGCACCCCTGCCAGCAAGGCCTGCTCTTCGTCCTCTCCAGCGGCAAGTTCGAGGTCTTAGGCGCCGGACGCGAGCTGACCTGGACCAGCATCGCCGACGACGAGAGCGACGAAGAGCCCGTGCACGAAGACTTCGACTTCGTCATGTCCTGGAAGGTCTTGCCCATGAAGAAGGGCAAACCGAACAAGGTCGAGAAAAAAGTGCTCTCGCGGACCCAAGAATTCGAGCCCCCAGGCCTCGTCGGCGACGTCGTCCTGCTCGACTCCGGCGACGTGTTTGTGCTGCTCTACCGCACGGAAACGGGCTGGCGGCTGTTCAACTTGGGGTTCTAGTGGCTTGCAGTTGGGTTGGGTTCCACTTCAACGCAAGGACGCCAAGTTGGCAGAGGCGCAAGGAACGAGAGGGTTTGAGGTGCACTTCTTCGCTGAGTCCCGCGAATTGTGGCCACCGCTGAGAACCCGCAGCGAAGTGAAGGTAAAACCCTTAAGTTCCTTGCGTCTTCGCGATCTTTGCGCCCTTGCGTTTGGATCAGAACCCAACCCGACTGCAAACCCCCTATTCCACCGCATACGCTCCGGGGAACTTCGACGTCCCCTCCCCCACCTTCACCACCTGCGCCGCGCAGACTTTGTATTCTGCGGTCCCGGTCACGGAATCGCCGACATCGTTCGTCAGCAAGTTCGCCCGCGCCTCCTTGAAGTGGAACGGCATCCAGATCCTGCCGGGCTTCACCTGGCGCGTCACCAGCGCCTTGAGACGCACCTCACCGCGGCGCGTGCTCACGGCGACCTCATCTCCGGAGCGCACGTCCAGCTCGCGAGCGTCTCTCGGGTGAATCTGCACGAAGGCCTCGGGCTGCTTGCTGTCCAGCCCCTCCTCGCGCCGCGTCTGGGTCGCCGAGTTGTAGTGGTACAGCGTGCGGCCCGTCGACAGCACAAAGGGGTAGTCGTCGCAGGGCAACTCCGACGACGGCCGATACTCGATGGCCGTGAACAGCCCCTTGCCGCGCAGCACGCCGCCCTCGTGCAGCGTGCGCGTGCCCGGATGGTCTGGGGTCGGGCAAGGCCATTGCAGGCCGCCCTCCCGATCGATCCGCTCGTGGCTGATGCCGGCGAAACGCACCGTGTCCTTCACCATCTCCGCATAGACCTCTGCCGGACTCTCGAGAGTCCAGTTGGCGCCGGCCTTTCCGGCCAGGTCCAGCAAGATACTCCAGTCGGCGCGAGCCTGTCCGGGGGGCTCCACCGCTTTGCGCACGCGCTGCACTCGCCGCTCTGAGTTCGTAAAAGTCCCCTCCTTCTCGGCGAACGACGTCGCTGGCAAAACCACGTGCGCAAAGCGCGTCGTCTCGTTGGGGAAGATGTCCTGAATCACCAGGAAGTCGACGCCGTTGAGCCCTTTTTCCAGATGCCCGACGTTGGGCTCCGAGAGGACAATGTCCTCGCCCATGACGAACAAGCCCCGGAGCTTCCGCCCCATCTCCTTCATCATCTCGTTGAGATTGAGGCCGGGCTTGGGGTCGAGCGTGACGCCCCAGGACGCTTCGTAACGAGCGAGCGCACCGAAGTCGTCGACACGCTGATAGCCTGGGAAGTAAATAGGCGAGGCGCCAGCGTCATTGGCGCCCTGCACGTTGTTCTGACCGCGCAAGGGGTTGAGCCCCGCCGACGGCTTGCCTAGGTGCCCCGTCATCAGGACCAGGTTGGCCAAGGCGCAGACATTGTCGGTGCCGTGGGAGTGCTCAGTGATGCCCAAAGTGTAGAAGATAGCGGCCTTCTCGGTGGTCGCGTAGGTGCGCGCCGCCCAGCGGATGTCGTCGGCCGAGACCCCGGTCACGACCGCGGCCTGCTCGGGTGTGTAGGCAGCAACGGTAGCCACGACGGCCTCGAAGTTCTCGGTGTTGGCCGCGATGAAGGCGTCATCGGTGAGGCCCTCGGCGATGATGACGTGGGCCATGGCGTTGAGCAGCCAGATGTCGGTCCCCGGGGTGAGCTCGAGGTGCCGGTCGGCGATGGTGCTCAGCCAGATCTTGCGCGGGTCGGCGACGATGAGGGTGGCGCCGCGACGGGCCGCCCGCTTCATCTCCATGCCGATGACCGGGTGGGCCTCGGTGGTGTTGCTGCCGATGACAAAGAGACAGTCGACATCCCGAATCTCGCCGATGGAGTTCGTCATGGCGCCGGCGCCGAAAGTAGTGACCAGACCGGCCACAGTGGGAGCGTGTCAGGTGGCGGCACATTGATGGACGTTATTCGTCCCGTAAACGGCCCTGGCCAGTTTCTGCACCAGGTAGTTCTCCTCGACCGTGCACCGCGATGAACTCACGAAGCCCAGCGCGTCCTTGCCGTGCGCCTCCTGGACCGCCGCAAACCCTTTGACCACGCGGTCGAGGGCCTGTTCCCAGGTCGCCTCGTGCAGCTCCCCGTCCTCGCCGCGAATGAGCGGAACGGTCAGGCGGTCGGGGTGGTCGACGAACCCCGTCCCGAAGCGGCCTTTGACGCAGAGATTGCCGTCGTTGGTGGTCGTGCCGGGGCCCGGGCTGTCGACGCGGACGATGTGACCGCGGCCGTCGTTGGCGTCGGGGTCGACGACCAGGTCCATCTGGCAGCCCACGCCGCAATAGTTGCAGGTCGTGCGGACTTTCTTGGTGTCCGACTTCAACAGCGGCCAGCCAGCGCGCTGGGACATGGCTCCCGTCGGACAGACATCGACGCAGCCGCCACACAGCTCGCAGGACGAATCGAGCAAGCCACGGGCGTCCGCCGTCGAGATGGTGGTCAAGCTCCCGCGACCCGCCAAGGTGATGGCCTGGACGCCCTCGACCTCTTCGCAGTAACGCACGCAGCGGGCGCAGAGAATGCACCGCTCGGCGTCGAACTTGATGTAGGGATTGACGTTCTCGCTGCGTCCCGGACGCGCTGAGCGCAGCGCCCCCAACGGCGTGGCCGCGAAACGCTCGGCCATCTCGAGGAGCTCGTCGTCGCCTCGGTTTTTTTGGCCGATGGGGTGATCGGCCAGGTACATGGAGAGCAGAAGCTGTCGATGGCGCGCGATGCGGGCGTTGTCCGTCGTGACCTTCGCGCCTTCGGCCGCCAACGTCGCGCAGGCGGGAGTCAGTCGGCGTTGCCCTTCGACCTCCACGAGGCAGGTCCGGCAGGCGCCCACGGCCTTCAGGCGAGGATCGTGACACAGAGTCGGGATGCCAATGCCGTTGCGCTGCGCGACCTCCAGCAGCGATTCGCCGTCGACGAACTCGAACGTAGAGCCGTTGATGTTGAGCGTCTTGGTCATCGCGAGAACTCCTCTGGAAAATACTTCATGGCGCTGGTCAGTGGCAGCGCAGCGGTCTGTCCGAGGCCGCAGATCGACCCCTCGCCCATCTCCCACGCCACATCGTCGACGGCGTCCAGCGGTGCGCCGCTGCTTAGGTGTTGCGTCAGCTGCTCGGCCAAGAGCCGCGTCCCTATGCGACAAGGCGCGCACTGGCCGCAGCTCTCCTCGGCGAAGAAGCGCAGCTGGTGGAGCGCCGCCCACGGCATCTTCACTGTCTCGTTCAGGACCACCACTCCGGCCGAACCCAACATGCTTCCCACCTCGGCGAGGGACTTGGCGTCGAGCGGCCGCGTGCGCTCGGAGGCCGGCAGGAATCCTGAGCTGGCCCCCCCTGGGGAGAACGCCTTCAGGGTGCCAACGTAGCCCCCGGCCTCCTCGACCAGCTCGTCGAGGGTGACGCCGAGGGGCAGCTCGTAGGTGCCTGGCTTCTGAACGTGTCCGCTGATGCTGTAGAGCTTGCTGCCTGGCTCCGAACGGCCAAGCCCACGGAACCACTCTCCCCCTCTCATAATGATCTCGGGGAGGCAGGCAATGGTCTCGACGTTATGAACCAGCGTTGGCTTGCTCCAGAGCCCTTTGGTGGTGGGGAACGGCGGCTTGAGGCGCGGCATCCCGCGGCCGCCCTCGAGGGCTTCGAGGAGCGCGGTCTCTTCGCCGCAGATGTAGGCGCCGTGCCCAGAATGCAGGTGGAAGCGGACTCCTCGGTACTCGAAGTCCTTGTCCATCAGGGACTCGAAGGCGCCCCGATAGTAGATGGTGACGTCGTTGGCACCGATGACGCGAGCGGCGATGGTCAGGCCCTCGACGACACGGTCGGGGCGCCGCGCCAGCACCGCGCGGTCTTTGAAGGTGCCGGGCTCCCCTTCGTCGGCGTTGAGGACGACGAATCGCTCGGTCTCGGCCTGGTCCCTGACCGCGCGCCACTTTAGGTGGGCCGGGAAACCTGCGCCTCCACGGCCCTGCAGCCCGGAAGCCTCGAGGACGTCGAGGACGGCCTGCGGTCCCAGCTCGAGCGCACGATTGAGGGCGCGGTTGCTGAAGTCGGGCTCGCCGGCCAGATCGATGGCCATGTCGGAGCGCGACTCGCTCACCGCACCCCCAAGCGCCGCCTCGTCGAGGGCGACGACCTCACCGTCGTTCCAGGTCGAGAGCGTGCGGTCGTTGAGGACGGCCGGCGGCTGATCGCACAGGGCCAAGCAACTGCAGGGGCTTGCCAGCACGCCGTTACCTCCGATGGACTCGAGCACGTTCTCGGAGCCGGCGAGCCTGCAGCTGAGCCCCTGACAGACTCGGAGCTTTACGTCTGGCGCGTTCAAGAGGTGGAAGAACGAGCCCACGCCGTAGATCTGCGCCTCGGCGACACCAGTTTGCTCTGAGATGGCGCGCGCGACGCCGGTGCGCAGCCCGCCCAGATGGCGAATGAGTTCGGGAATCTGACTCTCTTCTCTAGACATCGTGGTCTTCGGGCAAGGGGTCGTGGCGCCAGAGTCGCCCAGAATCTAGGCGTTCGGGACCTGACACGACGGGCTGGTGGGTACAAACATCTTGCGCTCACGGCTGCGAGTTCTTATGGGGCCGGGACGCCTGGCGAGCAACCTGGCGCGGCGAGCGAAGTGGAAGCGTTGGGGTAGCTCGACATGAGCGGGTCGCTGGTCTCGAAGGAAGCCGAAAAACCGTCGGCCGAGATGGCGACGACGTCAGTCCCAGAGAAGTCGTTCCAGTTCGTGCACCAGACGCCGTCGGCCTCCTCGATGGAGAGGCGGAAGGCGCTCTGTGCTTCGAGATCGTAGAGCTGCGTGCCCTGTGCGGCGCTCATCCCCAGCAGCGTCGCGACGCCGGTGGCGAAGCCGGACTCTTTCCCCTTGCGCGTAAGGTAGACCACCTTGTCGCAGCCCATATTGTTGAGCACCAGTGTCGGATGCAGATCAGACCAGCCGCCAGCCGAGACCTGCGTGGCGTTGAGCTCCTTGGCCCTCGCCAGTCCTGGCTCCGCGGGCGAGAACGACATAGCCTCACCCCACGTGGTCTGGCCCAAGCTGCGGAACTTCTGCGTCTTGAGATCGGTGTAGCTCTTGGGGTTCGACTGCACGGTCGCAAGCACGTTCTCGGGGCCCCAATAGCCAAAGACGATGTCGTCGAACGAGACGTTCAAGGTGTAGGGCTGAGCGGCCAAGTAGAGCGTCCGCGCCTCTTGGAACTTGGTGACGGCGTCGCCTTCGAGGACCGAGGTCGAGACCAAGCAAGGAATCGTCTGGCCGATGAGCTGGTCGACGCGGTTGGCGACCTCGCCTTCGATGGGCAGCAGCGCCGCCCGGTAGGCCGACATCAGGCGCACCAGCGCGTCCGAACAGGACTCGCCGTTGCCCGCGTCGAGCTCGGCGACTTGGACCCAATCCAGGCCGCGGCCCGGTTCGGCGCAAGCGTCGAGGAGCGCGCCCAGACCGGGGAGATCGGCGGGCCCCACGGCGGCGTAGAAGTTGGCGATGCGGCCGATCTTGCGGGCCAGCTGACCGAAGTCGAGGAGGCCGGGACGGATGAAGATCGAGGGGTCTGTGGCATCGAAGGCGCCGAAGTTGGCGAGCGCCCCGATGATGTCCTCGGCGTGCCAGAGCGGCGACGGGGAGTTGGCCAGCAGGTCGAGGACCTCGTCGTTGACGAGGTCGGCGACGTCGGGCGAGTTGAGCACGTCGTTGAGGGCGGTGCGGGCGGCGTCGAGGTCCGTATTCGCCAGCTCACTGATCCCCGCCTCTTGGAACTTCGCGATGAGCGGCAGGATGAAGAGGAAGGCCTTGGCTTCGTCCGTTTCACTCAAGACGAGCAGGTAGGCCTGTAGGGACTTCATCAGGAAGGCGGCCCGGGTCGCGGATTCTCGGTGCGTGCAAGCCCTCCCGCCACAATCGTAAACCGCAGGGTTCGAGAGCACACTCTCCAACAGGAACATCGAGATGCTGCCCGAGCTGCCGCCGGCAGCGCCATCGATGAGGCCGTACTCCTCGAGGATGCGGGCGAGGGAGGCGAAGTGAGAAAAGATGAGCTCGCCGTTGCCACGGATGCCGACGCAGAGCATGGCGTCTTCAGAGACGAGCTTCTCGCCGGTGATGGCGTCCGGGTCGGTGTCGGCGCTGCTGTCGTTGGAGGTTTCGACCAGGTCGCAGTCACCGTTGCAGGGCTCCGCCTTGCTCCCCGAGTCGTCACAGGCGGCGAGGGCTTGGGCGAAGAGGAAGAGCGCGGCGAGCAGAGCGAGACGTTTCATGTGGACCTGCTGGGGGCGACCAACACATCAATCGTGCTGAAAAAAACGGTGCGAAATGCCGACCGGGAGAACTCGTAGCCAGGGATGGCGGAGAGTCGTGTAAACCCGAAGGGTTGTGCGCAGGAGGCGCGCAACAACATGACAAAGCTGCGACTTGGGGTCAACACGATTCCATCCGCTTGTTGGCGATGGGGCTCATCGGGGTGCTCGGGCACGCGAAGTCCGGAATCCCCTCCCAAGTTCGGCGCGATGAGTTCACGACGCAACAGCTCCTCTCTCTCAACTCTCTGCGCCTCGGCCGCCCTCTGCGCCTATGGGGGATAAGATCGAAGCAATTTCGACGACATGCCGCCCGAACCAACTTCAAACCGGATTCGTTTACGCGCCTTCCCTGCGGATCCTGCAGGATCCTGCACAGGCTCGCTTCTTGTTTCGCGCGAAAGTGTTTCGGAAAGGCAGTGCCCTTCTTG
>PFUG01000464.1 GCA_002789955.1 Deltaproteobacteria bacterium CG_4_9_14_3_um_filter_63_12 | reverse complement strand
GAGCTCGGAATATCCGAGCTGCATCCGCTCTCGAAGTTGTCTAATTTTCTCGCCGAGATTCATTTGAGCGTCCTCTGAGGCTTAGCGCAACAACGTTCGCGGTTCTTGAACCGCGCCGCTGGCCTCAAACCCACCATTCAGGGCATTAGGGCTTCTATCGACTGATTCTGCGCCACGTCAAGGAGATTTGAACGAGCTTATTGACGCTGCAAGAGTCAGGCCCCCTGAAGCATCGTTCTCGCCTTCGTGTTCCAACGGCGGAGATTCGCGCCAGCACGTCGCACTTTCTGAGCGGTCCCATCCGCCGCAGGTCGAATGGGACCGCTATCATCGTTGCATCGAGTGGTCTGTGCAAGCCTATGCGACTGGCTCCAGTCTCGGGAGTGAACCGCCACAATAGCCAACCTGAGGCTCCAGCATGGCCTCGCTGGCGGACCTTCTGGGGTGCATTGTCCTCAACTGCCAAAGGTCGGTCGACGAAATTTGTCACCGTTCGGGCCCCGTTTCGGCAAGACCCCTCCAGAACGGGAATCACTCGCCCAGAATCGAGATGGTGAGCTCCCGAGTGTGCGCTCGGTAGCGGTGCTCCCAGAGATACACGCCCTGCCAGGTTCCGAGCGCGGCGCGACCGCGATCAATAGGGATCGCGAGCGAGGTCTGCGTCAACACCGACCGGATGTGGGCCGCCATGTCGTCGGCCCCCTCGGAGCGATGGGAATAACTGGGATCCCCATCCTGCACGAGCTTTGCGAGATAGACCTCGAGGTCAGCCCGTACATCAGGATCCGCGTTCTCGCTGATGATGAGCGAGGCGCTCGTATGATGGATGAACACCGTGCACTGTCCGCGCTCGATCCGCGACTCGATGACAACGCGCTGCACGACATGACTGATGTCTTGCAGGGAGCGCCCGTTGGTCTGTATCTTTACCCGTTCACTGTGATGGCGCATCGTTCTCCGCGACTTCGTAGACCTGCCCGAGTGGATGGTATTTGCCGTGGTTCTCGACCCGCAACTGCTGGGCGCCGTCGTACTGCTCTCGGCCGTAGATGTTGCAGGGGAATCGGCTCTGGGAAACCAAGAGGCTGACGATGTCGTTCAGGGTCTCGAGGTCCTCGACAGGGTTGCCCTCGAGCTCTCTGACCCTGGCCAGCTTGGCGGTGAGCCGAATGTTGTAGCGGCGTGAGTAGTCCATCATCTCGCGGCCCGTCATGTCGGCGGGGGCCACTCTCCTGTCTCTGAAGATCAGGTGCTCCGACATCGCACGGGAGAGATCGACTCCAGCGGCCAGGTAGATGGGGGTCTGGCCAACGTAGACCAGGTAGAGACCGGTCTTCACGACGTAGAAGGCGTCGCGGTATCCGAACGGCCCGATCCATTGGTTGATGAGGTGACGCATAGGAGATTTTTCTTGGGCGAGAGCTGTTGTGGCGGCGCGCCGCGCCGCAGAAGAAAACTCGGGGCCGGAGCCAGAGCCTTCCAATCCGCGCCCAGCTGTCATATACGGCTCGAGCATGAGACCTCTCGCAGGAACTTACGTCCCAACCGAGTGGGATGTAGCATTGGCCGAGAGATGTGGGACGTCAAGGGGATCGATGCAGTTACGTGAGCACAGCGTCTACTATCGCGCCAGCACCTACGAAGACCTCCTCGACAACGCCAAGATCCTGGCGATCGTCGATGAGCTCGAGGCGCTGTTGGGCGATTGGTTCGTGGCGTCTCAGGATCTGGGCCGCGCTCGGCAACGACCGGGCCTGCCACGAGCGGGAAGGGTTGTTCTGGAAGAATCGTGTGGGCGTGGACTGCACCTTGGGACGCGTGTGAAGCTGCTCGGCGGCCCGCCGGAGGCTCCCACGAACGGCCCGAGCCTAGAGCTCAACGCCGGAGGGCATCCCTACTCCGGACGTTTCGTCACCAGCCTCGACTTGCGGGTTCCGAGCTCCCGTTTCGAGGAGCTGGATTTCCTCGAGCAGTATGTCCGATGGGTCGAGTCCAGCGCCGCATCGGTCGCTCCGTTCATGGCCCATTGCCACGACACAGACGACACCGCGATCCAAAACTTGGGCAGCCGGGCGCTCTTGCGCTCGGGCTTCGGCATCGAGGTGGAGGAGGAGGTCGACCTGCTGAGCAATCCAGGCCTGGAGGTCAGCCGCGGCGAGTTCCGCTACCTCGCGAGCTGGCTCATGATCATTGGTGAACCCATGATCGAACAGCTCGGACGGCAGGGTCTCGAGGCCTTCGAAAGTGCTCAGCTCGTCCCCGAAGACCGATTCCTCATACGCCTGTATGATTCCCCTCTGGACTGCGATAAGCCTGAGAGCCGAGAGAGACAACGACGAGTACGGGAAGTCCTGCGCTTCGACGCCATCGCTCGAGAGAACGGTTGGGCTTGGGGCTACTGGGATCGGAAAAAGCGCTCTTGAGCCGCCGCTTGTGACCTCACAGCGGCCAACGACTATACCGCAGTGACGACTGGAGAGTGGACACATCTTGCCAGTTTGCGCACGCACCAAGAGGAGGGTTTCATGTACCTCTGTCCCCGTTGTGAATTGAAATACGAGCAGGCCCCGGACGTTTGTACACAGTGCAAACGGCCCCTCATCCTAAACAAAAGGTATCGGATCGAAACCAGCATCGAAGAGGGACCTGGGGGTGAGGATTTTGACGTCCTCGACCTCAAGACTCAGGCCGCACTGATCCTCAGGGAGCTCCGCGTCCGCAAGAGCGAGATGGCCGCCAAGAAGGCGGAAATCGATCGCTATCATGCGAACGTGAAACGCCTCAAAGCGATGAAGTACGAAGGTCAGAAGGTCCTGGCTGACGCCTTCGAGACCGAGCACGCCAACTCCGTCACCTACTCCATGGTCTTCGACGCCGACGCTTGGGCTGGCCTCGGCGAAGAGCTCTACTTTGGCGGCGACGCGGGCGGCGGTGAAGGCGACGACCTCCCTGACCTCGAAGGACGCGACATGGACCCCGAGCTGGCGGCTAGACTCGCCAAGCTGACTGGGGGCAGCCCAGCCAAGCCCGCGGCCAAGCCCGCGGTGAAGCCGTCTGCCAAGACGGCGGCAGCTGCCGCTCCCATCGACGACGACGACGACGAGCCCGGCGGCGCCTTGGTCAAGGCGAAATCTGACCTCCCCGCCAAGCAAAGCAGCGGCGGGAGCGCGATCGCCACCAAGGCAAAGGTCGTCGTCGTCAGCAGCGTCTTGGTCATCATCCTAGCGATCGTCGCGGCGATGTTCCTCCTCTAGCGCCTCGAACAGCAAAAGCAAAAGGCGGCTTGCGAGCCGCCTTTTTGCTTCTGCCGTTCTGAGACCGAATCAGAAGTCGGCGCCGATGTTCAGAGCGTAGTTCTGTACGTCGCTCGAGAAGTTCCCTTCGGCCGTGAACGTGAAGTAGTCGACGATAAAGCGCAGACCGACGAACCCGCGGCTGGTGTTCTGATTCTCTTGCTCGAAGACGAACTCAGGAGAGTAGCCCCCCGACGGTGTGGCCCCAAAACCTGGATCGGCGTCGATCACCCGGCTGGAGCTGATGATCCAGACGTGGCTGTAACCTGCATATGGGGTGACGCTGAAGACACCACCAAGTCCAAACGACTTGGAGAGCGAGACATCGAAGCCAGCGGTCGTGAGGTTCATGTCCGGCGAACCGGTGACGGTGCCACCGTGGCCGCGAACCGACAGGTCGGGCAACACCAACCAACCCTCCATGAGGCTCCACTTCAGCCCGCCGCCCAAGTAGACCATCTCGCTGTCGACCAGCCAGCTCGCGGCCATGTCGAGCTCGAAGCTGAAGGGTAGTCCCTTGCGTCCGTGCAGCTGAAGCAGGGTGAACAGGGGAGGACTCTCGTCATCGACGCCATCCAGCGCGTTCCAGTGCGACCCTGAGGCTGCCACCGAGAATTTGGTCTCGAAGCCAATGGCAAAGCCAGCCTCGCCCAAGCTCTCAGATGGGGAGAGGAAGCTCGGGGCAAAGACCAATCCCAAGGATTTGGACAGGTCCTTGAACGCTTGGATATTTGGCATCGCTTGGCACGTCGAACCTGGCATTGTCCCTTCCCTGCACGAGGACAGCCGATAGAGACGGAAGTCGTTGTCGCCAGCAGAAGCCGAGGTCGACCAGAGAAGGCCAAGAATTCCGAGGAGGATGAGACGGGCTCGCATGGGATGTCCTCACTGCGCAGGTCGCACTGCGCCTTGCTTTTTTATATAAGTCCCTAGGACTTCGAACGTTTTTGCGACGCTAGCAAATCAGTTCCCGAGGGTCAAGAACCCGCCACGATCGCGAGAGCTGCAGACACAGAGGTTAGGCGTCGAAGCGAAGACCTTCAAGGCCCCAAAGACTCACTGAACTTGCCAATTGAGTCGAGAATCCCAAGAACCATCGGAGCCCCACTCCCATGAAAGAGTCACTGCGAAGCGCGTTGGAGGTCGTTCTAGAAGCGGCGATGCGCCAAGGAGCCGAATACGTCGAGGTTCGCTCCACCGCCCGAGACCGCGAAGTCGTCAGCTACAAGGATGGACAGCTCGACGGCGTCTTCCTCGAGGACGACTGCGGCGTTGGCGTGCGCGCACTCTTTGGCAACGGCTGGGGCTTCGCCTCCACCAACCAGCTCGAGCCCCATGCCCTGGTCGAGCTCGCGGCCGAAGCTGTCCGCGCCGCCCGCGCGGCCTGCGATACGCACCGTGCGGCGGTCGCGATTCCACCGGCCGTCAGCGGCACCTACACCACCTCGCTCGTCGAAGATCCGCTCGCCGTCCCGCTCACCGAGAAGCTCGAGACTTTTCGCAGTGCCCACGCGAAGATTCGCTCGGGCCAAGGCATCATCGGCGCCAGAGGAAACTCCATCGCACAGCGGACGCACGCCCGCTTTCTCGCCAGCAATGGGTCCCGAATCGAGCAGACCGTCGTCCTGTGCGGAGGTGGGCTCACCGCCATCGCCCAAGTCGACGGCGAGGTGCAGACTCGGTCCGCACCGAAGTCCCACGAAGGAAACGTGCTCCAAGGCGGTTTCGAGGTCTTCCGTGGCTTCGACCTCGAGGGGCAAGCGGAGAGAATCCGCGAGGAAGCCCTCGCCTTGGCGCGCGCTCCCGTCACGCCTGCGGGCGAGACGACCGTGATCCTGGGTGGCTCCCAGCTCTCTCTCCAGATCCACGAATCGGTCGGTCACCCCAGCGAGCTCGACCGCGCGCTGGGGGAAGAGATCAGCCTCGCTGGGGCCAGCTTCTTGCTCCCCGAGCTGCTCGGCTCGCTGCAGTTTGGCTCGGAGCGGGTCACCCTCACCGCCGATGCAACCACTCCTCTGGGACCTGGCACCTTTGGCTTCGACGACGAGGGAACCCCGGCGCAAAGCGTCAAGCTCGTCGAGCGCGGCCGCTTCGTCGGCTACCTGTCCGGGCGGGACTCGGCAGCCCGAATCGGCACAGAGAGCGGCGGCGCCATGCGTGCGGAGAGCTGGGCAGCCCTGCCGATCGTGCGCATGGTCAACGTCAACCTGGAGCCCGGTCAGGGCACGCTCGACGACCTCATCGGCGGCGTCGATCGGGGATTCCTCTTCGAAAACAACAAGAGCTGGTCAATCGACGACCTGCGCCTCAACTTCCAGTTCAGCTGCGAGATGGCCAGGGAGATCAAAGGCGGCAAACTCACCGGTCGGGTCTTCCGAAACCCCGTCTACAGCGGGGTCACGCCAAAGTTCTGGGGCCGCTGCAGTGGCATCGCCGGGCCCAGCGAATGGGAGATGTGGGGGTGGATGTTCTGCGGCAAAGGCGATCCCATGCAGCTCATTCACGTAGGACACGGCTGTGCACCCGCGCGTTTTGAGCGTGTGCAGGTCGGTTTGTCCCGGTGAAGAGGCCCATCACGCCGCTCCGACGGCGCAACGAGACGACGAGATGACACACTCGACTCCTTTCACTGCCCCCTGGCTCGCTGACCGGCTCCAGAAGGCACTCGACGTGCGCGGTGCCGACGAGCTCCAGGTCTCCTTTGTCGGCCAGGAGGTCGATGTCTTGCGGCTCGCCGCCGCCTCGCTGGTCGCCGCTGCGAAGACGACGATCGGCACGCTCGCCGTGCGGGCCGTGGTCGGCGGCGTCGAGGGCACGGCGACGACCACCGACCTCAGCGACGAGGGGGTCGCGCGGTGTGGGCAGAGAGCCATCGCGCAGGCGCGGCTCAGCGCCTCGAGGTCGAGGCTCAACGCCTCGAGGTCGAGGCTCTTGCCTCTGGGAACCCCCATCACTCTGCCCGAAGCCCGTGCGATCGCCGCTGCACCGAGCTGGTCGTTCGATCCCGCGGTTCTCGAGCTGGATACCGCCGCGAAGCGCGCTTGGCTCGAGGACAGCTTCGACGCCCATCGGCGCGACGGGCTGGACCTCGCCGGACGCTTCAACACCGGGCGTCGAACATTGGCTGTGCGCAGCACGCGGGGCATCGACGCCTTTCACCAAGGCACCTTTGTGGACCTCTCGCTCACCAGCCTCGAAAGACCCGCGGGCCACAGAGCCAGCGCGACCCGCGAGCTCCTCGACGCCTCCATCACACGAGCGCAGGTCGACGCGCTCCTCACTGAGGTCCACCAAGAATGCCTCGCCGCCCACAACCCTGTCGAAATCGAGCCCGGAGAATGGGATGTGGTGCTCTCTCCCACCGCCGTCGCGAGCCTCTTGGGGTGGATGTCGATCATTGGCTTTTCGTCGGACGCCGTCGAGGACGGCACGAGCTTCATGTGCGGTCGGTTGGGCACGCAAATCACCAGTCCACACCTGCGTCTGACCGACGACGGCTCGATGCCGCTGGGGCGAGGGCTCCCGTCGCCTTTCGACGCCGAGGGGACTCCCCGCGGTCGCGTCGAGCTGATTCGTGACGGCGTCGCCAACGCCACCGTGCACACCAACCTCTCGGCGGCCCGCGCTGGCGTCGCGGCGACGGGACACACGGTAGCGAGCAGCCTCTTCTCTCCTGCGGTGGCGCACGCGGCGCACCTTCACTTCGAGGGCGGCGATGCTTCGGTGGAGTCCTTGATTGGCAGCGTGAAACGCGGTCTCTTCGTGACCCGATTTCACTACGTCAACGGCGCGACCGACCCTCGCAACGCAGTCCTCACGGGTCTGCTCAGGGATGCTGCCTTCTTGATTGAAGAGGGCGCCATGACACGCGCCGTCACGCCCCTTCGCTTCACGGACTCCATGCTCGAGGCGTTCGGGAGGATTCCCGGCCGCAGCGGCATCACCTCGACGCTTTTCCCGGTCGCGGGGACCCACGGCACGGATTTCAGCTTCCTCTGCCCACACGTTCTGATTCCGGCGCTGAAGTTCACGAGCGGCCGCATGAGCGCGTGAGCGTCGGCGGCCGTATCGAGCCTGGCGAGCGAGCGAACCCAGGTCGACTATTGTCCACGGAACATCGCCTCGACCGACGCGTCCAATTGAGCGTCGATGGACTCGCCCGCACCCGCTCGCCGGCCCAGAGCGCTCAGCTCAGGAATGTGCTGCTCCCATTTCGCTGGGAGCGGAATCTCGCGAATCTGGTTCTCGAAGAACTCGTAGATTCCCTTGCCCGTGCATTTGGCCAAACCGCGGTAGTAGTCGGCGACAAACTTGCTGTTGAGCAGCGCGGCGAGTGCCTGGGCATCACCTTCATCGGGGCAGAAGATGGCGGTCGTGTCCGTCAGACCGATGCCTCCATTGGGTCCGACGCAGGTGAAGCGCATCGTTGCGCTGCGATAGGGCGTGACGACTCGGAAACCTGAGTAGTGGTGCTGGTGGAGCGGGAAGGTGAAGGTCCACCACTCGCAGTCCCCTCGGCGAAAAGCCGCCCGAGCCTTCAAAGGCGTCTCGTGAAGCTCGAGCCACTGTCGTAGGGGGGCAGGGAGCTCATCGAAGGTTTGCGCGAGGAAAGTGCGGGCGAGGAAGGTTGAAGCTGGCTCCAGCGCAAACCGCTGGATCTCTCGGTTGCGGATGCGGCGCTGGAGCCAGCGACCCCGCTCGTCTTCGGTGAGGCTGCCGAACACCTCCTGGCTGACCTGAAACCCAGCGTTGAAGCCGGTCTCCATCCCTTTCCCGACCAAATATCGCTCGCCGATTCGCGACGTGTCCTGCCCAACGGTGAGCCATCGGGCGTGGGTCTTTGAATCCGAGACAATCCAACGCCCTGATCTCGGCGCGTCGACGGTGAGCACCCAATCGGCAGGCGCGCTCTGTGCCTTTGCAAAGTGGTCGATGACCGTCCGCGTGGCCTCTGGCATCTTACAACGCCACCCCTCGAGTGAGCCGGCACCGCTTGGGTCTCGCTCGAACCGGATGAGACCGACGGCGACGGAGGCGCTGTCGAACAGATGCACGTCACTCATCTCGAGGAAGCGCACATGACGGCCTTCACGAGAGTCGGTGCGAAATCGCCGGCACTTATCGGCGGCGAAGATCGCGGAGGGGACAATCGCTGCGCAGCGTGTACTGAGCTCAAGCAACCGAGCGAGAAAGAAGATTGAGATGTCTGACTTATCCTGCCAGATGGCTGGGAAACGGTTCGGCAAAGCCTGTTGGATGGGGTGGCGTCGCCCGAGACGGTTGACGGTCCCGAATGGTGGATTGGCGATGCTCAGGTCAAAGGCATTGGGCCAGTCTTTCGGAAGCTCTCCCAGGAGTCCGTCGCCGCAGTGCAGGTGTGCACCGCAGTCGGCGTCGGCTTCGAGACCGCAGGCGAGCGCGAGGCTCTGTCGAGTGGCCCGCACGGCGGCCTCGTCGAGCTCAACGCCGTAGATGTAGGGGGCGAGTTTTAGACGGGTCTGCGCGCGCTCTTCGGCGGTCGCTGGCGTCGTAGTCTGCTGACGTGCGAGCACCTCGAGTGCGGCGACCAACAACGTTCCAGAGCCACAGCTGGTGTCGAGTACCGTTGGGGCTGCTGCACTCTGAGGCCCAATCGCGCGCGCAGGAACGGCAGCTCGCTCGCTTTGGGCGAGCGCAGTGCCGGGAAGCGAACGAAACCCGATCAGGGACTCCGCAAGGGCGAGGGCGAGCCAGGGTGGTGTGTAGAAGACTCCCTGCCGCTTGCGATCGGTGGCGGCCACGTGCACCACCTGGAAGGTGAGACAGGCAGCGAAGGCGCGTTCTAGGTGGGGGTCTTGCAACAACGGCTGGGAGACTCGCTATTGGGATCGTCTTTGCGCAATGGCGAGCTCGTCGGGGGTTAGGCCGGAACCGTGCTGCACAGTAATAGACTGTTGCCGTTGAGTGTGTCGGTCGATGGCCGAGACATTGACGATGCCATCGGAATCAATCTCGAAGGAGACCTCGATGCGGGCGTGCCCTGCGGGTCCGTTGGGGATCCCGGTCAAGGTGAACTGCCCCAGCGAGGTGTTGAGACTCGCCGTCGGGGAGTCTCCTTGGACCACGTTGATTTGGACGAACTCTTGGTCCACCTCGGTGGTCGTGAAGAGCTTGTTCGCCCGCGCGGGAATCGAGGTGTTCTTCGGGATAATGGTCGAGACGCTGTCTCCAGCGGTGCGGATGCCGAGGTTCATGGGGGTGACGTCGAGGAGAATGATCTCTCTGACCTCACCGCCGAGGATGCCGGATTGCACGGCCGCGCCAATGGCAACGACCTCGTCGGGGTTAACGCCCTTGTGGGGCTTGCGACCGAAGATCTCTTCGACTTTCTCTTGCACGAGGGGCATTCGCGTCATGCCACCGACCAAGATGACCTCAGCGATGTCATCCATGTTGAGGCCGGCTTCGCGAACGGCGTCGCGACATGGCTCCTCGACTCTGTCGACGAGGTGGGCGACGAGCTCGTTCATCTTCGAGCGGCCGAGGTTCATGGAGAGGTGCTGTGGTCCGTCTTCGTCGACGGCGAGGAAGGGCAAGTTGATGTTGGTCTCACGGATGGTGGAGAGCTCGCACTTGCTGTTCTCTGCCGCCTCTTTGAGCCTCTGCAAGGCCATCTTGTCCGAGGAGATATCGATGCCGGTCTGAGTTTGGAACTCCTCCATCATATAACGCAGGATGGCGCGATCGAAGTCTTCGCCGCCCAGCCCGTTATCTCCAGCGGTGGCCAGGACCTTGAAGGTGCCGCCTCGGAGATCGAGGATGGAGATATCGAAGGTGCCGCCGCCGAGGTCGAAAACAGCGATGCGGCCTTGCTCTCTTCGTTGGAAGCCATAGGCGAGCGCGGCGGAGGTCGGCTCGTTGATAATGCGTCGGACATTCAGGCCGGCGATTCGCCCAGCCTCTTTTGTCGCCTGCCGTTGGGCATCGTCGAAGTAGGCTGGGACGGTAATGACCGCCTGGGTGACCTCTTCGCCGAAGTAATCCTCGGCCGCGGCCTTCATCTTCGCGAGGATGAGGGCGGAGAGCTCTTGGGGCGAGTAAGCCACGTCGTTGATGGAGACCCAAACGTCACCGTTGGTGTGCTCGACGACCCCGAAAGGCAGCAACGGGATGATGCTCTGGATCTCTTCGTCGTTGAACTTCCGGCCGATCAGGCGCTTGACGCCAAAGATCGTCCGCGTTGGGTTGATGATGGCTTGGCGTTTGGCCTGCTGCCCCACGAAGCGCTCTTCGCCATCGGCGAAACCCACCATGGACGGAGTGGTCCGAGCGCCCTCGGAGTTAGGGAGCACGATAGGTTCAGTCCCATCAATGACGGCGACACAGGAGTTGGTCGTACCCAGATCGATCCCAATGATTTTTTGCATCGTCGCCTACTCTTCCAGCGAGGATTTAACTTTCTTTACGATACGGGTGAAGAGGCCCTTCTTGGCGTCCTCTTCTTTGGCCAAGCGACCTTTTACCACACGCAGCGAAGTACTCGCGTCGGTGTGGTTCGGGCGCTTGGTAATAACAGACTCAAAATATGTCTTTGCACCGACGAGGTCGTTCTCCGCAAGTGCGATCGTGCCGAGGAGGTAAGAAGCCTCTACAGAACCTTCTTTCGTTTTGCGAGCCTCTTTTAGATGAGCTTTTGCCTGCGAGGCCTTCGAGGGATCGCACATATATTCTGACCAAGCAAGGTACGCAGCAAATTTGCCGTTGTCGGGTTCGATCTTGTGGGCGTACGCAAAGGCCTTTTCTGCCTGATCCATCTGTTGGAGTTTGGCGAACTTCATGCCGGCTCGATAGTGCTCTTCGGGCGGCTTGAGCCCACTGAGGCTGGGCGGCCTCGCAGCAAATTGGTTCGAGGGCGTGGCGACAGCGGGCTCCTCGACAACGGGCGCGCTCGTCTTGGCGGCGCGCTCGGCTAGGATATCGCTCATCTTCCGCGACCTCTTCCCCAAGTTCCCCTTGCTCTGATCGTCCTCTGCGATGGGGGCTCTCGTCGGGGGGAAGCGACTGTTGACGCCGGAGACTGGCCTCGCTGTCGGGGCTCCTGGTACTCCCGTGCGCCGCGGCGGGGGTGCGGGAGCTGCCATCCTCGCTGGCGGCGCGGCCGGAGCGGCGTACGAACCGCCCGAAACGGGTCGAGCGGCTCGCGACGCACTTTGAGGAGGAACCGTTGGGGTTTTGGCCACGCTCTGCGAGGAGCGTGGAGGGGCAGGCATCAGAATGGGAGCTGAGGCGCCGCTGTTCGAGGAGCGTGGAGGGGCAGGCATCAGAATGGGAGCTGAGGCGCCGCTGTTCGAGGAGCGTGGCGGCGTATTGGTCGGTATGGTCCGGACGCCTTGGCTTTGGCTTGGTCGCGGAGGCAACGGCGTGGAAACGACCCGCGCTCCCTGGCTTTGGGACACTCTTGGTGGGGGGGCTGGCGTCGAGACCACGTTCGCGGAGCCGCTCTGTGAGACCCTTGGTGGGGGCGGCATCGTCACAGCTGGGTTTGGCCCAGTGGAGCGTGTCGACTGAGGGGGTCGTGGCGAGAGGATCGCGGCACGGTCACCGGACTCGATAAGACGACCGGGCACGGGGGTTGGTCCGCCAGTGGAACGTGTGCCCATGCTAAAGTCGAGACCACGACCGGGCGTCGGGTTTGTGAGCCCTCGGGGAATGGGCTGGCTAACGGGCCGGGTGACTCCAGGCGGCGTGGGGATGATGGCCGCCCTATTGGGTCCAGAGGAGATCGCGGTCCTGATGCCACTCGGTGTGGACAGGGTATTGTAGGCGTCGTCCGAGCGGGCCTCACTGGGGTGGGCGTGAGGATTTGGCGCCGATGCGTCCTGAGGCTCGCGCTTCTGCAGCTCCGCGTAGGCCTCCTGGATGAGCATGAACACTTTGTTGGCGAGGATGTTGATCCCGTCGTGGTTGGTGGAGGCGTACTGGTCTGGGTGGTGTTTCTTGACGGTTTTGAAGAAGGCGGTTTCGACTTCACTTCGGCCACAACCCGGCCAGAGTCCAAACACCTCGTAGGGGTCGAGCTTCTCGAGGCGTTTCTGATGCCCCGTGAGCGTCTCGATGACCTCGATGTGTTCGTCGCTCATCAGGTCGGCGCGCTCGAGCTCGATCAACTCGTCTCTCAATGCGCGGGAACGCTGCCGAAGCTCACCGCCAAGAAAAGTGACGGTTGGGTCTTTTCGGTCCAGCTCTTCCCTCGAGAGGCCATCGGTGAACTTGGCGTAGGCTGCGCGAATCTCGCCGAGAGTGCACCCACGGGAGAGGCCGAACACCTCGTAAGGATCGCGCGTCTTGAGGATGTGGAGCTTCTCGGTGAGCAATCGCTTGAGCTCCGAGCCTCCACTCGAGAGGTCACCAGGAAGCCCCTTGTACTCGACGTGGACGGGGACCGCTGCTGGCGCGTCGAGAAATACGATGCAATCGGTGAAGGCCCCTAGGATCAAGCCCCTGCAGAGCTCTTCGAATGGGACGAGTCCTTGCATCATCAGGGCGCCGAGCGTCAGCTTCCCTGTGCATGCGTCTATGACGGTGATGAAGCCTCCCAACGCCTCGAGCACCGAGCGGTTCTCGGCCAGAATATTGGTCGACGCTGGATACTTCTCGTTGTCATTCGCGAGCACGGTGGCGGCTTGGTTGACCGAGTAGTGCAGGCGCAGTCCCTCGTTCAGGAGGGCCAAGGTGGCGCGAGTGGGCACTCCTTTTAGCGGCGGGTGCTGCTCGAACGCGAAGGTACCGTCGTTCCAGGCGAACGCCCCGAGAACACTCTCGATGCTGCGCTTGCTGCTTTCGTCCGCGACCTCGCCTTCGACGACTTCGACGGTCTGAACCTGTCGGGCCCGAGTCAAGGTCAGTGTGCCGCTGCGCCTGGTCACCCAGAGCAAATACAGGAGGCGTGGGACTGGAATCTTGGCGATTTGGCCTGCCTTGAACTCTGGGATGTCGACGAACTCTTCGTGGGTATTCGGTGGATTGCCATCGGTTTCCGCAGCCGGGAAATTCCCGGTCAGAGCTGCGTCGATGCCGAAGGGATCGTCGCTCAGATCGAAGTCACCGCTCGATGGGCTCTCTTCCCCCGGCACCTGGGCTCGAGTGGTGGGCGTGAACTCACCGAGCTCCAGTCGGTCGGCAACTTCGGCGAAGGCCCGAGCCGCCTCGGTGGCATTTGCATAGCGGTCTTCTGGTCGCTTTCGGACGCAGCGATCGATGGCGTCGCGCAAGGCCTGCGGCACCCATTGAGGCAGTGCCGGCAGCGGCTGGGATTGGTGCTGAATGATGACGTTGAGCGGGATCTCGTCGACAAAGGGCGCTGCCCCCATGAGCATCGCGTAGGCACAGCAGCCGAGGGAGTAGAGATCAGAGCGACCGTCGATACCCTTGCCGCGGGCCTGCTCTGGGCTCATGAACTCGGGGGTCCCGCAGATGGTTCCGACGATGGTGATCGAGTCCTGCCCAGAGTTGTCGACGATCTTGGCAATTCCGAAATCCAGCACCTTGACGTAGTCGGGATTGACCTGGTTGGAGACCAGAAAGATGTTTCCCGGCTTGAGGTCGCGGTGGATGATGCCCTTTTGGTGGGCCTCTGCCAGGCTCTCGGAAGTTTGTGCAGCGATGCGGGCGGTGCGTTTCGGCGAGAGGGAGCGTTCTCGCTGCAAGTACTCGGAGAGCGACTCTCCTTCGAGCCACTCCATCGCCAAGTACATCTGGCCGTGCTCGTCGATCCCATAGTCGAAGAGCGTGATGGTGTGGGGATGGACGAGCCGGCTGACGGTTTGGGCCTCGAGCTGGAACCGTGCAATGGCGTCCGAGTCTCTCGAGAGGTCAGAGCGCATGACCTTGAGCGCGACGAGCCGCCCAAGAGGCAATTGCTTGGCTCGGTAGATGTTTCCCATTCCGCCAGCGGCGACGAACCCGACGATTTCGTAGCGACCGTCGATTCGTGTTCCCTGAGCGAGTCGAACATCTTGCTCGAATGCTATGGGAATGTCTTCGTCCTCGTCAGAATCCACCGAAGCCGCAGCACCGGGAAGGACTTGATTGAACACCGAGGTGAGGCCTGGGCCGCTCGGGGCGATGGCCTGAAAGTCACAGAGAACCGAAACCGCGTTGACCTCCGACACCTCCTCGGGGGCGTGCACAATCACATGAGGCAACTTGAGAATCTTGAGCTGGGCTTCGGCTGCAAGGACCGAGCTGATTCCGTCGTAGATCAACGCGCTGAAAGCGACGATGACGACATCGGGGCGCGGCCTCTTGATTAGACGAGCCGAGGCATCCACCCAAAGGCCCAGTATCTCGCTTTGGTTTCCAGCCGCCCCGAAGGATGCTCCCAACCCCTTCGCACGGTCGATATCTGTGTCGACGATCAACGCAAGCATAAGTTCCCAGCCGCACCTTTCTCTCGAGGCACAATCCTCACTGCATCTGCAAAATGGCCCTTTCGATGTCTCGTTGGCTAGTCGGGTGAAGGTCTTTCGCCTTCACGAGATAAGTCTCGAGCTCTTGAATGGCCTCTTTGGTTCGTTTGCGATCTCTGTATAGGAATCCGAGCGTGCGGTGAATGTCGGCCGGATCGATGGCGCCGATCATTCCCGTACCGCCAGTGTCGGCGTAGCCCCTGTCCCGGGCCTCCTCGAGCGCCAGAATCGCTTTGTCCTCGTAGCCATTGAGGCTGCTGTAGGACATTCCGAGGATGTAGAAGAGCTCCGCCTCCATCTCCCCGCCGGTCTGCGCGAGGATCTGTTCGAGCTCGGTGGCGGCTTCCGCAGGCTTATTGCTTTCGTACTTCACGCGCGCCAACTCTGCGCGTGCGGTAATGAAGGTCGCATCGATCTTCAGCGCGCCAAGCAGGTCGGCCTCGGCCTGACTGCGGCGACCACGGACACGGTAAAGCCGACCTCGTCGGTAGAGAGGCAGGGGACTCTCTAAGGCAAACATGGAGTCCGCATCTTCGCCAGCCCGTTGCAACAACAGGTCGTATTCCCGCATGGCTTCATTGAGGCGCCCGAGCTCTTCGAGACCCCAGCCGAGGTAGAAGTGATATTCACCGTTGGTCGGCCGTTCGTCGTGGACGCGACGGAAGATCTTCACAGCCTCTTCGTAGGACTTCTGCTCGAACTCGCAACGTCCCACATAGAAACGTGCGTCCCAATGGTTGGCTTCAACGGCGAGAGCCTCTTCGAAGTAGCGTTGTGCGGTGGGGTAGGACTCGCGCTTGAAGTAGACCAAACCCAGGAAGTACAGGTACTCGGCGTTCTCCGGCTCGTCGGCGACCACGTCGGCCATGAGCTCGATGGCGTCTTTGTATGCGCCCTTTTGGTAGTGTGCCCTGGCGTTGAGGTAGCTCAACTGTGGCGTGAGGGCGTTGAGACGCACCAATACGTCGAGGTGTTGTGTGCTCTTCTCCGAGTCCCCGATGGACACGTAGTACTCGACCAATGCCTCGTGGGCCGGAACCCACGCGGTGTTTTGCTGCGAGGCGTTCTCGAGCATGGCGATACCATCGGTGATCTCTCCCTTCAAGAGGAAGAATTTCCCCAGCTCGGTCATTTCCTCGGCGGTCAAGTCGCGCCTCTGGACGTCTTTCACGAGCTCACCAGCTTTCAGGTCGGCCTCTGGGGTCCCCTTCTCCGAGAGCAGCCTCGCCAACCGAATTTTGGCGAGCGCAAAGGTGGGATCGACGTCGATCGCGGTTCGAAATGCGGATTCTGCTTCGGATAGCTGGTCGGCCTCTTCGTTGAGGATGCCCTGGTAGTAGGGGAAGCGTGGCTCCGCTTCGTGCTGTGTTCGACCGGTCTGCAGCAGAGTTGCAGCACGGCTGAGAATGACGGTGGGGTCTGGCGCATTGGCCGCCATTCCGAGCAAGCATCGCACTAGGGCGAGCTGAACTTCGGCCTGTTGGGGGTCAGCGCCGAACTGTTGCTCGAAGAAGTCGATACCTTCCTGATAGCGGGCGCCACGGATATAGGCCTCACCGAGGTCGTTGAGGGCCTCCTTGTGGTTCGGGCTGTATTCGAGCGCTTTCTTGAATTGGGAGATGGCCAACTCGAGATCGTTTCGGCCGAGGGTGTGACGACCGGCGATCTGGTAGACCGACGCCATCTCGCTGGGTGCCGCTTGGTCCTTAAGCCCGTCGATCACCGTGTTGAAATGTTCGGCCGCTTGGTCGGGCTTCCCTGACGCGGAGAAGAGTCGCGCGAGGGCCAGATGAGAGGCGACGTGTTCCGGTGACTTCTCCAACGCCTTCTTGAAGGCTCGCGTGGCCTGCGAGGGCTTCCCCTGAGCCTCGAGGGTGAGCCCAAGGTAGTATGAGCCCATTGGGCCACCGTCCGGCGAGCCCGAGACGCGCTGCAGGTGTGTGTGTGCGGTTTCCAACAGGACCTTGCGCTGTTCGGGAGCGATCATGGCTTTTTCGTACGACGCGACCCCACGGAGAAGGTCACCGAAGTAGGCGAGTTCGGGGTGGCTCACTGCCGAGGCCAAATGCGGCTCGGCGCCTGCAGGATCGTGCTGGTAGGCCAGCCACGCGCCTTGACCGAACTGCCCCCACTTCGACGGCGGGTCCTGGCTCACGTCCTTGAGCACTTCGAGCGCTCGTTTTTCGAGCCCAGCGGCTTCGGCGGGGTAGCGGATGAGCATCATCGCCATGGCGCCGAGGAGCAGACCTCGCGAGCGGGAGTCGTCGATTGAGTCGACGTCGGCCTCGGCCTTGGCGATGAACCCTTGATAGGCAGCGAACGTGTCGGGGAGGAGCGGCGTCGTATCGAGGGTGCTTTCGCCTGCAGGCTGAGCTTTCTCCGACCCTTGGTCCGCAGTTCCTGTGGCATCGTCCCCGACCCCACCGAACTTGATCACGCCAGCGAAATAGAGGCCGCCCACGACGACGACGACCAAGAGCAACGCGATGAGAGCCGTCTTGAGGCCTCCACGCTTCGCCTGTGCGCGCGGTGCCTTACCCTTCGGCGTTTGGGGGACGACAGCTGGAGGTTCCGGCTCGACCTCGACCCGGTCGCCCTTCGGTCGGTCGGGAATGTCGAGCTCAAAGACGTCTTCGTCCTCCTGCTCTTGCTCCTGCTCCTCTTCGTACCCATAGTTCGAGACCCGTTCGGCATCGAGCGACGCTAAACCTGGCCTTCCCTCGCCGCCGATCAGGGGGATGTCGTCCGGCTCGAACTGCTCTTGTTCGCGCTGCTGGTTCCCGAAAACACTGGGCATGGGCTCGTCGAGCCCGAGCGGATCGTCATCAAAGGCCGGAGACGGTCTACCAATATCGAGTGGGTCGTGCGCTTCGAAGGTGTCTATGCCGCCCGCACCGCCGCCGCTGTCACCGCCGCTGCCACCGCCCAGGCCCAGGGGATCGTCATCAAAGGAACCATCGCCACCAAAGAGATCATCGTCCGCCTTGGGGCCTGATTCACCGCCAAAGAAGGGAATCTCGTCCTTCCCCATGAGGGGGAGCCCCTGGTGCTTGCCAGAGCCCGCCTGCAGGAACGGGACGTCACTTTGCTCCATGACTGGGAGTTTGTTCTTGCTCTCCTTCTCAGCTCGCATCATGAAGCTGCCGAGAACCTCGGTGTGTGCTGGGCCGTCTTTTATGTTGAAACCGCTGTCATCGAAGGCTCTGAGTCGCGGTTTGGTCGAGCCTCCGACGATCCCGGCGGCCGTGCTCGGCAACCGCGGTGCGCTCGGTGAATCCAACCGGGGGCTCAAGTTCACTGGAGCGGTCGGAACTGGCGTCGCGTCGTCGAATCGGGCGATGGGCGCGTTGGGCGTAGGGGTCGAGCCTTCACCGAGATTGCTGCCGGGCATTTGAAAATTGCCGCCGGAGATCGGTAGGTTAGCGCCACCCAAAGCTGGCAGATTGCCGCCACTCGAAACCGGCAGGTTGCCGCCACTCGAGACCGGCAGGTTGCCGCCACTCGAAACCGGCAGGTTGCCGCCACTCGAGGCTGGCAGGTTGCCGCCACTCGAGACTGGCAGGTTGCCGCCACTCGAAACCGGCAGGTTGCCACGACCAGGCATGGGGAGATTGCCGCCACCAGCCGAAAGGTTTCCACGGCCAGGAACGGGCAAATTCCCCCCTCCTGGCATCGGAAGGTTGCCACGACCCGCAACGGGCAGATTTCCCCCACCCAAAACCGGCAGATCGCCTCTGCCGGAGAGGTTCCCCTGGGCCACCGGTAGGTTGCCGCTGCTAGGTGTCGGGAGATTCCCTGGAATTTGCGGGGCGGCTTGGAGCAGAGAAGGCGGGGGCGGCCCCATCTTCTTCACGGACGGCAGATCGAACATCGACTTAGGACGCAGCGGGCCATCCTCCGATGCCTCGGCTTGAGGTTGAGGCTTGGCTACCTTGGGGAGGGCTGGTGGCTTCGACTTCATCGCTGGAAGGTCAAAGCCCGGCGCAGCGGCTGCCGGCGGTTTGGCGATCTTCACCGCGGACAGACCAGGGATCGAGTCGGTGCTCGAGCTCAGATCGTACTCCTCGATATCCCAGCTTTGATCCACTTTCGAGACCGGAAGCTCGTCGAGCGAGAGGTCCTGGACGTTGGGACGAGGGCGCTTGGACGCAGAAATTGGCAAGTCCGGCGCCACCGTTGTCCGGGCCCCTTTCCCCGTGAACTCCACGGAGAGCAGCGCGGCATAGTCTTGGTACTCGCTGACGCTGTGGAACTCCTGCGAGTCCGTCGAGAGCTGACACTCCGCGTCGACCTGCTTCGAGCGAATCATCTGCTCGACAACGCGCGAGGGGAACGGGCCGAGGACCTTTCCAGAGCTCCGCCTCACGTAGTACTTCGACGACGATGCAGCCGCTTTCGCCACATGAAACACGTGGTCGCAGTCTGGACAGACGTAGCTCATCCCGCCGTCTGGAACTTGCGCCGTCAATTCGTGGCCTGAACTACATTTAGGACACTCGACTCTCATTGCGACCCCACGTGATAAAAGGACCGAATCAGTCTACTACGGTGGTGGTTTTGAGCAAGCATGATGCCCAATCAGTCGCCCATTGTTGACTTCGGTTCCATCCCAAATTGCCGAGCGGACAACCGATTTTCGAGCCTACTTCTAACTCGATTTGCACACGCCGATTGCCTTCGCGCAATAAAGGTCCACTTCCTCTCCCTGCCGCCAGCCACGCCGACTTGAAACTCCTAGCGGCGAGATGAACCCTCTCGAAAAGATCGAGGAGAAAAAGAAATGATGATGGATTTCTCGTATGTGTACGTCTCGGGACAGGGCGAGCTCAGAGCCACACTCGAGACTTCGATGGGGGACTTGAACCTGGTCTTGTTCGAGACAGAAGCACCAAACACCGTCGGAAATTTCGTCGGGCTCGCAACAGGGCAGATCGAATGGACAGACCCTACCACTCGACAGAAAACCAACCGCCCCCTCTACAACGGGACGATCTTCCATCGCGTCATCCAGGACTTCATGATTCAGGCTGGTGACCCACTCGGGCGTGGCACTGGTGGCCCAGGCTACCAATTCCAGGACGAGTTCCACCCCGAGCTTCTGCATAACGCCCCTGGCGTTCTTTCCATGGCCAACTCGGGCCCCAACAGCAACGGCAGCCAGTTCTTCATCACCGAGGTCCCCACGCCGTGGCTCGACCGCAAGCACTCGGTCTTCGGGCAGCTGCTCAACGACGGCAGCCTCGACCTCGTTCGCAAGATCACCCGTGTTCCCACGAACCGCGGCGACAAGCCCCTGTCTGACATCATCCTCGAGAACGTCCAAATCTATCGCGTCTGACCTGTGAAACAGGCCCGCAAAAGACCCACCCCATGTCGAGCATGCTTTCCCACTTGCTGCGCGCGTCCTGCGCGCAACCCTCCGGGCTTACACGACTCTCCGCCATCCTTGGCTGCCTGTCCGTCCTCAATGTCGGGTTCCTCATGGGGTCGTTTTTCGGATCGGCTTCGGTCGAGGCCCAAGAACTCCTGCGTGCCCCAAGCCCTCGAGTCGAGGGCGAGTGGAGCCTCGGCGAGTCGGGCTTGATTCCTCCGTCGGACTCAACGAAGCGCCTGCGCTACTGGGTCGTCGAGGGCGCTAAGACCTCCGCGCTGCGTGCCCGCTTGAGCGCCGACGCCGGCTTGGATTTTGGTCTCTTGGTCGGATTCGATCCGCAGCGTGGAAGCGGGCTCGCCGTCCACTTTCATCGTGGCAGCGCCCGACTCGAAGCCGTGACCGGACCCTCCGCCTCCGACATCACCCCGCTGACTGAATTCGAGGCCATGCCAAACCTCAAGAAGGCCGACGTCATCGAGGTCTTCGCCATATCTACGGGGGGCTCGCTGTTGGTCTGGATCTTCGACCCTGACTCCAAACGAGGAGCCACACTCATGCTCGCCGCTGACGCCGAGCTCTCCGCAGGGTTTTGGGGAGCCTTCGTCCCCGTCAAGCGCGCCGCGAAAGGCCACGTCGCAGCGATGGAGCTGGTCGACCCGTGCGTCGCTGAGCTGCCAGTCCCAATCGCCAACTCGAAGCTCTTCGTAAGGGTCGACAAGAAGACGTCGCGCGTCATGGCTCTCGATGAGGAACCTGGAGAGGAGCCACTGAACGCCCGAGATGCGCGCGTCGTGAACGGTCGGCTGGTCGAAGAACAGGGCAGCAGCCGGGTCTTCGAGGTCTCCGCGCAGGAGTGGCGGCGACTGCATTGCGGCCAGACACGGGTCCGTGGTGTGGTCACCGAGACGCCTTTCAAGTACCTCGAGGGCGCCGACCTCTCCTCAGACGCGCTGGACGGGCTGACCTACCTCTCTCCGGCAGGCACGGAGCGCTTCTTGAAGCACTATGCCGCCCGCTATCCCGACCTGGCCCAGCTCGTAGAACTGGGGGTGACCCACCAGGGGCGGCCCATTCAGGCTCTGGTGCTCTCGCGCGGCGATCCCGCTGGCAAACCCGCCATCTTGCTCAACTCGGCTCACCACGGAAACGAGCCGCTGTCGGTCAACTTCACCTTGGACGCCATCCGCACCTTGCTCGAAAACCGAGACGCTCCAGAGACCTCGGACTGGCTCGATCGCTTCGCCATCTGGTGTTTGCCGGTGGTTAACCCCGATGGTTACGCCGCACACATGGAGGTGTCTCAGCGAATGGGCCGCAAGAATGGGCTCGACACCAATGGGGACGGGCAGGTTCAGCGCGAGGATGGGGTCGATCTCAACCGCAACTACCCCTTCCGCTGGGGCGAGACCGGCGAAGAGGGCAGCCGCTCACGGCCTGTGCATGCGTGGTATCGCGGCGCCTCTCCAGGTTCCGAACCCGAGACCCAGGCGGTCATGGCGCTGGCCCGCAGTGAGCATTTCCTGGCCTCCATCTCCTATCACATTGGAAACATCGCGATCCTTGCCCCCTACACCACCGAGGACGTGGAGAGCCCTACGCCGAACGAGGCGTGGAGCGTCGCGGAGTCCGTCGCCGAGGGCATGCCCTCGTGGCTCGACAAACGGGTCTATGACGTGCGCCGCAACCTCTACACTGTCGACGGCACCGACCAGGACTGGTTGCGGCACGAGACCGGCTGTGTCGCTTTGCTGGTCGAAGGCTCACCGTCGAGCCCGATCAAGCTCGATGAGCGGCGCACGGCCGTGCATGCCGTGCGTCAATCTTGGATCGGCTTGTTGCGCCGCTCGATAGGGCCCGGCATCAGCGGACGTCTCGTCAACCGGAGCGGAGAGCCGGTCGTCGCCGTCGTCTCCATCGACGAGATCGAGCTGCATGCAGGCGAGCAGTGGACCAGCCGTTGCCGTGATGGCCGGTTTCACCGGTTTGTTCCGGGCCCGGGCACGTACACCGTGCGGATCGTCACGGGTGAGGAAAGCGTGGTTCGCAGCGTCGTGGTTGGGGACCACTTCGAGTCGGTCTTCATCATCGTTGATGCCGCCGCGACGAGCTGCGACGGCCCGCTCTGGCCGCCCGCGACACCTTACCAGCCCCCTAACTTTGCTGCCGCTCTGCCGGCTGCCGCGTGCTTTGGCGGAGCGCATGGGGCGGTAAAACGACCGCAACCCGTCGCCGCTCTGCTGCCTCCATCAGCGCTCGACGAACCCACCGTCACGTCGCCAACCGAAAGCGAGAACACATGCGGCTGTGCGATGCGCCGCTCCCGGCCCTCTTGGCCCGAGGCGTGCTGGTTTATGCTGCTGCTCCTGGGGGCCAGCCGCCGCGGACTCAACCGACGTCGGGGGTAATCCGCCGGAAGCGAACCTGCGCCCAGGTCTGGCAGATGTCAATCTCGGGACCTGGGAACACCAGACGCTGCCGCCGACCCAAGAAGGATGGGCTGCAGCAGCGCCGATGGGCGTCCAGACCTGGGCAAAACCTACCTCGCGTCCCTCGCTCGCGATGATTCGTGACCAAGACGTTGCACGAAGCGCAGTTCGTCGCTATTGACCTGACCATCATACCGTCGTCACTTCAGGAGAGTTCAATGCGCGCGTTTCAAGTTTCGCAGATGGGTGCAGGCTATGCCAAGGGTGAGTTCGGCGAGGCCGAAGCCCCCCTCCTCGAGAAAGGATTTGTGCTCGTCGCCGTGGATGCCGCCTCGCTCAATTCGGCGGACCTGAGGGTCGTTGGCGGCGAGCTCACGGGGCGTTTCCTGCACAAGAACGTCAAGCCGTTGATCCCTGGTTACGATTTCGCTGGCACTGTCATCGAGAGCGCCGACCCCGGGTTTGCTGTGGGCGACGAGGTCTTTGGCTTCCTGCCCTACTCCCCGTCGAACTCGGCGGGCACTTTGGCCGGCCAGGTGGCCGCCAAAGCCGACTCCATCGCAAAGAAACCGGAGGGGGTCTCTATGTTGCACGCGGCGATGCTGGGAACCGCCGGGGCGACGGCGCTGCAGGGCTTGCGCGACAAGCTGCGAGTCACCCGCGGTCAGCGCGTGCTCATCAACGGTGGCTCGGGCGGCGTCGGCTCGTTCGCGGTGCAGGTCGCCAAGGAGTTGGGCGCCACTGTGGTCGCCACCTGCAGCGCAGCTAAGGCGGCCGCCGTCAGAGAGATGGGCGCGGACGAGGTGATCGACTACAAGACAACGTCTATCAAGGCGCTGCCCGGACCCTTCGACGCCATCTTCGACGCGGCCGCGACCAGCTCGTTCGCCGAGTGTGGGGTGCTCCTTACGAAAACGGGCCGCTTCATGACGACCCTGCCCAGCCTCGGGCTGCTGACGGGAAAGCTCCGCGCTGCCGTCTCTTCTCGGTCTTGCGACGTCATCATCGTGAAGTCGACTCCGGCCGACCTCGCCCAGCTCGCCGACTGGATCGCCGCTGGCAAGATCAAGGTCGCTGGCGAATCGGTCCCGTTCGACGAGGTGAAGAAGGGGTTCGAACGGCTCGACAGCGGCAAGGTCGTCGGCAAGGTCGGGGTCTCGATGTCGAAAGGCTAAAACGCTCGAAGCTTGCTCTGCATCCAGCGCACAAAGAGCTTGCCGCCGTAGGCTCAGTGCGGCCGCCGGCCGCCGCTACCTAGAGTCCATCTTGAAATTTGAGAGTTCGGTCGCATTTTCCAGCGATCTCAGCGAATCGCGCAACCCTTCCCAAAGGACATCTTTTGAGTGCCCGTTCGGAAATTCCCAAGGTTCAAGGAGCCGACGGCCGGGCGACGCAGGCGTACACCGGTACGCCGAGGAGCGAGGGAGGAAGGCGACGCCGCAGATGGGGCATTTCCGGACGGGCCTACCCCGGTCTTCGCCAGCCGTGGCTGAGAGCCGACAATGGTCTCGACACCGGTACGCCGAGGAGCGAGGGAGGAAGGCGACGCCGCAGATGGGGCATTTCCGGACGGGCCTACTCAGGTCTTCGCCAGCCGTGGCTGAGCGCCGACAATGGTCTCGACCTCCCTCGCGCTGGTCGTTCCCTCAGACGGCATCCTCCACTCGACGGGCATTGAGTTGGCGCCGGTCGATACCGCTGCGGCGATCCACGAGCTGATGGCCGACGAGCCGCGAGTCGGCCAGCCTGCGCTCGCCACTTTGCCGTCGTTCGCGGCTCGCTCTGTTTTCGGCATAGCTGCTTCTGGCCCGGTGCTCGGCTTCGAACGCCTCCTTCTTCATGGTTCCAATCCGGCGCAAGCCGTGCCCCATGATGAAGATGGCTAGACCCGTCACCCAGAACAACAGGAAGAGTCCGGCCCTGAAGTGCGCAGGCATGATGAGCGCCGCCACCACCAGCACGCCGCCGACAGTCATCAGCGCGGCCCCCAGGTTGAGGTCACCGAGAAACTCCTCTTGGAGCTTCCATGAGTCTTTGCTGGTGTTGCCCATGATGTCCCCAACCCCAGAGAGTCGCGCCGAACAGCGCCTAGAGACCCTCGAGCACGAAGCCCTCATATGGGAAGCGACGATTGCCCACTCGCCGGTCTGTTGTCATGCGGCGTTCGGCGCGCGGCGCTCCCAACTCTTTCACACGACGTTCGCGCCCTGTCCGTCTCTCGCGACCCACTCGGTGGTCCTCGAAAATGGGGATCTCTGCAGAGTCCCCCTCGATTTGAGCAGGAAACATCGAGACTGGAGCCACAGCCTCCAACGCACGATCCAACTGCAGTTCTCGCAGCTGGTGAACCGCGATCAAACCAAACCCGACGCCCAACATGGCCAGCAACACCGCTGGGCCTGTGCCCGCAGCGGAGGGCATGACCAGCGCACCCAAGATGAAGAACACGCCCGACGTCAAGAAAAGCCGTCCGGAGCGAACAAGACCTCGACTCGTGGTTTCGACTGCTACGTCTTTGCTCATGACCGCCTCCGCTGGAGGGATCGGACCAGTGCGACCCGACCCTTCCGAGTTCATCGCTGACCGCTGCGCCGGTCTTACGAAGTCAGCGCTGTTGGCCGCAGACAGAAACATTGACCCGTAGACTGTCGCCAATGATGGGTCCGCACATGGCGAACTGGGCAGAAGTTTAGTCGCGGGTACGTTCGCGACCTACCCATAACCACATGTGGTATACTTGTGAGACTAGCGAGGAATCAAGGGCTGTCAACAGCGATCCGAAGCCGCGACTGCCCAAGGTTACACTTCGGGCGCCCAGGGTTACGCCTTGTGCCGGGGAATGTTCGGCCCCGAGTGGCCGATCGGCTCCGAGGAGCCGATGCCTAGGGCTTTGCCCTCGGCGGCTTCGACACGGCTCGAGGTGTGCGGTATGTCACCTCCCGCCCAGATTTGTGGCCATCAGACCTTCCAGCACATCCTCACCCTGGGCGTCGGCCCTGAAGGGGCCGTCCCTGGAAGTAGCCCAGTGCTGAGCGCTGGGTCGCGCGTCCGACCGCCCGAACCCACGACGTGGAACCGCGTCCGACCGCCCGAACCCACGACGTGGAACCGCGTCCGACCGCC
>PFUG01000515.1 GCA_002789955.1 Deltaproteobacteria bacterium CG_4_9_14_3_um_filter_63_12 | reverse complement strand
ACCGCCTGAACCCCTCGTCCCACCACGAGGCGTTTGACGTAGGCCGCTTCAATGTTGAGCTGCTTGAGCTTCTTGAGGTGGATGGCTGAGATCACGCTGTAGAAGACCAGCAGGAAGAGCACGAAACCCAAGGCAGGCCAGCGGGACTCGGGGTAGGTTTTCTTGGCCAGAACATAGACCAAGATGCCGAGCACAATCGCGATCAGCGACGCCACGCCGCCGGGCTGTGCCTTGGCCAGGCTGCGCTGGTGAGTGGTCGAGAGCCGATTGAACGCCGTTCTCTCTTGTGAGCGAGCGAAGAACACCGACGCAACGAAGAGCAGGAGGGCGATCACAGTGAGGGGGGTCATTGGAGATTCCATGCCTCTGGGTTCGTGGGCGACGCAATCTACCGAAAACCGAAGCGTCGCGACAGCGCGAGACACGAGTGAGAATCACCGCCAGAAGTCACGCCCTTGGCGCACCCCTCGATTTTGTCCATCAGAGGGAAACTCCAGTAGATTCGTGGAGTGAACATGCAGCGAAATTCATTTGCTGGCTGTCCGTCGTTAGACCCACCCAGGAGCTACGCCTTGGGGCTGGAGTCTGCGCAGATGGCCGCAATGCGAGAGCGCTGACCCATGTAGACCCTGCGACTTCTATCGATCCGAGGAGCAGCCGCGATGGCGAGACGAACGCCCCCGCCGGGAAATAGGAAACCAGCCCCCCCCCGAGCAGCCACCACAAATCGTGGCAATGCCTGGTTGGGGGCCGATCTTCGCAACGAGGATTGGGATGAGGTCCTACTCCAAGCCTACGAACATCTGCGCTCGCGCCTCCATGACCTCGAGGAGAGCATCCGAGTCCTCGAGGTTCAGCGCGAAGAGCTCATGAATCGCCTGGCCGGCGCGGAAGCGTTCCTGGGCATCGCGGACGCGCGTGGGTTTTTGGCGCCAGCCTCCAAACCGGGCAACGTCCCGAAACCATCCGCCTTTGCGAACCCACACGGCAGTGGCGACCGCAAGCGCGGCTCGCTGTGGAGCGACATCGAAGGGGTCATGGGCGGTCAAGGGCCCATGAAGGCCAGCGACATCATCGACATCCTCATCGAGCAGGGCTACGACGACAGCGAAGGCTCCAAGACCCGCATCTACAATTCGTTGGGGAGGTGGGCGCGAGAAGGGAAGCTCGAGAAGAGCGGCCGCGGCGTCTATGAACTCGAAAGCTGAGGCCGCGACGGCCTCTTGTCTCGTGTCCCCTTGGCCGCAGCGCGTTGCGCCCTGCCAACTCACCGACTCGTCGCGTAGGGGCGCAGCGCGCTGCGCCCTGCCATTGACGGCCTCACTTCTCGACGGACTTGAGCTCGCTCGAGAGCTCGTTCTCGTGGGCGAGCTCCAAGGCGCCGCTCGCCGAGACCGCTGGAAACTCAGTGCTCCGGGCGAGCTTCTTGAGCTTCTCGATCCGCAGCAAGGCGCTCTGGGTCTCCCGATCACGCCCAAACCCAAGCGCTCGGCCGTAGGCGTGCTCGGCGCGACCCAACAAGCTGCTGCGGCGCTCGAAGTCGTACCGAACTGTAAACACCTCACCCAGCGCATGCCAGGCGACGACGTCTTCAGGGTCGAGCTGGGTAGCGAATTGCAAATGCTTGGTCGCCTTGGTCAGCACCTCTGGGTGGCTCTTGCCGTAGTGCAGCAAGGTCGTCCCAAGGTTGCACTCCACGATCTGCACCGATTCGTAGTCTTGGACGTGCTTGAGCATCTGCAGCGCGGTGTCGAAGCAGGTGATCGCTTCGTCGAGGCAGAGCACGGCGCGGTTGGCCGACCCCAGCAGGTTCAGGGCCTGAGCCAGCAGCAGCGGGTCGAACTCACCACGCTGAGACCGCTCCCAGAGCGCCCCCGCCATGCGGCCGATCGTACGCAGAGTCGCCTCGGGCCGACCCGCGTCGAGCTCGTCTTGGGCGTAGGTCAAGATCTCGTCGAAGAACGACTCTGGCAGACAGCTCAACTCTAGGCACGGCGGCGCGTAGTTCTTCTCGAGCTCTTCGTGGGTATAGAACATCTCGTCTTCTTCCAACATGAAGAGGGACTGCGGTGGCACGTTGAAGTGCTTCACCAAGCTCTGCAGGAAGCTCGACTCTGCACAGTCCCGGTCCGGGCCCAAGCCGACGACGACAGTCAAGGTCGAGACGTCGCCCACCGTCGCGTGGATTTGCCCCAAGACCGAATCGACGCCGTAGACGCGCTCGTCCATGGGCTCGAAAAGCAAGTACCGATGGGCCTCCAGCTTCTGCAACACCGCGCCGTGCCCGAAGACACGCGTCGGATTGCGACGCTGCAGCAGGTTCAACGCCTGCTCGAAGAGCCCCGCTGCGCGCGCCGACTCCAGCCCCGGCAGCCCGTGGTTTTGCGTCGATAGGGAACGCAGGAAAGCCAGCCCGAGGCGACAGGCGCGATCCCCCACCGCCTGCTCAGCCGGCGAGGAGGCCTTCATCCGGTCGAGCGCTGGGCGTGACTGCTGAGCGCCGGAGCGACCCTTGGCCTCGGCGGCAGGCGGCTCTGCCTCCCACAACGGCACCCCGGCCGGGCTCGACGGCAGCGAGCTTCCCCAGTACTCGTCGATCTCGTCCCGAAGCGGCTCCATGTCCTGCTCGAGCTCGCCCGAGCGGCGTTCCTTTCGGCGATTCGATCGGCCACGCGCCGCGACGACAATCGCAACGAGCAACAAGGCGGCTGAAATCAATACAATGGACATCGAGGTGCCTCCATGGCGTCCTCATCCGGCTTTCACCGGTTCCGCGTTCGCTTCGTGATGATGACAGGGTGTGCTCGCAGCTTGCTCGCAACGTCTCGGGTTTGCATGGCTCTCCTGGCCGCTCACCTCTTCGGCCACGGACCCATGATGACCAACGCCCCCTTGCCGCCCGTACCTGACGTGTCAGCTCGGTGTCCAGACCATCGAGCCCCTGCACTTGGCGACGACCCAAATCTGTCATGGACAAGCGCAGAAAAGACCATATCCCGTCCCAGGTCAACAAGCGGGGGTATTCGGTGCATTGCGGTGCATGTCCCACATGTTGGCTCGGTTTCTTGTACCCCTGGGTTTCGAGATCGTGCTCTGTGCCCCCTCGCCTCTCGCCGCTGCTATGAAAATCGCCGGGTTCGAGCGGGATGTTGTCGATATTGCTTCGATCTTAACGCAGAGGCGCAGAGGGCGGCCGAGGCGCAGAGGGTTTGAGGTAAGGAGCTGTCTCGTCGTGAGCTCAGGGTGGCAACGGTGAGTCGGGTTCTTGGTTTTCTCATCTCTTGGATGACGCGCGGCGTCTCAAGGTGGCTGCCATGGAAATCGGCTCTCATAAGACGCTGTTTGCCCAAGGCTCCGCCTGGGGCTGGTAATTGTTCGGCCCCCGAGGGGCCGATGCCCAGGGCGTTGCCCTGGGCCTGTCTCAAAGCTTTTCTCACCTCTTGGATGACGCGCGGCGTCTCAGGGTGGCTGCAATGAAAATCACATCCGCGTGCCTCTCGCATCCCAGCCTGAGGCCTGAGGCCTGAGGCTGGACCGAGGTCGGGGACCGCACCGACGTTCATTCGTGAAAATCGCCGACTGGGACTGCAAAGGCATCGACGAAACGCTCTTGCACCTCCGTCTCGATGGCTCGCGGCGAGCGTGAGGCACGCACCGCGGCAATGGCCTCTGGGCCAGTCAATCCCTTGGCGCGCAGGACGCAGGCGGCGATCGTCCCGGTGCGGCCTAGGCCTGCGATGCAGTGCAAGACGACTCGGCGGCCGGCCGCTTCGTCTTCGAGCAGCTCTTGAACCCACGCCTGCGCGGCGTCGAGGGCTGGGACCCCTTGATCGGCGATCGCCCGTTGCGCAAAACGCAGCCCAAAACGTCGACACTCCTGTGCCAAATTGCCGACCCCGTATTCTTCGAGCTCCTCGTCGGTCGCCAAGCAGTAGAGCTGCTCCACGCCTTGTTGTCGGCAGACCTCGAGGTCTCTCTTCAGGGAGCGACCGCGGTCGCGCCGACCGGGACACAACGTCATGGCGAGCCAGTCGCCTTTTAGCGTCGGATGACGCAGCCAGTCCAGGCGCAACTTTCGCTGCCCGACCAGCTCTCGTTCGATGCGCTCCGCATGGCGGCACGACGACGCCAGCGCCCACAGCTTCTGCAGCGTCGAAGACTCGTCGAAGCTCAGAGTGTGGGCCGAGTAGCGCAGGGCCGCAATGGCGACCTGGAGCGGATCTCGGTCATCTTGGCAGAGCTCGGCCATAAAAGTGCGCAGGCGAGTCAGCGTCGTCCAGGCTCTCCGCAGGGCTGGACGGCTGAGGGTGAGCGCGGGCAGCGGCGAACGCAGATCCTCAACTTGCGCCAAGGCGTCGGTGATCTGCAGGGCTTCGACGAGGTCGCCCTCGTCCTGCAGGGGCGTGAAGATGTAGAGCAGGTCGTTCTCGAACTTGATGAGGTCTTTAAGGACGTGGGAGCGAGCGGTGTGGAAGAAGTCGATGAGCCAGACGTTGCCGCCGGCGTCCACGAGGATGTTGGCGCCGTTGAGGTCGCCGTGGACGTAGGAGACGTAGTGGTAGTCGGCGCCGGGCTCGATGCTGTCGAGGATCTCGGAGTAGAAGTCGGCGACGTTGTTTGCCGACCACGCTCCGATGGAGAGCATGGACGCATCGGCCTGGGCGCCGAGCAACGCGCGAACGCGCCCGCGCACCGAATCGGCGTGTTTGGAGGAGAAGGCGTAGTGTTCGAGCAGCGGCAGTCGTTCGTACGTCGCGGCGGAGTAGAAGCGGCCGAGGATGTCTCCGAAGACCGCGTCGAGGACCACCTCGAGGGTCTCCTGCGAGCCACCGCCCTCGTAGAGCTTCTTGAAGGGAGTGACCTCGCCGTTGCCCATGGCGGCATAGGAGTACTTGATCCCAGCCTGCGCACCGAAGTCGACGAAGCTCAGGATCGACGGGGCGTTGTTGCCCAGGATAGACTCGATGCGCTCGAACGCGGCGCGCTCCTTGGCGATCAGCTCACGCGGCCCAATCTTGGCGACCGATGGAGCCTCGCGATGCCCTAACGAATCGCGACTCGAGGCGCGAAAGACCTTGGCGCCCGAGAAGCCACCGGAAAGAGGGCTGAGCTCGACGTGGGCGCTCTCGCGGTAGAGGGTCGAGAGCAGCGCGTGCTCGGCTTCGTCGAGGGCCGTGGCGTCGATTGGGAGGCTCAGGTCGACTCGCACTCCGGCCCCACGCGACGAGCTCTTGGGTGCGATGGTGGGCGCGCCGGACCTGGGCACGAGCCACTCCGCGAAGCCTCCGATCGAGTCGAAGACCTCCACACCCAAGATCTTCTCCAGCTGTCCCAACGCGTTGAAGTGCTGCGCTCGAGACGCGGACGCGGTCAGCGCGCTGCAGGTCGCTAGGTTGCGGATGCCGCAACGGGTTCGCAGCTCGTAGAGCAAAAAGCTGACCTTGGCTTCGGTCCACACCCCGATCACGCCGACGCGGACGTCGTCTCCGTCGCTCAGAGCGGCGATGACCTGCTCCAGCTCGCTGTCGATGAAGTCGTTGAGGTCGGTGCAGCGCACCACGTGTGCGGCGGCGTTCTCATCCAGGCCCAGGATCAGCTCAGCTCCGATTGTGCCTTCGACGCAGTGGGCACCGAACATCTCGAGGTGGCCTCTTTGCCGCGCGTCATGGGCATCGTGGCTGTCTTTGATGTGGATCAGCGCCAGTCCATGGGATTTCGCACGTTGCCCAGAACCGAGGCGGCTCGAAGCGAGCCGCTCGTGATCCCCCTGCCGGGCGACCCAGTTCATGAAGTTCGCCAGCGGTCCCATGCTGGGTTCTTCGCCCAGCAACCGAGTGCTCTCGCGCCAACCCACGTGAAGTAAATTGGGCAGCGGCTCGTGGGCGTTGAGCGGCGCCACGAAGTCGTTCTGCAGGCACTGCGTAATGAGAATGGAGTGGGACATAGGGCCTCTTTGAGCGGGATTCGAAGAGTGGGAAGTGCCGAGCGAAAAACCGATTCGCTGTGCAACTTATCGAAATGAAGCGAAAATCGGCCGAGGTAATGGAATCCAAATGAGGCGAAGGGGCAACGAAACAGGCGTGGCTCGTTTCCTGGCAATGCGCTACCCTGCGCGCAGGGGTGACCCTTCTTCAGCGCGGTTGAGGACGGATTGTCTCACTGCGCTACCCTGCGCGCAGGGGTGACCCTGCGGGGGCAGAAGACTCGGGTTGTCTATTTTTGTGTGTGCCGCGCAGGATTCGCAACCCACGACGAGACACAATGAGATTCGATGATCTCAACAACAAGGAATTTGAGCTCCTCGAGAGGCTCGAGGACAGCGTCCTTGTCCGCACGTACATGGCCCGGCAGGGCAATCTAGGTCGCTACGTCTCGATCCGGCAGCTCATCTCCGACCAGGAGGAGGTCAGCCACCGCTTTCGCAACGAGGCGGCAGCTTTGGCGGCCCTTCGCCACCCCAACAACTGCCGGTTGCTTGACGCCGGCGCTGCGACCATCGATGGCAGCTACGGACCCTACTTTGTCTTCGAAACCGTCGTGGGCGAGACACTGGAGTCGGCGCTGCGCCGGGTCGAATCCCTCCAAACCGCACAGATTCTGCGGCTCGCCCAGCAGCTCTTGGGAGCCCTCGCCGAAGCCCACCGAAACGGCATCCTTCACCGACAGTTGAGTCCTCAGTCGCTCCATCTCTCCCAACACGAGGGGATGCCCGATCACCTCACCATCGTCGACTATGGCATCGAGGCCTGCATTGCCCCGAACCGCTGGAGCCGGCTGGTTCGGGAGGCTCGGATGACCTGCACTCCTTACTTGGCCCCCGAGGTCCTGGCGGGTGAACCGCCCAGCGCTCGCTCTGACCTCTACAGCGCGGCCTCGCTCCTCTACCGCTGCACGGTCGGCGTCGCCTTCTCCGCCACCGACGACACCGACGTCGACGTGAAGGCTCCTCGCTTCGATCGCCTCTCGCTGCTGCGCATGGAGATGATCGAGGTCTTCGATCGAGCACTGCGCGTCGACCCGAACGAACGCTACCTGAGCGCCAACGAGTTTCTCGAGGCCCTCGAGCCGGTCGTCGAGAAGGCCCACGACGCGGCGCTCGTCGGCCCCTCCATGTCGCGCCTCTCGACGCAGGCCACGGGCACCTCGAACAAGATGCCCGGGCAGTCCCTCATCTCGAAGTATCCCAGCGTCTGGATTCTGGCCGGAGATCCCGCCCTCGACGACACCCACGTCGCTCGCCTCGTCAAGGCCACCGCCCACTACCGGGTCTTGGTGCTCGACCGAGAGAAGGCCCGCGCCACGGCGGAATCTGTGAAGCTCGGCCACGCGAAGCTGCCGTGGGTCGTCATCTTCGGCGATCTCCACGTCATTCTTCAGGTGACCCTCCTCAACGCGCTCAGGGAGCTGCCGACGACCCAGCGCATCTTGGTCTCCGCGAAGCTCAACGCACAGATGCTCGAGGCCGCCGTCAACTTCTGCGGCACCGACCGGCACTTGCTCTTGCCCATGGACGAGGAGACGTTGGCCGAGACCATCGAAGAACACATGGCCAAGTGCCGCCGACAACTGCAACGCAGCGAGCTCCTCGAGGCTCAACGCCTCGGCCTCGAGGCGCGTCCTGGGCGCACTCAGGGCACGCGCAAACATTCGTCGATCACGGGCAAGTTTGCGGCCGTAGCGCAAGAGCGCTCCAACGGGACCCCATAATTGCCGAGCCGACGACCGAGGCAATAGAATCCAATATTGCCGAGCGGACGAACGATTTTTCGCTCCGCAACGTAACGAAGGGAAGCAATAATCAGTCTTGGGCAAGCGAGGCAATAGAATTCAATGGCCAGTGACGACGTGTCCGAGACCACCAAAGACCTTCGAGACCGCGGGCTCTACGACGCCATGTGCGCCCTCAGCGCCGAGCGCGTCCCCGGCTTCGAGGTCCGTTTCAAGGCTGAAGACCCCGGTCAGAAAATGCTCGCCATCTTTCTGAAGCCCTTCGTTCCGGACTACCTCACCCGCTTCACTACGACGCTCTATCCGCGGGTCTACTTCCCCACCCGCTCCTACGTCGAAGACCACCCAGGCTTGGCCTGGAAAACCTTGGCGCACGAGCTGGTACACCTCGAAGACACCCAGCGTCGCCCAATCGTCTTCCCGCTCTCCTACCTCCTGCCCCAAGTCTTCGCCGCGGTCGCACTCCTGGCTGTGCTGGCGCCGTGGTTCCCGCTGACCTGGTGGGCGCTCGCCGCGCTCTTTGCCGCGCTGCCGTGGCCCTCGCCCTGGCGAACCCACTGGGAGCTGCGCGGCTACGCCATGGACCTCGCCATCACCTACTGGACCACAGGTCGGGTATCCGGCGGCGCCCAGTTCGTCCGCCTCTTCACCGGCTGGTCCTACTACCGAATGATGCCCAACGAAGCGCACGTCAAAGCCCAATTCGAAGAGTGCGGCCGCTGGCTCGCCGAAACCGGCTTCCCGTTTCCAGACCACCGAGCCCCCTACGAAGCCGTCAAGGACCTGCTCGATTCTAGCCAGCTTCCGTCGGACTGAACTCAGGCTTCGGAACCTGGGGAGCGGATGGCGGTTGGGGGCGCGGGGAGCGGATGGCGGTGGGGGTGCGCGGGGAGCGGATGGCGGTGGGGGTGCGCGGGGGAGCCAGGAATCAACTGCGTCTTCGCAAGCCAACGAGGAGGACGAGGACGCCCGACGAAACGAGGAAGGTTCCCCAGGGTTGCCCGGCGGAGCGCTCGACCGTCGAGCAGGCGCACTCCGTGTCGACGAGGATGTAGTCCAGAGCCGCGTCCTGAGCGGGTTGGTCGGGCGTGACGGGGGTGAGGACGATGGGACCGTCGTCGACGATCGCGAAGAGCATTCGGCGGTCGTCGCTGGGGTCGTTGGGGTCGAGCTCGCCGTCGTCGACTCGTCCGTTGCGGTTGGCGTCCTCAATGCCGTCCGGGACGCCGCCGTTGTCGGTGTCCAAGTCGATGGGGCTGGTGGTGGTGCTGGGGTCCGAGTCGGCGACGAAGGTGCCAGCTGCGAGGTCGGTGTCGGGGTTGGGAGAGGTCACGCCGAGCTCGGTGCCGTCGAAGAGGCCGTCGTTGTCGGAGTCGGGGTCGAGGGCGTTAATGCGGCCGTCGGCGTTGGCGTCGGTGCTCCAGTTTGGCTCTTCGCCGTCGAGGACGCCGTCGTCGTCGCTGTCGGCGTCGTAAGGGTCGGTGCCAGCGGCGCCCTCTTCGGCGTCGGTGGCGCGATCGTGGTCGGAGTCGAGTGGGGTGAGGTCGTCGGTCGGGTCGTTGGGATCGCTCTCGCCGTCGTCGACGAGGCCGTCGTGGTCTGCGTCTTCGGCGCCATCGGGCACGCCGCCTTGGTCGGAGTCAGGCTCGAGGGGATCGGTGGTGGTTTTGGGGTCGGAGTCGGGGATGAAGCCGCCGTTTTCGTTGTTGGTGTCGGGGTGCGGATCGCCGACACCAAGCTCGGTGCCATCGAGCAGGCCGTCGCTGTCGCTGTCGATGTCTAGGGCGTTGATGAGTCCGTCGCCGTCGTTGTCGCCGGAGTAGTTGGGCTCTTCACCGTCGAGCGCGCCGTCGTCGTCGCTGTCCGCGTCGTAGGGGTCGGTGCCGAGTAGGGATTCAACGGTGTCGGAGAGGCCATCGTTATCTGTGTCGGTGTCGCTCAGGTCACAGAGCCCGTCGTGGTCTCGGTCGGCGCCGTCGTCCTCGGGCTTGGAATCGCTGCGGAGGCCGAGATCGTCGACGCCGACGGCGCAGTCGTCGCAGAGGTCCAGATCACTGTCGCCGCACAGGTCAGGGTCGCGGGAGGAGAGGTCGGCAGCGTCGGTGACCCCGTCGTTGTCGTCGTCGGCGTCGCCGGCGTCGCAGAGCCCGTCTTGGTCGGTGTCGGCGCCGTCGTTGGCGGGGGTCACGTCGGAGGCCGGTCCGAAGGCGTCGACGCCGAGGGTGCAGTCGTCG
>PFUG01000307.1 GCA_002789955.1 Deltaproteobacteria bacterium CG_4_9_14_3_um_filter_63_12 | reverse complement strand
GCGAAACCTCGCGAAACCTCGCGAAACCTCGCGAAACCTCGCGAAACCTCGCGAAACCTCGCGAAACCCTATCGATGGAGCCCCGAATGGATCGCGGACCGTGGACACAGACCTACTCGGGAAAGCAGTTCTTTCCCCTCGATCCCGACGTCGAGGACATCGACATCGAGGACATCGCCCACTCCCTCTCCATGATCTGCCGCTTCAATGGCCACTGCCGGGCGTTCTACTCGGTGGCGCAACACAGCGTGCTCGTCTCTCAGGTCTGTGAGGAGACCTCGCTGGCCGCCGCTCGTTGGGGCCTGCTGCACGACGCCGCGGAAGCCTACGTCGGCGACGTCGTCAGGCCCATCAAGGCCATCCTCGAAGACTTCCAGATGGTCGAAGAGCACCTGGCCAATGTCGTCGCGAGGCGCTTCTTCGCGGACCACTCGGCCGAAGTCCAAGCCGCAGTCAGGCTCGCCGACGACCAGCTGCTGGCCACCGAGCTCGACCAGCTCATGTCCACGCCGCCGCACCCTTGGCTCTTGACGTGCGCGCCGCTGACCATCCCTATCGACCCCATGAGCCCGGACGTCGCCAAGGCGCTCTTTCTCGCCCGTTTCCACGAACTATTCGCGGGCTGAGGCCACGCTCGAGGAGTCCCCATGCGCTACGAAGGAAGGATGTTTCGACCGCCGAGCGAGGCCTACAGCCTCATTTTGCAGGCGACCGTGGGCTGCTCCCACAACCACTGCACGTACTGCGACATGTACCGCGACAAGGCCTTTCGCGTGCGCGACCTGCACGAATCCCTGCAGGACCTCGAGGGCGCCGGCCAGCGCTATGGCGACGTCCAGAAGCTCTTCGTCGCCGATGGTGACGCCCTCGTCATGCCCACTGAGCACTGGCTCGCCCTCCTGCACCGCGCCTTCGCGGTGCTCAACGGCCTGCAACGCGCGTCCTGCTATGCGACCGCCAAGAACCTGCTCGAGAAGACCCCCGAGGAGCTGCGGGCCTTGAGCGAAGCGGGACTGAAGCTGCTCTATCTCGGCCCGGAGAGCGGCGATCCGACGACGTTGAAGCGCATCGCCAAGGGCGGCACCTTCGAAGAGCACGTCGAGGCCGCGCAGAAGGCGCACGCGGCGGGGATGCAAATCAGCGTCATCACGCTGCTCGGAGCCGGCGGCGAGGACCGCACCGTCGAGCACGCCGAGGGCACCGCCAAGCTGATCACCGCCATGGACCCCGAGTTCCTCGCCGCACTCACGCTCACCGTCGTCCCTGGGACGCCCATCGCGACGCTGCAAGAGCGCGGCAAGTTCGTGTTGCCGGAGATAATGAGCCTACTGCAGGAGCTGCGCACCATCGTCGACCAGTCCCGGCCCACCGACGCGGTCTTCCGCACCAACCACGCTTCGAATTATTTGCCCCTCTCGGGTCGGCTGCTCCACGACCGGGAACGCATCCTGACCGTCCTCGACGCCGCCCTGTCTGGGCAGATCGAGCTGCGGCCCGAGTGGTTCCGAGGGCTTTAGTCATTAGATCCAGAAGATCCAGAGTCCGGAGTCCGGACTGCGGCAATTGGTATCAAGTCTGACGTCTGGAGTCGGGAGGCCGCTGGACTGCAGCGGCCAGGGCCCGTCTGAAGTTGGGTCCAAGAGTAAAGATTGGTTCTGGCAAGCACTCGCTCACTCGGTGGCGCTGTTGACCGTGCCCTCTTGGCCCGGCGAGCCGTTCTGGCCGTCTTGGCCGCGTTGGCCGCTGCGCCCTTGGGTGCCGCCGCTGTAGGCGTTGCCGCCGCTGCCCGCAAAGCCGGCGGTCCCCGCGCTGCCGGCGCGGCCAGAGTACGCCGCGACCCTGATGCGCTCGGCGTAGGGCGACGCCTCGGCGCTGAAGACGAGGTCGATCACGCCGCCATCGCCGCCATTGCCACCGTCGCCGCCGTCACCGCCGTCGCCGCCGTCTGCGCCGTTGCCTGGGGGCACGCCGGTGCCGCCGCCGCCGCCTGAGCCGCCGCCGCCGCCGCTGCCGCCGTTGCCGCCGTCTCCGCCGTTGGCGCTCAACTCCAGCGAGCCGCTTTCGGCGTCGATCAGCCAACGGCTCTCAATGCCGGACGCGATGGCCGTGACCTCGAGCAGCGGCCGTCCGTCCTTGGGATGGGCGACCAAAGCGACCCTCGCCTGAACTCGCAGTCCGTCCTGGCCATCGCCGCCATTCCCTCCGCTGCCCCCTCTGCCTCCTGCGTGCCCGTCGCCGCCGGGCTTCGCGTAGGAGGGCGAGGTCTGCTCGTCCTTGCCGTAATCTCCAGCGCGACCTTGTTGGCCGGGCTGCCCCTCGCTGCCCCGCTGGCCGTCGAAGTTGGCTGCAAAAGAACAGTCGTAGCCCACGTCCAGCTCGAGGGTGGAGCGCTTGCCGGGATGACCGACGGCCTCCACCACGACCTTGGCCGGACCCTCCAAGAACACATAGGGATCGTCGGAGACCACGAGCAGACCGTTCTCCAGCGCGCCGCCCGTGACCTCCACCAGGAAGTTTCCCCAGCCGACGTTGCCGCCGCCAGCGCCTTCGCTGCTCAACGTCGTGCCGTCTTGCAGGGAGGTCACCACGACCAGCGGCACCTGTGCCCCTGGGCAAAGCGTCGTGGCGCCGACCATGGACAGGTCGATGCGGTCTACCTTCTCGTCTTTGAGGTCTTTGCTCAGGCCCAAGGCCTTCCCGAGGGCTCCGCAGCCGCTGCTCGTCAGCACCAACACACAGAGCAACGCAAAAGCTAGAAGCCGAACGCGCGCGGAAAACAACCGACCCGACATGAGACTCTCCTACAGTGCCGCCGCCCCCGCTCGTTTCGTCTCAACGACCCGGCCAGAGGGCTGTGATTCCTCACAGAATTCGCCGATAATCCCCGCGTGCTTCCCCGAAACGGGGCGACGACCGGCGAACCGAGCCTACACCGAACTTTGTCCCCGACCAACGACCCACGAAATGACAGAGAGGACGCCCACACCTGTCTACCTTGCGCTCTCGATGCTCGCCGCTGCGACGCTGCTGCTCGAGGTGAGCCTCACCCGCATTCTTTCGGTGACGCTCTGGTACCACTTTGCGTTCATGGTCGTGAGCACGGCCCTCTTCGGTTTTGGCGCGGCCGGGGTGGCGCTGAGCTTGCGCCGTGCCGACGCCCCCTCGAGCGACCGAGCGCTGGTCGGCTTCGCCGCCGCCACCCCGATCGCCTTCGCCGTCGGTTACACCCTCTTCAACCGCATCCCTTTCGAGCCGCTGCGGCTCGGGGACGGCGCCATCCAGTGGGCCTACCTCGTCGCGGCCTACCTCGCCATCAGCCTGCCTTTCTTCCTCGCCGGTTTGACCATCGCCGGCCTCTTCAGTCGTTACTCGGGGACGATTCATCGGCTGTATCTCTTCGACTTAGTGGGCGCTGGGGTGGGGAGTTTGGGGGTGGTGGAGCTGCTTCCCCTGACGGGCGGGAGCGGGACGGTTTTTGTCGCGGCCGCGCTGGCCGGCGCGGGCGCGACGGCGCTGTGTGTCGCCACCCACCGCCGGCTGGCGGCGCTGACGGCCGTGGTGACTTTGGCGTCGGTCGCCGCGGTGCCTTACGCAGACCGCCTCGTGCCGGTGCGCATCAGCGCCGACAAGAACATAGGCGGCGTCGCCATCAGCGAGCTCCTCTCGGACCCCAATACGCACAAGAAACAGGTCTGGAACTCGATCTCCCGCGTCGACTTGCTCGAATACAGCGGCCAAGGAGGCCGCAAACAGCGGGCGATTCTCATCGACGCGGGGACTGCGCTCACGCGGGTGGCGCACCCGAGCCGGCCGGTGGACGCGCTGCCGCCGCTGCTCGACGAGGAGTCCTTCTTCCTCGGCCTCTTCGACGCCCCCGAGGTGCTCGTCATCGGCTCGGGGGGCGGACGCGAGGTGGTGCTGGCGCTGCGCAACGGGGCGGGCCACGTCTCGGCAGTGGAGATCAACCCGGCGATCAACGAGATGATGACCGACCCGGCCATGGCCGAGTTCACCGGCGGCGTCTTCCAGCACCCCAAGGTCGAGCTCTTCACCGACGAGGCGCGCAGCTTCCTGCGGCGCTCGCAGACACGCTACGACTTCATCCACTGCCCGCACACCATCTCTAACGCCTCGATGGCGTCGGGGGCGCTGAGCCTGGCCGAGAGCTACCTGCTCACCCTCGAGGCCTTTGCCGATTACCGCGCCCACCTCTCCGCCGCTGGCGTGCTCTTGATCACCAGGCCCGAGGCCCATCTGCCGCGCCTCTTCAGCACGGCGCGCGTGGCGTACGACAGCGCGACGTTTGGATTTCTTGCCTCGTCCGCTCGGCAATTCGGCGACTCGGTGCTGGCTTGGAAGCAAGCCACGGCCGAGGGCCTGAGCTTCTACGCCGGCTTCGTCTATCGGGCGCAGCCTTTCACGCCGGCCGAGGTCGAACGCTTCGCGGCGGTGCTGCACCAGCGCCATCTGGAGCCGGTCTACCTGCCGGGCCTCGTCGAGCGCGCTCCCTACGCAGAGATTGCCCGCGGCGGCCAGCCGCTGTCCGTCGAGCTTCCTTTCCCCGCAATGCTGGAGCCTGCCACCGACGATCGCCCCTTCTTCAACCAGCGCGTGCCTTTCTCCGACCTCGAGCTGTCGGACCTGACGCGGGTCTTCGGCACCGGTGAGCAGTCGCGGATGTCGTTGGAGGAACGGCCGGTGGCCGAGGCGGCGTTGTTGGTCTTGCTCATCGAGTCGGCGGCGGTGGCCCTGCTGGTCGTGCTGGTGCCGCTCTTGGTCTTCCGGCGGCGGGAGCTGAGTGGCGGCGCGCTGCGCACGGTGGGTGTCTTCGGCGGGCTGGGTCTGGCCTACATCATCGTCGAGGTCGGCCTCATCCAGCGGCTCAATCTCTTCCTCGGCCAACCGACCCTGGTCTTCGCCACGGTGCTGGCCACGCTGCTCATCGGCTCGGGTCTCGGCGCCGGTTTTTCGGCGCGCTTTACCATGCCTCTGGCGCCCACGCTGGCCTGTCTGCTCGCCGCGCTGGTCGTCGTGCTCACGGCGTCCGTGCTGCCGCTGATGGTCGATTGGGCGCTGGCTTGGTCGGCGCCCCCGCGGGTGGCCGTCGCCGTTGGTTGCCTGTTCCCAGTAGGCTTCGTCATGGGCGCGCCGTTTCCCTTGGCCCTGAGCCGCCTGCGCGAGCGCGCCGCTGGCCAAATCCCGTGGGCCTGGGGCATCAACGGCGTGGCCTCGGTCATCGGCTCCATCAGCGCCATTATCCTGGGCATGCTCTTCGGTTACTCGGCAGTCCTCACCATCGGCGTCGGTTTTTACTTGCTCGCCGCGGCGGCAGGGTTCGTGAGGCAGAGCCGTGCGTAGTCGACTCCCGAAAAGCGTCGCCGCGCGGTCGCTTCAGCACCGGCCCGCGCTTCGGTAACATGCTGGCCTCGAACCGAAGGATTTCCAGTCGTCTGCTGTCCAGTGAGCGTTCATGGGGAAGAAGAGCCGCAAAAAGAAAGGGGCTGCGCCGTCGTCGCCCCCCATCGAGCCTTTGGGCCCCGAGGTCCAGGTTTCGAGCCCCGACGTCGAGGCTTCGAGCCCCGAGGTCGAGACATCGAGCCTCGACGGTCAGGCGGTGTCCCCCTTGGGGCTTAGCGGGCCGGCGTCCGAAGCCGCGGCCAACGAACCGACGGTCGAACCACAGTCCACCGAGCCTAACCTCATCGCTGAGCCTGAGGTTGAGCTCCCCGCTAGGACCCAGCTCCGAGATCCGACTGTTGTCCCAGTGCCCGTCGCTTCTTCAGCTTCCGCCCCCGACCTCGAGCTCGCCGAGGAGGAGCCCGAAGATTCGCGACCCTCGCGCGCGACGTTCACCTCCGAAGCCGACGACGCGCCGCCCGCCTCGCTGGCCGACCGCCGCACCTTCCTCGCTGTGGGCGCTCAAGCCGTCGCAGGGCTCTGCGCCCTCGGCGGCGCCGCAACCCTGGGACGCGCCCTGGTCTCGGACCGCGATGACGCCAGCACCCGACGAGTGCGGGTCGGCAGGGAAGGGGACTTCGCCCGCGGCACCGTCACCTGGGTCTCCAAGCACGATCTCTTCGTCGTGCACGACGACAACGGGCTGTGGGCCCTGTCCGGGCGTTGCACGCACTTGGGTTGCTCCCTGCAACACATCCCGTCGGGCTACCGTTGTCCTTGCCACGGCGCCCACTTCGACGCCCGCGGCGCCGTCACCAAAGGCCCGGCGTTGGCGCGGCTTCCGACCTACGAGATCGTCGCTGAGGCCGGTGTGCTCTGGGTCGAGCCCACAACCCAGCGAGGAAACGCCTGATGCGCGCGTTCCTCCAACAGTTTCGCAAGTCCGACCCCGTCGCCAAAGCGGAGAGCACCCCCCGGCGACGCAACTTCCTCGAGCACCTGCACCCGCCGAGGGTCAACGCGCGCACGCTGCGCTTTCGCACCACCTTCGGCCTGGGGCTGGCGTCGCTCACTTTCTTCGCCGTCCTCGTCTTGACCGGCGCGGTCTTGATGGTCGCCTATGTGCCGTCGCCCGAGCGGGCCTACGGCAGCATTCTCGACATCGACCACGCCATGACCTTCGGTGGTTTCCTGCGCTCGCTGCACCGCTGGTCGGCGTACGGGATGCTGCTGACCGTCGCGCTGCACCTGCTGCGCGTCGCCTTCCAGGGCGCCTACAATCGTCGCGCGCTGAACTGGAGCATCGGGCTGGTGCTCTTGGGCGCAACGCTGACCCTGGCGTTCACCGGTTACTTGCTGCCCTGGGATCAGCGCGCGGTCTGGGCGACGACGGTCTCGGCCCACATTTTGGCCGAG
>PFUG01000671.1 GCA_002789955.1 Deltaproteobacteria bacterium CG_4_9_14_3_um_filter_63_12 | reverse complement strand
TCCCCCGGCGGGTCAGGGCAGAGCCCTGCTTCCCTGAAAGGCCACGCTCATAAGCACGGACACATGTGAAGCGTTACACTAGCGATGCTCGCTCAACGCCAGCATCGCTGCGCCCATAGGTCCCGCGTCTGCGCCAAGACTCGGCGCGACGACCTCCAACCCTCGCCAGGCGACCGCAACAGTGTGTTTGGCTAGACCCTCGACCGTCCGCCGCCGCAGCTCAGGGCAGCCGTCGAGGACTCCCCCACCGAGCAACAGACCCCTTGGGTTGAGCAGACCGATCGCATTGGCCAACACCAACGAAAGCGACTCCGAGACCTCGGTCCAGAGAGCGTCTGCGTAGACGTCACCAGCGGCCACCGCCCGTTCGACGTGCGACGCGTTCAGCGCTTCGCTTGTGCCCTGCAAGAACCCCCTGGCTCGGTCCTCGACGAGACGTCGCTCGAGGGCCAGCCCACCTGCTATCGCCTCGATGCAGCCAATCTGCCCGCAGCCGCACCTGGCCGAGATCCCCGGCAGCTTGGAGTGGCCAATTTCTCCCGCATTTGCAGCAAATCCCTCGTAGAGCTGCCCCGCGAGGATCAACCCCCCTCCGATACCCGTTCCCACATAGACAGCCAAGAGGTCGTCGAACCCCTGGGCCGCCCCCGCCCGATACTCACCCCAAACAATCGATGAAAGGTCATTGTAAACGGCGACCTTGGCGCCCCGAAGTAGGCTCTTGAGCAGCGAGCCAAAGGCCACATCCCGCCAACCTAAGTTGGGTGCGTTGAGCACCCTGTCCCGATCCGCCGCCAGCTGTCCGGCGAGGCCCACTCCAACCACGGCGCTCGAGACATCGAGACCGTTCAGCGACTCATCGATGAGCTGGACACAAGTGGTCGCGACTCCAGTTGGCGAAAGGTCTGCCCTTACACTCCCTTGCCGCCGCGCTACAATGGCCAGCGCGCCGTCTTCACGCCGCTCGAGGCGTGCAGCGCGAACGTTCGTGCCGCCCACGTCGAGGCCGATCAGGGGAGGTTGGTTCATTCGATGGGGCCCAAGTAGAGGGACTTGAAGCGGGGGAAGTTGTGGTCGGCCCCTCTCACCGAGAGGACCAAATCCATGAATTTGCCAAAGACCATCGTACGAGATGGAGCGAAGACCACGGAGTCCAACTTGGGGTCGGCACTCTTTGCGGCTGCCAGCGCTTGTGTCAGGGTTCGGAGGTCATAGGAGCCGACCAGGCGCTCGACCCGCACCTCGTTCTTCTTGACGCCATCGGGGTTCACGTCACGTCCAGTGACCACCACGGTTTCGGGGGACACCGCGAGCTTGAGATCGACCACATTGGTCTTGGCGAAGCTTCCCGAGGGTGGCGCTGGCCACTGGTAGGGGATCAAGCGCACCGTACCAAGGAGATTCGGGTTGGCGATGGTGTCCCCGGCCAACAGTACAACCCGCCCAGTGGCGGCCGCGGAATAAAGAACCGGGAACACCACATCCAGCGACATGCTCTGGTCGAAAATAATTAGGATCGGCGTGGAACCTTCGCCGACGAGGTTGCCCAACTCCTTGATGTAGTGCCCATCGAGTTGCTCAGGAGAGGGTCCCCCGCCAGTGAAGGGTACGGCCAGGTTCCCATCGAGGAAGACTCCATCTTCGGCAGTGACGACGAGAATGGTGCCTTCGGTCGGGAGGTCTCCCTCTATCGAGACGGGCATGATGCTCGTAGGTGCCGACCGGGCAAGCTCGACCTGCTCGCCGAAGCGAACTTCGGCGGAGACGACCGTGTCCTCCTCTTCATCACCCTCTGCGCCTTCGGAGGAGTTCTTTCCGTCGCCGGCGAGCAAGAATAGGAAGACGAACACGACGATGCCTGCGACCAAAAGCAGGCCAAAGAGGACCAGGATGGCGAAGAGGAATCCCTTCCCGCCCCCTTGTTCCATTTGGGGCTGCTGCGGTGCTCTGGTGCGCTGGCCTGGGACCGCCCTGGGTTTGGGTTGTTGCTGAGGCTGCGCCTGTACGCTTGGGGCAACAGGAGCTGCCGCTGGGTTCATGGGGGCCGCCGGCGCTCCCTGGTTCATGTAGAGCTCTACCTGCGAGGCATCGATAGCGGCGGTCTTTTCGTGGTGCTGGACGGCTTGCCGACCTCCGACGATGACCTGGCGTTTCTGGACCTTTTCTTCCACCAACCGTGGGTCGATGTTCGAGGTCGCCATGGCGCGGGCTGCCGGCCGTGCGCGGGGCGGAGCCGTCTCCGCATCTTTGGTCATGCTGTCGAGGTCGAAGGCCATGGTGCGCTCGCTCGACTGGATATAGACCGGCGAGCCATCGCCCTCGACAATGACAGGGGCGAGCGCCTGAGTCGGCAACGGCGATGGAGCGGGTCTCGAAGGGTATGGCAGTCCTGGTACGGGGCTCGCCATAGGTGAGGGGTACGGCATCCCCGGCATCCCAGTCGCCACGGGAATGGAGGGATGTGAGGGCGCGCCCTGTTGCGGCGTGAACCCAGGTGGTGACGGCATCCCAGGGAGTCCACCATTGGCCGGTACTGGCATGGCAGCCGGCGGCTCCGCCCCTGCAACCTGTTTCTTTCGCCACTGGGTCTCGAGGTTGTCGAAGTTGTAACCATCGAGAATCGTTGTGGCATCCTTGGAGACTGAGCCGCCGAGAAGGGGAACCAGCTGCTCTTGGCACTGCTCACATTGGACGACGCCCCCTGAGGCTTGCATCGTCTCATCGTCGATTACATAGGTGTTGCGGCAGCTGTTGCAGGTCAGCAGCATCCGAGTCCTCCACCCGACATTCGGGGTTTATTGCCTCGCTTGCCCGCGATCGGATTTCGCGCGCTACTCGAAACCAAGTCGGCTCGAAGCGAGCCAACTGCGTCCCTACGCGCGACCGATTCCCCCATCATTCGATAGGTTGCGGAGCGAAAATCGATCGTCCGCTCGGCAATTCCGGCCTCGGGTCTCTCAGCATTTTCCATCTTGGTCACACCACTGGGACGACCACAGATTCAGAACTGTCGTCAGTTATCACCAATTTCGCCACCGTCGCAAAGGATCCTCTCCGCTCGACTTGACCTTCTCTCGCGAAGCGAGTCGATAGGGGCAGCGACGATCAACCAGTCCAGCACATCTTCTCCGCTCGGTTACTTGTCGAGCACTCATGGACTGGGACCCCGGGTCGTGGGGTATTCCGAGTTGGCAGATGGCTGACGTGCTACCAGGGAGCGCCGGGGCCGTCAACCACTCGAGCGCGCCAGGGCGCTCCAATGAAGGCCCCAAACGGCCTACACGCAGACAATGGCAACCCTTGCTTGACACCAATTCGACCCGATCCTTATATTACCGCGGTTTCCGCGTCCGCTCCCGCCCAGCGAGTTTGCTTTGGGCACTCAAAGAGAGAGAGCAGAACTCAGTCTTTGGCCCATGGGTCCCCGACTGTACAGACTTTGGAGCATCAGAATGAGTAGACGAGAGTACCTTTTCACGAGCGAGTCGGTGACCGAAGGCCACCCCGACAAGATGGCGGATCAGATCAGCGATGCCGTTCTGGACGCGATCATCGCCGAGGATCCCAATTGTCGCGTCGCGTGTGAAACCCTCCTCAAGACTGGCTATGTGATGTTAGCTGGGGAGCTCACCACATCGACCTACGTCGATCTCCCGAACATCGCCCGTCGAACCATCCAGGAGATCGGCTACGATCACTCGGACAAAGGCTTCGACTTCCAGACTTGCGGTGTCCTCGTCGCCGTTGAGGCTCAGAGTCCCGACATCGCACAAGGTGTCGACGTGAACAAGGGGGTTGTGACCGAGCAAGGCGCTGGCGACCAAGGCCTCATGTTCGGCTTCGCCTGCGACGAGACCGAGCGGCTCATGCCCATGCCGATCACCTTCGCACACCAGCTCACTTACCGCTTGGCGGAGGTTCGCAAGAGCAATGAGCTCGATTTCCTGCGTCCCGACGGCAAGAGCCAGGTGACGATTCGCTACGTCGACGGAAAGCCCGTCGGGATCGACACGGTCGTGATCTCGACCCAGCATTCTCCTGACGTCTCTCATGCCAACCTCAAGGAAGCCATCATCGAGACCGTCATTCGGCCGACGCTGCCCGCTTCGATGCTGACGGCCACGACGAAGTTTCACATCAATCCGACTGGTCGCTTCGTGATCGGCGGGCCAATGGGAGATTCGGGTCTCACGGGCCGCAAGATCATCGTCGACACCTACGGCGGAATGGGCCGTCACGGCGGAGGTGCATTCTCCGGAAAGGACCCGTCGAAAGTTGACCGCTCGGCCTGCTACATGGCGCGCTACATCGCCAAGAACATCGTCGCCGCCGGTCTCGCGACCCGGTGCGAGGTGCAGCTCGCCTACGCCATCGGCGTCGCCGACCCCGTCTCTGTCTACGTCGACACCTTCGGCACCTCGATCATAGCCGAGGAGGAGATCGAGCGGCGCGTCATCGCCAACTTCCAGCTCAAGCCGGCTGGGATCATCGAGTCGCTGAATCTGCTGCGACCGATCTATCGGCAGACCGCCTCCTACGGTCACTTTGGCCGCTCTGGTGAAGGCTTTACGTGGGAACGCACCGACAAGGCCGAGGCCCTCAAAGGCTGATTCTCGGCGGCTGTGCCTTTGGAGCTCGAGAAACCACGACAGCGATCCCAAGGGGTCGCTTTCGTGGTTTTCACCCGCGGGCCAGGCGAGTGTGTTCGAGCTGGCCCTCTGGCCCGCTTGACCGGCGACCTGCCCATCGATAGCGTTCGGCCCTTGTTTGGGTTTGTTCGCGTCGTCGGTTGACTCACCGAGGGGATGACGATGGATGTGTCCATTCGAAGAGAGCGGACGGTGCAAGTGCTGGCGGTGCCGATCGCCGCGCTCCTCTTCTTCAGCTTCTTCCTGCCCCGAGGGTTGTCCAGCACCTGGCAGTTCGGTTGGGATAACGACACCTTCAAAATGGTCATCGAGATCCTGCAGGTCATGGCCGGGCTCTGCCTCGCCAGCGTCATCATCCTGCCGCTCCCGAAGTTCCTGAAGGCCGTCGTCTTGTTGGCCCTAGGCGTCTTCCTCACCGCGGTGGTGCTCTTCGACAGCGTCAGGCCGTTCTCGGCCTTCTTCTCGAACCCCATCTGGATGGACCAGGGAGCTTGGATCTTGCTCCCAGCGTTCGCTATGACGTTCGCCATACACAGTGAGTCAGACCGCGACAACTCAGGTCGAGCTGCCTTCGGGGTGGTCGGCGGTGCGGTCATGCTCTTGCTCGCCTTCTTGCCAATCACCTTCCAGAGAGTTGGCATCACCCCAATGACGGCGTTCATCGAGACTTGGAGCAACTTCCCGGGGAGCGTCGACTTCGGTGAGTTCCTTTTTCTCGCCACTTGGATCGTCGTCATCTCCTTGGGCCCGGCCATGGGGGGACTCTTCATGGCGCATTCGGCCTTGAGCATCGTCCGCCCAGAGAAACGTTTGCAGGGCGCAGGCTCCGTGGCCGGAGCGGTATTCCTGCTGTGGCACCCTGCGGTCTGGATGGTCTTCTGGGTTTTCTTGTGGTCAGGTTCGAAGGTGGTCTTCACCACCGTCTTCGTGGCCTTGGCGCCTTCCTTGGGCTGCGCGTTCTTGTTGGCCGCAGGCGTCTACTATCTTGGTGAGGCCTTTGCTGCGGAGCCTGATAGGGCGGCCTCGCTCAGTCCTGGCTTCAGGGCGATGGTCGTTGGCGAGGCTCTCGAGCCAGAAGAGGCTCCATACTCCGGCTACGAGGAGAACGACGAGAGCGGTGTCGCTTCGGAGGGCTACGACTACGAGCCAGGGGGCGCCCAGCAGGATGAGGACCAGGTCGCTTCCGACGGTGTTGCGCAGGGTGAGGAGGACGAACTCTCTCCCTCCGCGATGTGGTCGGTAGCTGAGCCCGAAGAGCCGCTCCCCCCGTTCTCGTCACCGGTGGATCAGCTCCCCTTCGCGGCGACCGTGGCGGGTGAGAGCACCCAGGCGGTGGCCATCGGCAACATGGAGTCCATCCTCTCAGCGGACGAGGAGAGGGGGAAGGAGTTGGACCGTCATTGGACTGCCGGCGCCGCCGCTTGGCAGAGACAAGATTGGGACGAGGCGTTAGAGCACTACAACGCAGTGATTCGCCTCGATCCGAGCGCCACCGACGCACGAAAGGCGGTGGGCGACATTCATTATGGACTCGGGAACCTCAATGAAGCCGAGACTTACTATCAACAAGTCTTGGCCGAGCGGCCCAACGACGAATACACCCAGAGAGCCCTTGAACAGATCAAGCTATACCGTGGATAGCCCACCTTCGCCCCGCTACCGCGCGTTCATCCTCTCCGTGTCTGCCGCAGTCCTGCTGCTGACGACCCTTTTGGCGTGCTCCAACGAATCCGCCGCTGAGAAAGCGCCATCGAGTGGCGAGCAGCGGACGACAAAAGCTCCCGCACCTGAAGTGGATGCTGCGGTCGGTGGTGCGGAGGCGGCCGCCGAAGACGTCGTCCAGGCCCCACCGGTCGGCCCGACCGATCCGGCCCAGGTAATCCCACCCGGTCCAGTGCATCCGGTCTACAGCTTGTTTGATAATCGTTTCCTCGCGCATCCGATCCGCGAAGGGGGCCTGGCCTGCAAGCTCGGCGCGCCGGAAGGAGCCAAGTACAACTGGGGAGGGCACCCTGCTCCCTGGGTCATGCGGCGCACGGTGGACGAGATCCCGGTGGCGTTCTCGAAGGGAACCGGCAGCGAGTTTTTCGTCCCATTGAGTGATGCCCAGGCTGCAAACGCCGCACTGTTCGTCGTGCACCTCAAGAATCTCGCGACGTTGCAGCAGGTGAAAATCCTCTTCAACGACCAAGAGCTGGGCTCCAAAGGCTCGCTCG
>PFUG01000531.1:5954-6039 GCA_002789955.1 Deltaproteobacteria bacterium CG_4_9_14_3_um_filter_63_12 | reverse complement strand
TGCCTCCCCGGCAGAGCCGGGGGGTCTCCCGCTTACGCTAGGTCGCGCGTCCGACCGCCCGAACCCAAGACGTCGAAAAGCGTCC
>PFUG01000531.1:0-5927 GCA_002789955.1 Deltaproteobacteria bacterium CG_4_9_14_3_um_filter_63_12 | reverse complement strand
CCGACCGACCGAGCCCAAGACGTCGAAAAGCGTCCGACCGACCGAACCCAAGACGTCGAAAAGCGTCCGACCGCCCGAGCCCAAGACGTCGAAAAGCGTCCGACCGACCGAACCCAAGACGTCGAAAAGCGTCCGACCGCCCGAACCCAAGACGTCGAAAAGCGTCCGACCGCCCGAACCCAAGGCGTCGAAAAGCGTCCGACCGCCCGAACCCACAAGCAGCGGCAGCACAGCTGCCGCTGCTCCCCGGGCGACCCTGAGGTGGGGCGTGGTGCTGAACCGCAAACCGCCTAGTGGTGGTGCCCTTCGGTGCCCTCGGCGCCGTGCGGGTGACCATGTACGAGTTCCTCGGCGGTGGCCTTACGGATGCGGACGATCTCGACGGCGAAGTTCAGCGTGACGCCGGCCAATGGGTGGTTCGTGTCGAGAGTCACCTCGTCGCCCTCGACCGCGACGAGCCAGACTGGGAGCTGGCCTTCGGGACCTTCGAGGACAAAGAACATCCCTTCTTCCAGAGGCATCTCCTCGGGGAACATGTCCCTGGGAAAGTTCTGCTCGCCGTCCTCGTCTTTCAGGCCGTAACCCTTCTCGGGCGGCACAGTGACCTGCAGTTTGCTGCCCACGGTGAGTCCATCGATGGCTTCCTCGAGCCCCTCGACGATGTTCCCAGCGCCATGCAGAAAGAAGAGCGGCTCGGCCCCGACCGACGAGTCGAGCTCTTCGCCCGCGTCGTTGGTCAGCGTATAGTGCATAAATATCACGTGGTCTTTGGTGACAGTCTGAGTCATGTCGTCCTTCGAAGGGGTCGAGCAATGTCGACTCGAATTTCCTAAGCAGCGTCCCCACCTCGCGCTGAGCAACCACGCGCACGGCGAAGGGGAGCGTAAAAGGGGGCAGCCGCCCACGGCGGCGCACCCTTTTACTCGCTCTCGAACGCACACGATAGGATTTTTCTTCGTCGCTCTTAGGCCCCTCCGAGGTCTGCGCGGCGAGCTAGTTGCCGCCGGTCTGCAAGATGCCTTTGACCTCGTCGTGACAAGCCGCTGGCGCGACGACGTCGCTGTCGTAAGTTACCGTCAGGTTGCCCGTGCCGCTCAGGTTGTTGGCGAAGAGCGAGCCGTGCACCTCGAGGTTCCCGACGTACTCGATGTCGACTTGCGGGGCGTACACCGAGCCCGTGAAGAGCGCGTTGCCGACGTTCACCAGCGAGCTCCCGACGCCCCCCATGAAGAGCTTGAAGGCACGCGGCCGCTCGTCGGACGAGGTGACGAAGGAGAGGTTGCCGACCGTGCTCACCGTACCACTGACCCACAGCTCGAGCTCAGCGCCCTCTTCCACCAAGAAGTTCAGGGTGCCGACCGCCTCGAGGTCACCCTGGACGAAGACCTTGGCGCGTCCGCGGATCACCACCGACGAGGAGCCTACGAGCTGGGCGGGACCCTCGAAGTAGAACTCGCCGTTCTCGAGCAGCAGCTCGGTGTTGCCCGTTGTGGACGGGATCTTGGCGTTGTCGTTGGCGCTCTGGTGCGCCGCCACCTCGCCGGCCACATCGATAATCTCGCTGCTCCCACAGCCACAGGGGCCACCATTGTAGGCGAAGCCAAGATGTCCGACCTTGTAGTCGACGCTGCCGACCGTGTTCAGGTCGCCGGTCAGGTAGAGGTCCCGGCCGATGCTGATGGACCCGACGCCCTGGAGATCGCCGGCGACCCAAACGTCGCGGCCGACATCCCAAGAGCCCGTGACCTCGACGTCGCCGTTGGTGATCAGGTCGCCGCCGATGGCGACGCTGCCCACTCCCGAGAGTCCGTGCGCCACATCCAAGGTCCCATCCACGTCGAAGTTCCCGACGACCTGGATCGAGCCGTTGATACCCACGTGTCCGCGATCTGGATCGCTGCCCAGCAAGGTGCTGCTCGAGCGCGTCACGAGCCCCTGTCCAACCTCCTGCATGTCGCCGCAGAGGCAGAGTGCGTGGGCGAAGACCTCGTCTTGGCGCAACAGCGGGGTGGTGTCCTTGCACTCCTCCATCAGCGCGCCTTCGGCGGTGATCAAGGGACGTGGGCGCGAGAAGTCCTCGTCGACGGGGTCGAAGTTGCCGAAGAGGCCGCCGGTGCCAGGGAGGTTGCAGCCCGAGAGGAGTACAGTGGTGAGGAGTGTCAGCGCGGTGCGATTCATCATTCAGCCTTAGTTGCAGGAGTTCGAGGGATTGCAGCGGGGAGTCGGTGCGGACGAGGAGGCCTCTAGCGATTCGCGTGCCAAGGGATCTCCTGCGACTTCGCAGCCCGCAGTGGTTGCGGCTGAGTGGACTCGATGGCCACCGTCTCGTCCCCGACTCGCAAGAAAAGAGCGGAGAGTGTGGCGATTTCGGCTCACACGGTCAAAGGCCTGAACCGACGGGGTCACGGTGACCGCTACCTCTGGCACACGTACTCGCCGCCAGTCCCTCGCTGGCGTTGGGCGGTTTCTTCTAGGCGCCAGGCCTGATAAGCGCCGTTACCGAACCCACCTCACCGGTGGGTTTGGTGGTCTTAGGGTTCACGAAGTGCCATGCGGCCTGTATTTGGGTATATGGATTTTCGCTCCGCCCGATTGCCGCCAAAGGATGACCCACTGCCGAAACCGTTCAGGGTCGCGGCAATGGCGACCGCCGTTGCCCGGTTGTTGCCCTGAGCGACGGACTCGAGCAGTCCGATCCCCGGTGCGCGTCGTAACACTAAGAAGTGTAGACGACGCCTGGGCCACCCGTCCGCCCCCCGTCGGTTTACACTCTATTGTCGTGTCGCATTGGATTGTCTCGCCGATTTCTCGCCCTCTCCAATGTCAAGAGCGCCGCGGTGTCTCATCAGGACTGGGAGCGAGGAAGGTGAAGCATGTCCACGATACGAAAAATGAGGTTCTCTTCGGTAGGAGGGAACTTCTTCAAAGAGCTCAAGGAGCAGGTCGACGCCTACTTTGAGCGCACTGGCAAGTCGACCAAAGGCGGCTGGGCTCTGTATCTGCAGACTACCGCCATGTTCCTGTGGCTGGCTGGCTCCTACACCCTGTTGATGGCCGTCGACCTCAACCCCTGGCTAGCGGTCCTGCTGGCCATCTCCTTGGGTTTGGCGATCGCTGGCGTTGGCTTCAACGTCATGCACGACGCCAACCACGGCAGCTACTCGAAACATCGGCTGGTCAACTCCGCCATGCGCTTCAGTCTCGATCTCATCGGGGGCAGCTCGTACCTGTGGAGGCACAAGCACAACGTTCTGCACCACACCTACACCAACATTGAAGGGCTCGACACCGACGGCGACGCTGGCGCACTCCTGAGGTTGGCGCCGTTCCAGAAGTGGCACTGGTTCCACCGCTACCAGCACGTCTACGTCTGGCCGCTCTACGCGCTCTTCGCGCTGAAATGGTGGTTCGCTGACGACTTCCGTGAGCTCATCACCGGACGCATCGGCGGGCAGCCCTTCCCGCGCCCCAAGGCCGTCGGGGTGATGACCACCCTGTTCGGCAAAGTCCTCTTCTTCTCGTGGGCCTTCGTGCTGCCGCTGCTTCTGCACCCGACCTGGTGGCTCATCCCCCTGTGGCTCATCGCCTCCGCCACCACCGGCCTCATGCTCGCTGTCGTCTTCCAGTTGGCGCACTGCGCCGCCGAAGCGAAACACTTCGACGCCTCGACGACCCCGGAGATGCCCTTGGAGTGGGCCGTTCACCAGGTCACTACGACGGTCGACTTTGCCCACAAGAATAGGCTCCTGAGCTGGTATGTCGGGGGCCTCAACTTCCAGGTCGAGCACCACCTCTTTGCCAAGATCTGCCACACCCGCTACCCAGCGATCTCGAAGATCGTCGCCGAGGTCTGCAGGTCGTACGACGTGCCCTACTTCGCCCAGCCGACCGCCTTGAAGGCCTTTCTCTCCAACGTGCGCTACCTCTACCAGCTCGGCCGCAAACCAATGCGCGTGCCCCGCTGAGGTCTGCGGGGCGAAGAGCACCTCAACGACTCACCAGAACTCCGCCAACTGCTCGGTTATTTGTACTTTTATCGATTTCCTTTGCTGTCCCCGTCGACGTTTGTTAGCAATAGGAATCCCCCGATAACCGAGCAGCCCAAACCGACGACGTTCAAGCATCCCTCGCGTTGGTCTGTTCTTGCGTCCCGAGGCCAAAATGATTCAGTTCACTCGCCGCGTCGCCCTCCGAGATGCTTCCTTGCTCCCCCGCGCCAAAGCCGTCGCCTACGAGCTCAACCGCCACCTCGCCAACACCCACAAGATCAAGGTCCACGTCGGAACGCCCGTTGACGGCTCGAGCAGCAGCATGGTCTGGCTCTTCGACGCCCCCAGCTTCGACGGGCTCGAGGACCTCAACGAACGCCTCCTGCAAGACCAAGACTATTGGGCCCTTATCGAAAAGAACCGCGACCTGTGGGTGTCTGGGCCCAAGCGAGATGGCATCGTCAACCTCATCAATCGCTGAGCGCTCCGTGCTTTGCTGGATTCTTGCTCGGACCGGACAAACCGTGGTCGTCGAGCGACCCGTGCGGACACGCACAGGGAGGTGACCGCGACCCAATCGTGCGTAGGACGCGGGGTGGCTCGCCTCGAGCCGCCTGCCCGCCGTTGCCGCACACCGTCGGCTCGATCTCGCAGCGTGCCGTCGTCGCAGGCCTCGCCCTCTTGCGCGATAATCTTGGTTCTATCCTCTGCGGGCTTCGCTTGTCAAAACGAGAACCGGCGAGCCGGGGACTGGCCTCAGACGTCGTCGGCTTTGCCCAAGGCTCGCTGGTGCGCAAGCTGTGCTTCGAGCACCTCCAGACGGTTCTGCATCTGCTCGAGGTCCTTGAGCAGAGTGCTCACTCGCCGCCAGCGCACGAGGTCGAAGGCGGGCGTGCCGGCGATGGCTTGGTCGTCGCCGACCGAGTGGGCGACGCCCGACTTGGCGGCGACCTGAGTGCGTGCGCCGATGGAGAGGTGGCCAGCGACGCCAACCTGACCGGCCAGAACCACTGCGTCGCCCAAGCTCGAGCTGCCAGCCACCCCAGATTGGGCGAGGATCCAGGCGCCCTCACCGACGGTCACGTTATGGGCGAGGTGGACGAGGTTGTCGATCTTGGTGCCGGCGCCGACGACGGTGGGGTCGAGGGTGCCAGCGTCGACACAGGCGCAAGCGCCCAGATGCACATCGTCGCCGAGGATGACGCCACCGATGTGCCGAACGCGGACGCGATCCTGGAGGCCATAGCCGAAGCCCTGGTCACCGACGACGGCGTTGGGCCCTAGGTGTACACGGGCTCCCAAGGTGCAACCAGGTCCAACGACGGCACCCGCTCCGATGACGCAGTCGGGACCAATGAGGCTGTGGGCGTAGAGCACCGAATTCGGATGCAGAACCGTGCGCTCGAGGACGCGAACATGGGGCCCGACGAACACTCCTGGGGCCAGGACTGCGGTGGGGTCGACAAACGCCGAGGGAGCGACGAACACCTGTGGGCTTTGCCCAGAAAAGCTCGGCTCTGGTGGGGGGGCGAGGCGCTCGAGCAGCGTGCTCCAGACGCGCTTGGGGTCGTCGACGACCCACTGCACCGAGCGCCCGTTGCCGAAGGGCGCGTGGACCAGCAACGCACCGCCATCGAAGCGCCGCGCGGCGGCCCTGTAGCGCGGGGAAAGGAGCGCGGCGACCCCGTTGCAATGGGGCTTCTCGACGCTGCAAACGCGGTCGATGAGGACCGCCGCGAGGTCCTGTGCGGGAGAGATCGATACCAGCTGACCACCGAGCTCGGAGACCCAGTCGAGGAGCGTTTGTGGGCTCACTTCTTCTTCGCCGCTTCGTAGCGCCGAATCAGCTCTGGGGTGTAGTCCGAGGAGGCTTGGAAGTAGATGACGGCGCCCTCGTTCTTCTCGATCATGAGGTCTAGGTCGTTCTCTTTGGCGATG
>PFUG01000239.1 GCA_002789955.1 Deltaproteobacteria bacterium CG_4_9_14_3_um_filter_63_12 | reverse complement strand
CCCCGGCAGCTTGCTGCCGGGGGTACATCCAGTGCCTCTCCTAAACCGCCTCAGGCCTCAGGGCCTCAGGCCTTAGGGCCTCAGGCCTAGTCTGACCTGTTCTTTCCTCCAGGGACGGGAGGCGCAGCTTTGTTTCTAAGGAGGGAAACAAGAAAAACACGACGCGCCGGCAAAAGTCGGCGCGTCGTGTTTTTTGTTCAGTCTCCGAGGGCTATCGGGCCAAGGGCGCACGGCAGCTCACGTGAACTCAGTCGTACTCGACCACGGTCAGGACGGACTCGCCCTTGAACTGACCGCAAGCCAAACAGACTCGGTGGGGGAGCTTTGGCTCACCGCAGCTCGGGCAGAAGCTCACCGAAGGGGCGGCCAACTTGTCGTGCTGCGAGCGACGCATTGCGGTTCTGGACTTGCTCTTGCGTTTCTTTGGTACGGCCATTTCGACTTCTCCTTGGACCCCGGACGCTCTGTGTTCGGTTCAGTTGGGCTTCTTTTTGAGATCTTGGAGCGCAGACCATCTCAAATCGTAGGACGCCCGGTCGCAACCGCACTCCCGTTGATTCAGATCGTCTCCGCATTTCGAACAGAGGCCTTTGCAGTTTTCGTTACAGAGTGGGCTTGGGTCTATCTCCAGCAAAAGGGTTTCACGGATGAGTGGGATGAGGTCTAGCTCATCGCCTTCGTAGTGACTCAGCTCGACGTCTTCGCTGGTCAACTCCAGCTCCTCTTCATCCTCTTCGGGCAACAACTCGGGCAGAGGCAGAAAAGTCGTACGGAAATCCACGTCGAGGTTCGTCTCGAGATCCTTCAGGCAGCGTCGACACGAGGCGGCGACCACCGCGCTGAGTTCACCAGCCAAGGTGACCCGAGTCCCTTCCCTTTCCAGGCGTGCTCGAGCTTCCAGGTCCGAGAGCAGCTCGCATCCGCCGACCTCTTCGAGCATCATGTTCGCCTCATCCCGCGTGAGGCTGAGATCAACCTCGAGATGAGAGCCGGTTGGAATGCTGTTCAGGTGAACTTTCATGCCGAAATGCCGTCGACCTAGGCGGAATGCCTGCGCGGACGCGGTAACTTACAGATCAGGGTCGGGAGTGTCAACAAAAGGATTAGCTCCCCGCGAATTCGAGTTGCCTTAGGGAAACCTCCGTCGTTCCTTGCCTGTAGCCGACAGTGGGGAGGCTTCTCTGACCTGAACTCGAACGAGAAAGCCCACGCCAAGAGCTCGCCGCCTGCAGGCGAGCCTAAAAACCCAAAAGAGTGAGCCGATGTCTCCGAAACTGCCACCAGGCGCGCGCATCATCCAACCGGAAGCTCCGCCGACCGTCGCCGAAAAGCTCAGCGAGCCGGAGGTTCCCATTCGGCCTCTCTTGGACTACCACTCAGCCTTTGGCGAGCCGAACTCAGCAAACCTCGCCCTGCTCTTCGCGATCCTTGGCTGGGTCGTCTGTGGGGTCTTCGGAGTAGCGGCACTCGCGATCGCTCGCGAAGAGCTCAACGCGATCGAGGCTGGGCGACGCGCCCCCAACAACCTCGGGACCGCGAAAGCGGCCTTCTGGATCGCGGTCGTGCAGCTCGGCTTTTACGGCCTCTTCGTCGTCTTTCTTGGCCTAGGATTTCTGGCGGCAATCCTCACCTGAAGGTGTCCTCAAAAGGGAGCGTCGTCCTCCAGCAGCATTTCGAGCGCGACGAGCTCGTCGTCGTCGAGGTCCCATTCGAGTTCATCCTCGTCTTCGTCGTCGCCGAGCACCACCGAAGAGTCTTCCGCGGTCCAGGTGAGCTCTGCCAGCGCCGCCTCCACGGCGTCGTCTTCGACCTCGCCGAGCTCCTGGCTGGCTCGAGCTTCAGCGCCTTTCTCCGTGGTGACTTGTGTCTGCGGGTTCGGCTCGCTGGTCTGCCACGACCAGAGACCGACGGCCAACAACAAGGCGGCGAGCGCGAGCACCGCAACGCGCACGGAGAGCGCCTCGCCGAGCCAGCTCGCGAGCCGTTCCCAGGTGCCGGCCTCGACCTTGATTGGGTGCGCGTCCGGCTGCGGGTCGACGTGCTTCATGATCGAGGCCGTCATGGCCGAAAAGGCCGAATCTGGCGGGAACTCAACCGGCGCGTCCTGGAATCGCTGCTCCAACAACGTGAGCTCGTCGGCGAAGGCTCTGCACGCGGTGCAAGAGCCCAAGTGCTCGAGCGTCTCGAGAGACTCCTGCGACGGCGAGTCCAGCAGCAGCGCTTGGCACCGCGAGCAGTCAGGGGGCAGCGAGCTCTCGCAGTCGAGTTCGTTCTTTGGGTTCGTCATGACTCAGTCTCAATCGAGCCACTCTCGGGGTCGAGGTGGGCTCGCAGACGCTTGATCGCGTTGTGGACGTGGACTCTCACCGCACCTTCACTCAGGTCTGCCGATGCCGCGATTTCCTTGGCGTTCAGCCCCCCCTCGAGCTTGAGCAGGATGACCTTCTTTTGCGTCGGGCTGAGGGTTTCGAGCGCCTCGTAGAGCGCCTTCGAGCGTTGCTTCTGAGCGACGAGCTCCTCCTGCTGTGCCTCGCGACTCGGCTCTGGGATGGAGTCGAGGTCCTCTTCCCGGCCCCTTTGGCTCGAGCGGATTTGGCTCAGCGCGAGATTGATGGCGATGCGAAACAGCCATGGCTTGAACGCGCCATCGTCGGTCAGGTCTTCTAGGCGCTCGAAGGCGCGCACGAACGCCCTTTGCGTAACGTCGAGGCAGTCGTCGCGGTTCTTCAAGTAGCGGAAGAGCACGCCGTAGAGGGGGTGCTGATACGTCTCGACGAGGACCCGAAACGCCGCCCGGTCTCCGGCCCGCACGGCGCGCACCGCGGCGCGGACGGAATCTTCGGGCGTATTAGGGAGACAGCTCATCGATCGTTCCTACGCTCTGCTTGGACCTCGAGCCCGCGAACGGTGGAAGGACGGTTATGCGATGGCAAGTGTTAAGGGCATCGCAAGAATCCTTCGGCTTTAGGAGCCGTCCGGAAACAACCTACTCATTTGAGCATCGCCAGAGGCGTGATGGCGGCGTCGGTCTGCTTCGACGATGCTGGGCATCGTCTGCATCGACCTCCTTGCCCTCCCACCCCTGACTTCGCCCAAATGAGCATTTTGTTTCCGGACGACTCCTCAGCTCTCCAGGTCCCGGTGGAGATGACGGCGTCCGTAGAGGTAGGCGAGCGCGACCATCGGCAAGGCCAACAGATCCGAGGGGTCCATGGTGACGCTGGGAGCGGAGCTAGAGTACAACAATGGCAAGCCGCGGAGCACCAGGGAGTAAGCTCTCACCGCCGCACCAGAGAGCTGAATGGCGGAAAACATCAGGGCAGTGAGCCCACACGCCCAAAGCAGCGTCCGCGCCGAGAGGCGTGCGCCAATGGCGTGCCACAGCGCCGCGAGCAGCAGCGGGAAAAAGAAGAGCCCGGCCAGATCCGAGAGTTTTCCGGTCAGCGCCCCGGGGAGGGCGCCCGAGGCTTTGAGGACGTGGTCGTTGAGCAGCAGCGCGAGGACGGCGAGCTGTGGCCAGAGCCCGACATAGCCGGACCAAATGCCGAGCCGAGTGGGTGTTTCTTGTCGGGTTGGGCCCGAGCCCTGGCGCAGGAGCACCGAGGCGGGCACCGCAGCTATTGGGTTTAAATGCGATATCATGAAGTTATCGTCGGCCGGCCGATCTTTTGTCACCCCTATTTGGACACGATCGAGCGTGCTATGTTGAGGGCACTTACTCTATCTGCGCGAGAGGCCCTGGCAATTTCTGCGGGTCCCGTAGGAGGCTGGAATGTTCGTTGGACAGCCCTCCTGGGAACGAAGTCGTCGGGTTGACATTGTGCTGTGGATTAATTAACTTACGCCGCCGCGAAGAAAAGGGAATCCAACGGCACAGGTACGCGGTATTGGGTCGTAGGTTTCTTTTTCGTCGCGGACTCGAGTACTCGGAATGGCCGAGTCACCTTTGTTTATTGAGATACACCCGTCGTTCGATGTTGAGATGCCCCGTCGACCCGCTCAATAGGGCATCGAAGCTGGCACGAAGGACGTGCAAGGAAGAAGGTGAGCACCATGTACTTGACGGAAGAACAGCTGGCCGCGATCAAGGAAGCATTGAACGTCCAGCGAGACGCGATTCTGTACAAGAGCCAATCCTGGATCGAGGACGACTTCGAGCCGGAGGTCAAAGGCGACGAGGCGGACATCGCCAACTCCGAAGGGATCGCCTTGACTCTCGACCGACTGCAGAGTCGCGACATCCGTTTGTTGAAGAAGCTCGAAGAGGCCATCCGCTGGATGGACGACGAGGACTTCGGCTACTGCGAGAACTGTTCGGACGAGATCGGCTTCAAGCGGTTGCTCGCGAGACCTGCAGCCCGCATGTGCATCGAGTGCAAGCAGAATCAAGAGCAGGTCGAGCGGGGCTACTACCACCCTCGACGTCGCAAGCCTCGTAACGAGGAAGACGAAATCTGAGGTTCGTTCGGCTCGAGACCCTGACCCCTTTGTCAGCCCGCTTATTGGCAACCTGACCCAGTGCGGCGAGGGCCGCTGGTGCGCGCCCGCCGCCACTGCTTCGGTCCGCCTGCTTGTCCCAAAGCGAATACATCGTGTAGATCCGCTCTTCGCATGGAATGAAGCACCGTCGAGTGTCGAGGTCCGTCTTGGGCCTGCGGCCGCTCGTGGTGCTCGATGGCATTGAAAAGCACAGTGGGGTGAGCCAGTCCCACGATGTTGCCACAACGGGGAGCTCATGAGCGCTGCAGCGACAACCCAGAATTCGACCCTCTTCGGCCATCCGACAGGGTTGTTCACACTCTTCTTCGCCGAGATGTGGGAGCGTTTCTCGTACTACGGGATGCGCGCCCTGCTCGTCTTCTACATGATCAAAGGCTTCCTCGCCTACGACGACGGGAACGCCTATGCCGTCTATGGCGCCTACACTGCGCTGGTGTACGCCACGCCGTTCATCGGCGGCATGCTCGCCGACCGACTGCTGGGAGCCCGCAAGGCGGTGGTGCTCGGTGGTCTGCTCATGGCGGCCGGTCACCTCGCCATGACCATCCAGAACGAGACGACCTTCTTCCTCGCCCTCGCTCTCCTGATCTGTGGCAACGGCTTCTTCAAGCCCAACATCTCCACCATCGTCGGTGGGCTCTATCCAGAAGGCAGCACCCGTCGAGACGGTGGGTTCACCATCTTCTACATGGGCATCAACCTCGGCGCCGCCATGTCCCCGCTCCTGTGTGGGTACATTGGTGAGACCTACGGTTGGCACTATGGTTTCGGTCTGGCGACCCTCGGGATGCTCGTCGGTCTCGCGGTCTTCGTGGCGCCCAAACGGGTGACCCAGGTCGTAATCCTCGCTGGCGCTCTGGCGTCGGCCATCTCCCTCATCGTGCTGACGGACAACCTCTACCTCTTGGCCATCAACACCTTCGTCGCCATCGCTTTGTTCGTCGCTGGCGTCGTCGCGTTCATCGCGCTGGGACGCGGTGGACTCCCCGAGACGGCCGGCGCACCGCCACACCCCGAGCGACTGAAAGAGCCCGCTTTCCCGCAGCTGCGCGCCGAGGCCAAGACCTACTACCTCGCCCTCATCGCCATCGCCCTGCTGCTGCAGTTCATTATCTCGCCCGAGTCGCATTGGGGCTGGATCGTCGTCGCGGTCGGTGTGGCTGCACTGGTCATCCCCTGGCTCTCGACGACCCACGCCGTCTACGTCTGCGTCGCCGCCGCCGTGCCGGTGGTCGCCGTGCTCGTTCAGCGCAGCGAGGTGGCGGGAATGCTGCTGACCGTCTTCGGGGTCATCGCGTTGGGGTCTCTGGTCCGGGAGGCCTTGCGCTCCAACAAGATCGAGCGGGAGCGGATGTACGTCGTGCTGATCCTGATGTTCTTCTCGCTCCTCTTCTGGGCGTTCTTCGAGCAAGCCGGCAGCTCGGTCAACAACTTCACCGATCGCAACGTCGACCGAGTCATGGAGACCCGAATCATCGACGAGTCCGAGATCGGCACGAAGCTCTCCATTACCCTGACGCAAGAGCAGCTCGGCTACACCAACGGTCACACGATGGTGCTCATGAATCAGCTCGACGACGCCCACATGGCCAAAGCGCCCACGGTGCAATGGACCGTCTCGGCCGATGATGTCGGCATGGGCGTCGCCGAAGAGGGCGGAGTCATCCCGGCCACGGTCTTCCAGTCGGCGAACCCGATCTTCATCTTGATCTTCGGGCTCGTCTTCAGCGGCTTGTGGGGCTTCTTGGCGGCCAGAGGCTGGGAGCCCTCGGCGCCGCTCAAGTTCGCTGCCGGGTTGGCGCAGCTCGGACTCGGCTTCGCTGCGCTCTGGTACGGCGCCGCGACCGCCGACGCCCGCGGCATGGTCTGGCTGGGATGGCTCCTCCTAGGGTACCTCCTCCACACCACCGGCGAGCTCTGCCTCTCACCTGTCGGCTTGTCGATGGTGACCAACCTCTCGCCCAAACGTATCGTCAGCACCGTCATGGGCGCGTGGTTCTTGGCGACGGCGTTCTCGAACTACCTCGCCAGCATGATCGCCGCCCTCACTGGGGTTGGCGGCGAAGGCGAGGAGCAGATCATCCCTGCACCCAACGAGACCATCGACATCTATGGAGATGTCTTCCTCAAGATCGCCATAGCCGCAGGGCTTTCGTCGCTCATTCTGTTCGTCCTGTCGCCATTCCTCACCCGCTGGATGCACATGGACAAGCCCTTTGGCGAGGCCGCGGCGCACTTGGATGGCGAGCCGCCAGAGGGCTCTGATAAGGGCGTGTCTGCCCAGACTTGAGCTTCTGTGTGAGGCCTTCGTTGCGACCGACAACAGCACGGGGAAGA
>PFUG01000528.1 GCA_002789955.1 Deltaproteobacteria bacterium CG_4_9_14_3_um_filter_63_12 | reverse complement strand
CGATGGGCCGCCCCAGAAAAGGCACTCCGGGCTTGGGCGTGTGGAGCGTGGCGGGGCGCAAGCGCGTCCCGAGTCCAGCGCAGAGGACCGCGCCGCAGACCTCGTCCGATGCGAGAGGGTTCATGCTGCCTCGAAGGTTCGTCCGTGAAGCCTTGAGCGACGTCGCGTGCGCGGCGCGGCCCCGAGCTGTCTCGAAGCGGGCCTGCGCGCGAGCGGGTTCGGTACGAGCGACAACCCTGTCGCTCATGGGATTTCGAGTAGCACGAGGGCGAGGGGCAGGCGAACTCCCAAGCTTGACCGCCTGTGCAAACATCAGAGACCAGCCGGTCCTCGGGCGAGGACCGGCTGGTGCCAGGGCAATCCCTGTTAGAGCTCGGTGATGACCAGGTCGTAGATGTTGGTGAAGGTCGAGCGGAAGGGCTTCACCTCGAGGTAGACGGTCTTATCGGCGCCATCGGCGTTGGTGTAGACGATGAGCTCCGAGGTGGTGGCGAGTCCATCGCTGCGATCGAGGATGGCTCCGGTGTCGCTGAGCAGGAGGAGGTCGATGTCGCCTGCGGCGAACGGGACCATGTTCTGGATGACGAACTCGTACGTGGCACCAGCTGGCATGACCAGCTCGAAGAAGTCGACGTCGTAGGTGCAGGTGGTCAGACCGAGGGCCTCGAAGGAGCTCATCGGCGGGACGGTGATCGGCGTAGCGGTCAGCCGGGTGTCGTTGGGGGTCGACTCGTAGAGGTCGTCGACGCAGACCAGCTCGAGATAGATGAGCTTGTTTGCGCGATTGTTGTTCTCGTCGGCCTCAGTAATGAGGTTGGCGGGGTCGACGTCGACGACGACGTAGTAGTCGCCGAAGACCGAGGGCGGAACGGCGCTCAGGTAGACCTTGTCCTGTACGGAGATGGAGGTGAAGGCGTCGGGACCTGCTGTGGAGCCGCTGCCGAGCCAGTAGTCGCCGGAGTCGATGACCTGGTCTTGGCTGAGGACGTAGTCGTAGTCGACGCCGGTTCCCGTGTCGGTGAGACGTTGGTTGGCGAGGTCCCACGAGATGAGAATGGAGTCGCTGACATTGTCGACGTCGGTGGCCAAGTTGCGTGGGACGAGGTCGATGCCCTCTAGGCCGATCAACTGAATTTGATAGGCGGTGGTGCGGTCTTCGAGGCCGTAAGAGTACTTGTAGACGTGCATATAGAAGATGGCGTCGGAGGTGATGGTGACCGCCTCGGGAATCTCAGGATAGAGGTAGTTCGCGGAGGTCGACGCGCCAACGTAGACGCCCATGTGGATGTCGGCGTCAGCGGAATGGATGTTGGCCGTGAAGGTGGTGCCAGCCTTGACCGCAATGGAGTACCAGTCGTCGTCGTCTTCGGGGTAGGTGTGGCCGCTGCCAGCGGCGAGGACTTGCGTCGAGGGAGAGAAGGGAGTCGGCGCGGTGCGGACGTCGTTGGGCTCGCCAAATTGGTCGGCGGGCACGTTGTCGATGGACAGGCTGTAGGTTCGGGTCACTGCTGTGGCGTACTGATAGAACGTCGCGGAGACATAGACGCAGTGCTCACCGGCGGTGTCTTCGCATTGATTGGCGACGCAAGTCTCTGCGCTTGGGCAGTCGGTGTTCGCGGTGCAGGTGTTGGCGGGAACGGCGACGGAAATCAGCGCGTCGTAGCTCGAAGCGTAGTTGTCGAGCTCGAGCTGGTCACGGTCGTAGACGGTGACCTCCATTTCGCTGGCGTAGGTCGGCGAGCGCTGGACGACACCAATGTTGTTGAGAGGTGCGGTTCCTGGGACGCAGACGAAGTAGTAGTCCCCGCGTCCGGCGTTACAGATGTTGAGGTTGTCATAGCTGATCAGCTCGAGACCGGGACGAAGCACATAGGCGTTGGCGAAGGTGTCGTTTCCGTTGAGTCCTTCGAGGGCGTCCGGGAGGCAGTCGGCGTCGATGGTGATGCGGCTGGAGACGAGGGTGTTGTTGGTCTCGTTGACCTCGGTGACCGCCAAGAGAGGGTCCACGACGGCGATGAGGTAGTAGTTGCCGGTAGGGGTCCCGGTCGGGAAATCGTAGACGAAGGGCTCGGTTTGCGTGGCAAAGGAGGCGAGCCCAGTAAGGTTGACGGTGCCGACGGTGGTGTCGTTGACGTCGAGCGTCGCGTTGGTGGAGAAAAAGACGGCGAGGTCGAAGGTGGGCGCGTCGAAGAGTCCATCGTTGCGGACGGTGACCTCGAAGTTGTAGGGGTCTCGCGCCGAGACCGAGGTGCCTCCCACCAGCGTGATGCTCTGTACGATGAGGTCGGGCTCCGTCGGGCTCGGCGTCACGGAGATGTCCAACGTGTAGTAGTTGCGGGCTCCGCCCTGTTTCGGGAAGACCTCGATGAAGAGGGTCGAGGTGGTGAGCCCAATGAACTTGTGGGTGATGACCTCGGTTCGCGTTGTGGTGACCGACTCGAACGGGGAGTTGGTGTCTGCGTCGTCGTAGAGCCGCAGGTCGAGATCTCCCAGCGCGGGGTCGGAGTTGAGCGTGAGGGTGATAGTGTCACCCCGGTCGAGGTCGACCGCGTAGAAGTCTGTGCTGTCGCAAAGCGAGAGGTCGGTGATGGAAGCGACCTTCGGGTTCGTGCCTGTGAGGGTGATTGGCGTCGCCGTAGCGATGTCGTTGTTGCCTGTGCCTTCGGAGGCGTCCTCGACGCAAGTGCAGAGGCTGCCTGTTCCTCCGGTGAGGGTGATGATTCCGGTGGAGGCGGCGACGTTGTTGGTCTCGTCGGTCTCGAGGACTGCGTCGGTTGGGTCGACGATGAGCCCAGCGGTGTAGGTGTCAACGAAGGGGAGGCAGTTGACCTTTCCGCTCAGTGCGATGGATTCGCAGGCGTTGGGAGCGAGCTGGGTCGAGAGGGTGTTCGCTGTGACCACCAAAGCGTCGGTGGTCTGGATGACGTCGTCGGCGCTGAGGACGGCCTTGACGGCGATCTGACCGGCGTAGTCGGTGCTCAGGTTGCAGATGTCGGCGGTGAAATAGAGCATCTCGTTCTCGGCTAGGCTGCTGGGGCTGACGACGAGATTTCGGACGGTGAAGTCGATCTGGGGTTCGGCATTGACCACGATGGTGTTGCTGGGACCTGCGATGTTGTTGGTCTCATCGATCTCAGCGACGGTGTCTTGGGGATCACAGGTTGCGAAAACGTAGCGATCGCCGGGGGTCACGAACGCGGGGAGCAGGAGGATGTCGCGCGTCCAGGCCTCGTTGGTTCCAGCGAGGAGGTTCTCGGAGCCCACGAGCACCAATAGGGTGGCGGTGGCGAGGTCAAAGGTAGAGCTCTCCGAGATGTAGATCCCACACTTGTAGGTTCCCGAGTCATCGGCACCATTATTGTTTGCCGTAAACTCGACGTGGATCTGGGCTCCAACATAGGTCTGCTCTGGGCTGACGGTGAGGGCGGTGGCGGCCAGATCGACGTCCGGAACTTGCTCACCGTTGACGGTGATGGGGCGATCGGAGGGCCGGATGTTGTTGGTGCGGGTCACTTCGTCATCAGTCGTGCTGACCGCCACCAAGATGTAGTGCAGACCTGGGGTCTTGATCTCCTGCGGTAGGGTGTAGGCGAGGTTCGTGACGATGTGGTACTCGCCAGCCGGGAGGGGCTGGAGGTTTCCTGTCCCGAGCTCGAGGTCGGTCGGGTCGAGGGTTTGGTCCCCCTCCGACAGGAAGATGGTATACGAGGATGGGCCACCGGCGCCTTCCCCAATGTTGGTCACTTCGAAGGAGACGTTGACCTGACGCAGAATGTCCGTGGAGACTGGGTTGGCGACGATGCTCTGCGGGGTGAGGTCGGGCAGAGAGACGGCCGGCGCAATGCTCATGCCGGTGCTGGAGACTCGGAAGTTATTCGTCTCGTCCGACTCTTGAATGTTGAGCTCGGGTCGACCCACGTTCGGCGGATCGATCCAAAGGGCTGGGAACCACTCGCCGTGCGACACCTGAGCTTGGAGCTTGTCACACTCGTTTTGCTGCAGTCTGAAGTCGCAGATCTGCACGGTGACGGTGTCGTTGAGCGACTCGTTTCGGTTGAGGGAGCCAGAGGACGAGCGAACCACCGTGATCTTGACGGCAACGGCGCTGTCGATGAGCTCGTCGATGGTCAGGTTGCTGCGTTTGACGAGGTAGAGCTCGACGTCGAAGGGGCGGTCGATGTCGGTGCCATCATTGAGGACCTGGAAGGAGATGTCGAAGGTCTCATCGATTTCGATGGCCGTCTTGTCCGCGCTGACCGCGACCGCGATGAGGTCGGGCAGCTCGGAGACGGTGATGTCGAGGTTCTGCTCGGCGGATTTGATCTCTACGGCCGGTTCGGTCTCGGTCGCGGGCTTGGAGTTCGACACATCGACGGCCCAGACGGTTACCGTGAACGTGCCCGGATCCTCGTACAGGTGTGTGAAGTGAGCGGCGCGATCTTCGGGTGTGGTCTCCAACTCAGTGTTCTGGGGGTTGGGATCGCCCGGGAGGGCCGTCTGGGTCTCCCATTCATCGGTAGTCCCGTCGCCAAAATCGATGTAGGCGGTCACCCGTGCTCTTGGGTCGTCCGTCGTAAACCGCACGGTGAACTGCGCTTCGTGTGGGGCGAAGCCTTCTCGGGCATCCACATCGAGCCCAAAAACAGTCACGCGCGGAGTGACATCGATGCCTTCGCTCTTTGTTCCAGCTCCGTCGTCACAGGCTGACGACGTCATGCCCAGCGCGAGAAGCAAGGCGAAGAATAGGGTCTTGAAAGTACTTTGGCCGTCCACTCGATGCCTCCCGATTGTGCGTTCTGGCCTACCAGGCCAATCGCCAAACACCAGAAATATGGGGGTTCGCGAAGACGCCAACTATACCCGAGGCTCGATCGATTTCAATCCCCGTTCCCAAAGGCCCCAAAGGCTTGCGCAGCCTTAGGAGCTTCCCTACAAAATCATTTGGGTGCTCTCTGGCGGAGGCAGGGCTCTGCCCCGACCCGCCGGGGGACCTTGTCCCCCGGGCCAGCCAGGGGTTGAAACCCCTGGCTACACGCCCGTCGCCCCCTTCGGGGGCTGCCTTGGGACTTTCTCATCTCTCGGAGAACATGCAGCGGCTCAAGACTGCCATGAACATCGCTGGGATCTGGCGAGCGGCGGCTGAATCGGGGGCGCCAAGGGTTTCAACCCCTGGCGCGCGGCAAAGCCGCGCGAGCTATCGGCGGCTATGTAGGAGAAAGAGATCTGTTCAAACTCCAGCGCCGGGGGACTTTGTCCCCCGGGCCCCCTTTTGTTTTTTTTCTTCGGGTGCAGTCTGGCCAGCGACCGGAGGCTTCCCGCCTCAACGGGAGATCCGTTATTGCACTTTAGGGGCACCGAAGTTTGTCCAGCGGTGGGACCCTATCGGAAATCTCCCACATCGAGCCCGCCTGGATCGACTACATGCGGGCCGACGACCCCGTCAAACTCTGCTGCAACGAAAGTGCGCACTTGGAAGCCACGAACCCGACGCAAAACTTGGGCATCGAGGTTTTGTAGAAAAGCTCTTAACGGCGAGGGAGCGAACGATCTTCGGGCGAGTGCCACGGCGAGCTGTCGCGCGAAACCTTGTCAGCGGCGCGCAAGGCCTGATACTTAGTGCGCTTGCGCAGCCGAGCGCAGATTGCTCGTTTGCCGGCACGAGTGCGAAGCGAGCGAGTGGCTTTGCCATGACCGCGTTCCGTTAGAAATTGCGTATTGGATGATTTTGCCCCTGTATTGAATAGGTCCAGGATGAGCGTGGGAATCGCAATAACTGCCCAAACCCCAAACACCGAAGCCAAGCGACTCGACCAGCGAAACGATGACCGCGAAGCGCTTCGGGCTCTCGTCGCCAACATCGAGTCGGTGTTTCGTGGGAAGTCCCACGTCGTACGTTTGTGTGTGACCTGCCTCCTGGCTGATGGCCACCTTCTTCTCGAGGACGTGCCGGGTGTCGGCAAGACGACTCTCGCTCAGGCGCTCGCGCGCTCCATCGACCTCCCTCTAAAGCGCATCCAGTTCACCAGCGACTTGCTCCCAAGTGACATCGTCGGAGTCTCGATCTACGACCAAGAGACCGACCAGTTCCGCCTGCACCGCGGACCACTCTTCGCCAACATCGTGCTGGCCGATGAGATCAACCGGGCGAGCCCACGCACTCAATCCGCGCTCTTGGAGGCGATGCACGACCGGCAGATCAGCGTCGACAACGACACCCATCCCTTGCCGCGCCCGTTCTTCGTGATTGCAACGCAGAATCCCTTCGAGCACCACGGCACCTACCCGCTCCCCGAGAGCCAGCTGGACCGGTTCTTGTTCCGGCTCGCTGTGGGCTACCCAGAGCGCGATGTAGAGCGCAACCTGCTCGCCACCCGAGGCCGGGGAGAGCCCGTAGAAACCTTGCAGCCGGTGGTCTCCGTCGAGCAGCTTCACACTCTGATCGAGGCCGTCGATCAGGTTCACGTGGACGACTCACTCATCGACACGTTGATGGACGTCGCCGAGGCGAGCCGGAAGCACCCCAAACTGGACCTCGGCGTGTCGACCCGCGCCTGCCTCACCACTCTGCGCAGCGCCAAAGCCCACGCGCTGGTCATGGAGCGCTCCTTTGTCTTGCCCGACGATCTGGAGGCTGTGCTCATCCCCGCACTGTCACACCGCGTGCGCCTCTCCAGCGCAGGTGCGCGGCGCGGTGGCAGTCGACGGGTCGAGGCAGAGAGGGTACTCAGCGAGCTGCTCAAGAGCGTCGGGATGCCGTCCTGAGCGCGCGTAGGGAAGCGAGGTTGCCCGCTTCGAGCCACCTCGCCCGGCCCGAAGGGCCGGGGCTGGAGTTTGTGCACTTGTGGGTTCGGGCGGCCGGACGTTTTTCCACGTCGTGGGTTCGGGCGGTCGGACGTTTTTCCACGTCGTGGGTTCG
>PFUG01000383.1:2400-26032 GCA_002789955.1 Deltaproteobacteria bacterium CG_4_9_14_3_um_filter_63_12 | reverse complement strand
CGGAATGGTCGAGCAGACAGGGGCTTCGGCGGGGCAGTCGGAGACGTCGGCGCAGACCTCGGAGCAGAGCTCCGGGCCGCCGTTGCGAGACAGGCAGATGCCGGCGGTGCAGTCGATGGAGGAGGTGCAAGGTTGCCCTGGGACCGTGGTTCCGCGAGCGGCGGTGACGCAACAGGGCACCTCGAGGCCGGCGCTGCCGACGTCTTGGCAGCGTTCGCTGTCCTGGCAGTCGTAGTTCGTCACGCACTCCGTGAGGCTCGCCTCCGAACAGTTGTTCGCCACGACGGGGAAGTCCTCCACCACATCGGTGACCTCGGCGGTCGTCTCTTCGAGGACATCCGGAACGACGTCGGGCGTCTTGTCGACCAAGATGTCTTCGGTCGTCTCTGTGGTAGTCGCGTCCTCGGGGGTGTCCGGCGTCGTCGACGTGTCAGCCTCGGTGTCGCTGGTCGTCACGTCGCTGACGCTGGTGTCGGTCGTCTTCTCGCCGCCGTCGTCGCAGGCGCCCAACGCGAGCGCCATCACCGTCGCCACCAGCCAGACCAACCCAGGCATTTCCAGTTTTTTCCGCATTGCTCATTCCTCCATTGATGGCGCTATCGGCCACATTTCTGGTGTCGAACGCTGGGTCGGTGCGAACCGACCCTTGCAGGCAAGCAAGGCCTCGACGACAAGGCACCACGGGTGTGGCCGCCCTCGAGACCGCTCAAAGATAGCTCAGGAGCCCTTCTCCTCAAAGTCGTCGGCGTGTGCTTGCCCACGACCACGCCACGCCTACTTGTTCACCCACTCCAGATAGGCCATACCGAGGCCGTCGAAGCCATCGAGCGCTTTGAAGGCGTCGGTGAGGTCGGCTTGCGCGTCCTTGGTGAAGACCTGGTCCCCGCTCACGGTGTCGTGAACCGTGAGGACGAGGAGCACCTGACTCTCATAGACTGGCTTGATGGAGAGATTGAACACCCACGAGATGTTCTCTTGTCGGGCGGCCTCGACGGCTTTCTTGCGGCGATCCTCTGGGCTTCCGCCTCCCTTCTCGACCAGCTCCTCGATGCGCGTCCGGGTCGTGTCGTCCGAAACGAACTGGTAGCGACGAGTCGAGGTCAGCGTCGACTGCATGCGGGTCGCACCAGCCTCCAAGAGGTTCTGGTAGTCCTTCGTGGTGCTGTCGTAGCGAACATAGGCGCGGTCGACCCTGAGGGGCTCACCAGAGAGCGCGATGCCAGCCTTGCGAACGTTCTCGGGGAGCATGACCGGGACCCAGTCCTGGGTGTTGGGCAGCTGCAGGTCGAGGGCGGTGGTCGTGTTCCACAGGTCCGCTGGGGCGCCCTTCATTTTGACCTCGACGCGGCCGTTCCCCAGTGACTCTGCGGCGTACTCCTTGCCAATCACCGAAGCCATCAACTTGCCCTCGCCGCGGGGCCAGTCGTCTTGGCACTTGTTGTTCTCGTACTTCGTCTCGGTCAACCGCTCGACGACGGTCTCGGTCTCGGTCTCAGTCAACTCGAAGTACAGCGTGATGGCCGAGAGCACACCGACCCCAATCGCCGAGCCAATGGCCATATTCGTCGCGGCGTCTTGGTTGTCTTGATACTCCTGCTCTTCGGCCAAGGTACAGGGTCCGCCCATGCTGCAGAAGCTCGGGTCGGCATCCGCGAACATCACCATGACCACGCTCCCCATGATCGCGGCGACCGTTCCGATGCCGACCCAAGCGAACAGGGTGTCGTACTTGCGCTGTTGGATATCCAGCTTTTCGGTGTCGACTTCCAAGACCTCTTCACAGGTTCGGTTCAACGCGATCGTGAGGGTCTCATCGGCCAGCGTGACACCGTCGACCCCGAAGGTGATCTTGGAGTCGAGAACCCGGCTGGCGACTGGCTTTGTCTCGATCCGACTGCTCACGACGTAGTAGCTGCAGCCAAAGAACGAAGGGCTCGCGGCGAGGAGCAGGAGAAACAGGAGAACGCGACGCATCTTGACCTCGACAGGGGTTTGGAGAGCTGCGGGCGACGGGCAAAGGTGCTCAAGCACAGTGCGCGCCGAACAGAGAAGCTACCTTTCGTAGGCAGACCGGTCAATCCTCGGCTTTGGCGGGTCCGCGGGACCTAACCTGCCGGCATTCCTAAAATAAACCGAGACGCCACAGCGGGCGCCTCGTGCATTCTGTCAACGGGACTCCAGACGCCTCGCCGCCCCGCATATTCACTCAGTCGAAGGCCAGCACCGCCGACTCGCCGTGCGCTGCGATCAAGCCGTCGACGTAGGCCAAGAAGAGCGTGCGCTGCGTCCAAAACGTCTCGTAGCGCTCTCGCTCGTAGTCCGTCGCCTCGGGGAAGAGGCGCGCCAGCGTCCGGTCGTGGTCGAGCTCGCGCACCGCCTTGACCAGCTGCCGGCTGAAGCGCTGCACGTCCTGTAGGTGTTTGTCGACCTTCTCGTTGGTCGTCTTGGGAAACGCCGCGCCGTTGTCGATGGAGACGATGTGCCCATTGGCAAACTGGCAATTCACCCCCCAAAACTCCTTCACGCCGCTGAACCGGTCCCAGTTGTTGATGAGAAAGTCATAGGCGAGCATGTTGCTGAGCTGACGAGCCAGGTCGCGCTTCGTCATCGTGCCCATGTGCTGCGTCAGCTCACGCTCGAGGCGCTCGCCGCTGGGGTGCAGCTTGCGAATGATCTTCAGGATGTCGGTCGCCGGTGCTTCGAGCGCCGTCAGCTCCGACTCCAGAGCCAACCACGGCCGCCAAAACGCGCCGATCTCGATGGGCAGCTGAGTGAACTCAGGCACCCAGTCCTTGAGCGTGCCGTGTACCCAGTCGACGCCGTCCTCCTTGATGAAGACCAGGTCCTCGAGGTTCTCCCGATAGGCGACCTGCTTCTCGCTGGTCAGCCTGGAGTAGAGCCCGTCGAAGTCCCGCCAAGTCAGCCGCACGTGCTGGTTGTAGGGGATCTCGAAGCCGCAGCGGATCATCGGACAGATTCGCCAGGCCGCGATCTCCGAACGAAAGTCGCTCTGCTGGCGATTCTGCTTCGGCTTGAACGCCCCGATGGTCTGCTTGTCTTTGAGGAGTCGCAGCACGATGGTGCTGCCGCCACCCAGGTACTTGATCGCATCGAGATCGACGTCGCTCTTCAGCGTCCGAACCTCGGGAATGAACCGTGGATCTTCGTCGAGCGAGCGCTCGATGAGGGGCGCAAAGCGCAGGTCTGACAAGTAGTGAGCCTCGCCCTCGATCAGCACGGCGCGAGCCTCTTCGGGCCGCTTGGCCGCCAGCAGCGATTCGCCGTGCATGAGGGTGTGGTCGGCGCTCAGAGGACCACGTGCGAGCGCGGCGGCGTAGGCTTTCAAACCAGTCTCTGTGTCGCCGCGCGCATAGGCCGCGCGGGCGACGCTGGCGAGGACGGACTCGTTCGGCTCGAGCGCCGCCACCGCGGCCTGCGTGACGCTCGCCAAGGCGCGGTCGTACACCGCCACCTTCGAAGCCTCGCTGTACGCGACGGAGACCACGTCCGCGGCGGCTTCCTGAGCCTTCACGACCTCGACCGTTCGCTCCTCGGCCGCCTGTGAGGGTTTGCCGTTGCATGCGGACATCGAGGCCAGAGCCGCCGCCATCGCGAGCATCCACACCGTTTTCGCCACGCTCATCCGCAATATCGAACCCTCCTCTTGCGCCGCCGTCCCGTGGTGATGCCGAACGCAATAGCAAACCCACCCACCCAACACCAGAGCACTTTGTCGCTTTGATGCACTTTGAGAGTCTGACACCCGCAGTAGCTTTGGGTGAGCTCGTCGTCCTCGACCATGAGTGCTGGCCTGGCAAGGAGCGCTTGTCCGTTCACTCGAACCTCCAATGAGCTGCGCTGAGCCGTCTGTGGCCCTCGAACCGTCTTCGACCATACTCCAGGAGAAGGATGACTGCCTGCTCCCAGTTGCAGAGACTCCCCTCCCAACCTCACCTCGAGCGCGGGCTCGAGCGCTACGGCACGTCCCGCATCGTCGCGCAGCACCAACCAGAGCGTAAACCAATCTCCTGGGCCGATGCGATCGTCGAGCACACCAGCGCTGCTCTGGGAGAGGGAGACGGCGCCGCCCTCGGCGCCATCCGAGAGGGCGAGCAGCCGCACCGGATCGAGCTTTCCGAAGCCCCAGCGCGGCCGGTAGAGCGCTGGGCCCGTCGCCTCGTCGCGCCGAGCGGAGAGCCGCAGCAGCCCCCTCACCTCTTCCACGGTCAGCTCCGGGTGCCCCTCTAACAACAGCGCCACCGCGCCGGTCACGAAGGGGGCCGCGACGCTGGTCCCACGCAGCGCGGCGTGCAGCCGTCCCACCTCGACCGAGTCGACGCCGCCTTGCGACGAGAACACGGAGAACGCGCTCTGGGCTGGGTCCGCCGCCTTCGAGAGCGCAGCCAGCACAGCATCTCCAGGCGCTACGACGTCGGGCAAGGGGCGCCCATCCTGGGTCGGACCGGGCGCGCTGTAACGCGACACTTCGCCGATGCGCAGCGGCAGCTCAACTGGGCCAGACGGAGCTTGCCAGCGGTCGCGGCTGTTGTACGACCCCACGACGAGCACACCGCGCGCGGTCGCCGGATCCACGAGACGCCGGTCCAACTCGAGGTGGTCGGTGAAGAGTCCGACGCCGGTCACCGCGTCGTTCAGGTAGAGATCCACCTCTCCCTCGCCGCGCAACTCGAGCCCGTAAGACCCCGACGACAGCGCCCCTCCCAGCTCGCCCAAGAGCACCACCGCGTGGCCGCGTGGGCCATCGGCGCCGGGCGGGCGGTTGGCGATGGTCCAAATTTGTCCTTCACCATCCAGCCTCGCGCCACCGCCCGCCGGGACCGCCGGAAGGCTGCCCCCGTTCGGAAGCCGCAGCCCAACCTCGACCTCGCCGTCATACCAGACGTCGATGGAGACGTTCTGGTCGCCGTCGGCGATGGAGAGGGCGAGCGGCAGCAAGAGCCCGACCGTGACGGGCTCTTCGGGGTGGACTATGGCGCGGGCGCGGCAATCTCGGGCGCCGGTGTTGCCCGCCGCGACGACGACGATGCCACCGTCGGCGGTCAGCGCCTCGAGGCCCAGCTCGAGCAGGGAGTTGCCGTCACCGGGCCCATGAAACGTCCCGGCGGAGAGGTTCGCGACCCACGGGAGGCCGAGGGCGTCGGCACGCTCCTTGATGAAACGCAGCCCCTCGAGCACGTCTCCTTCTTTGAAGGCCAGGCGCCCTGCCCGCGTCGCTCGGACGACGATCAGCTCGGCCTCTGGCGCCATGCCGCTGCCGCCACTCGGCGTGCTGCCTGGGCCTCCGGCGGCAATGGAGGCCAGATGGGTGCCGTGGCCGTTGACGTCGAGGTGCGCAACCTCGAGCTCGCCGCGCAGGGCGGCCTCGAGCTCGGAGCGGTCCCAGAGCGCCGCGCCGTGGGCGTCGATCGAGGGGTGTACGTCGTCGCGCTGGGGCAGCGAGAAGTCCAAGAGGTAAGCGATGCGGCTCTGCCCCGAGTCGGTCACGAAGGCGGGGTGGGTGAAGTCTACGCCGCTGTCGACGATGCCGAGCACGACGCCGCGCCCTGTGAGAAAAACGTCGGGCCTCGAGCTCCCAAGCCCCAAGCTCGCCATGGCCTCATCGGCGCTCGCCTGAAGCGAAGCGGCGAGCTCGACCCGCGACACTTCGGGATCCTCTTGCAGGGCGAGAAGCTCGGGCAGACTGGCCGTCTCGACGGAGATGACGCCGTGGCGCTCGACCAGGGCTTGGAGGGTCGGCGACGCGGAGGCAGCGCGCTCCTGGGCGAAGAGGTTGGCGCCCAGCGGCGAGCCAGCGGGCGTCGTCCAGGTCTGGAGCTCGGGCTGCGCCCAGCCGCTCGTGGTGACCAGGAGCGACACCACGAGAAGCGTGAACGTAGCCCTCGCGCGCATCTCAGTCGAGCTCGGCGTACAGGGAGTCGGGTTCGGGCATGGACGGCGGGGCCACACCGAGCTCTCGCTCGAGGATGCGGTCCGCGTACTGAACCGACTTGCGGTAGAAGATTTCGCGCACGGCGTCGAGCTCTTCTGGGGCCATGTCACCCCAATCGCCGTCCAGATGGAGCTCGCGGCGGCGGCGCTGCATGATTTCGAAGAGCGTCATGGCGGCGGCCACGGAGACGTTGAAGCTCTGCACTAGGCCGCGCATGGGGATGCGGTAGAAGCCGTCGCACTCGGCGAGCATCTCTTTGCTCAGGCCCTCTTTCTCGGCGCCGACGACGATGGCGATGGGGCTGCTCAGATCGAGAGTGTCCAGGGTGTCTTCGGCCTCGAGGGAGGCTCCGAAGATGCGGTAGCCAGCGGCGCGAACGGCCTGAGCGCACTCGACCGGCGTGGCGAAGCGGCTGATGGACAGCCACTTGTGAGAGCCTTGGGAAGAGCGTCGCGAGGTCTTGAGGCTGACCGTGGGCTCGACGAAGAAGAGCTTGTGGATGCCAAGGCCTTCGCAGGTGCGCATGATCGCCGAGGCGTTTCCCAGGTCATAGACCCCATCGACGACCATGGTCACGCTGCTGACTCGGTTGTGGAGCGCTTCTTCGAGGCGTTGCTGACGGCGCGGCGTGAGCTGACGCTCGAGGACCCTCAGGCGCGCCTCGCGGGAGGCGTCCTGCGCTTCGGGGCGGTCGTAATGCCGCTCGGGTGCGGGCATGGGATCGTGTGTGGCCAAATTCTCTCTCTGATAGTGCTGCGGGCTCAGGTCGCCAGGCGGAACGCGACCGTATCGGCGCGGGGGTTGACTTGGTTGACGACCACCTGGACCACCTCGCCGAGGGGCACGCGTCGGGTCAATGAGACGCGCACTCGCATCATGGTGTCGTGCACGACCACCAGCGCGGCGTCGCCTCGCTTCTCGACGTATTCGACGACGGTCGCCTCGCGGACTTGGTCGAGGGTTTCTTCGAGGTAGCGCAGCATCCAATAGCGGCCGCTGTCGCGCTCGACGTTGCGGATCGACTGCATGGCTGCGTCGGCCTGGCTCAAGGCCAGGTGAGCGCTCTCTCCGTCGATCGTGACGCGTCCCTCGCGCAGGAATCCGTGGAGCAGGAAGTGGGTGAGGAGGTCTTGGTAACGGCGAATGGGGCTGGTGGCTTGGGTGTAGGCGGGGAGTCCCAGGCTGAAATGCGGACCCGCATGGGTCGAGGTGATGGCGGGCGGCATGCAGCGTCGCAGGGCGAAGGCCAAGGCGAGCCCTTCGGGGATGTGCTCGAAGTCCCGTTCGTCCATGGGGGGATCGGGTTCTTCCTGGGTCCGGAAGGGCGCCGGCAGGTGATGCTCGACACAGAAGTCGGCGGCGCAGGCGTTGGCCAGCACCATCAGCTCCGAGACCATCATGCGCGAGACGGCGTCGCGGCCTCGCTGTCGGACCCAAATCCGACCGTCGTCGTCGACCCGGACCTTGCATTCTGGGATGTCGATGGAGACCGCCCCATCGGCCATGCGTTGGTGGGCGAGCAGGTCTGCCACCTCGTAGATCTTGCGCAGGTCGTCATCGAGCGCGCTGCTGCCGTGCTCCATGCGGTCTTCCACGCCTTCGTAGTCGAGCTTATGGGAGACCCGCACGAGCGACTGCACGATCGAAGAGGCTCCGACGTTGAGGTTGTCGTCGAGCTCGAAGAGAAAGGAGAGTGCGGGCCGAAGCTCGCCGACCTGCAGGCTGAAGAGCCCCTCCGACAGGCTCACGGGGAACATGGGGATGCGGCGGTCGGGCAGGTAAAGCGTGGCACCGCGCCGCCGCGCTTCGAGCTCTAGGGGGGAGTCGAAGGCGATGTGGAAGCAAGGATCGGCGATGTGCACCCCGAGCTCCCATCCCCACGGAATCCGGGTGATGCTGAGGGCGTCGTCCACATCTTGGGTCTCAAGGTCGTCGATGCTGAAGAGGTTGAGGGAGGTGAGGTCGCGCCGAGCTCCCAGCTCGAGGGCCTCTCGCAGCCTGCGTGGCCCTTCTGCGACCAAGGCCGCAGCGGCCTCCTCGAGGACGTCGTCGAACTCCGCTGGGAGCTGGTGCCGGAGCAGGAACAGGTTCTCGTCGGGGCTGAAGTGCCCCAACTCGACGAGCAAGTGAAAGGCCTTTCTCGAGGCGTGGCCTTTCAGGCGGTGATCGAGCCTCGCCTGCAGATCTTCCAGGAGCTCGCAGGCTTCTCCGGTGTCGGTGGCGTTCTCGCCGGCCACGGCGAGGTGCAGGAGCATCTCCATGTAACGCCGCAGCAACGGGTCGGTCATGACCTTGTCGAACTCGGTGCCGCGTTCGTCGGGGGTGGAGTCGAGCGCCTTCACCAGGGTCTCGAGGAAGACCTCCCGCGATTGGGTTCGCCGCTCTTGCACGGCGAGCTCGGCCTTGAGCGCCTCGACCTGCTCGTGGTTGCGCGGCTCGTAGAGGCTGTCCTTGCGGTGCTTGAAGTAGATCGTGTCGTCGCGCAGCAACGACGCGGTCGAGAGGCAAGTCACCGCGCTGACTTCGCCGTGCGCCAAGTCAGCGAGGGTGCTCAGCTCGACCTCCTCCATCTCGCCGACCAAGAGCTCCCACAGGTCGCTGGCGTCGACGTTCACCACGAGCTGCTCGGCTCGAAGTCGGATGGACTTGAGCTCCTGGCCGAGCTGCTCGTGGCTCAAGGTCGGGCTCAACTGCTTTGGCAGTGCGTGGGTGACCTGTCGCAGCGTGAGGACCAGCTCTCGGCTGTCCTCGGAGACCGCCCGGTAGCGCTTCTTGTTGCCATCTTCGGCGAGAATGACCGCGAGACGCAGACGCCCTTTGTCGAGGTACTCGATAATGTCTCCGTCTCGAGGGTCGGTCTCCTGCCTCATATGAGCTCGATCCGATAGGCCGCTTCGGTGCAGGCGCTGAGCTCCTCGAGGGTGACCCCATCGGCGAGCTCGGTGAGCACCAGCCCGTCGGCATCGACGCGGAACGTGGCGAGATCCGTGACGATCAGGTTGACGCAGCGCTTGCCGGTGAGGGGCAGATCGCACTTTTTGAGGATCTTGGCTTGCCCTTTTTTCGACGCGTGCTCCATCATGACGATGAGGTTGCGGGCGCCTGTGACGAGATCCATAGCGCCGCCCATCCCTTTGACGACCTTGCCGGGGATGATCCAGTTCGCCAGGTCGCCCTCTTCGCTGACCTGCATGGCGCCAAGCACCGAGAGGTCGATGGCGCCGCCGCGAATCATGGCGAAGCTCTCGGCGCTGGAGAAGAAGGCCGACCCAGGTAGGGCCGTCACGGTCTGCTTTCCAGCGTTGATCAGGTCGGCGTCCTCTTCGCCTTCGTAAGGGAAGGGGCCGATTCCCAGCAGGCCGTTCTCGGACTGCAGCATGACGTCCATGCCCTCTGGGATGTAGTTCGCCACGAGCGTCGGCATGCCGATGCCGAGGTTGACGTAATATCCGTCTCTAAGTTCTTGCGCGACGCGCTGAGCGATTTGCTCTCTCGTTCTTGCCATGACCACCCTCGATTTTGAGGTGACGCCGTTGTGGAGGCGATTGTCGTTGAAAACCCAAGTGGGACCCCAGCGGCCGCGACCGCGGCTTCAAACAGCCAGGGGGGAACGGCCAGCGAAGGCGATCAATCTCGGGGCCGAACGGTCCGTTGCTCGATCCACTTCTCGTAGGTCTCGCCCTTGATGATGCGGTTCACATAGACGCCTGGGGTGTGAATCTGGTTGGGCTCCAGCTCCCCGACTTCAACCAACTCTTCGACCTCTGCGATGGTGATGTCAGCGGCCGTCGCCATCATCGAGTTGAAGTTTTGTGCGGTCTCGCGGTAGATGAGGTTGCCCCAGCGGTCGCCTTTCCAGGCCTTCACGAACGCGAAGTTCGCGCGCAGGGCGTGCTCGAGGACGTACTCTCTCGAGCCAAACTCGCGTTTCTCTTTGGGTTCGCTGGCCTTGGCGACGGTACCGTCAGAGTTGTACAGCATGGGCAGGCCCCCATCGCTGACCCAGGTGCCCGAACCCGTCGGGGTGTAGAACGCGGGGATCCCCGCGCCACCCGCCCGAATGCGCTCGGCCAGGGTGCCCTGTGGGGTCAGCTCGACCTCGAGCTCGCCAGTCAGGAACATGCGCTCGAAGGTTTTGTTCTCGCCGACATAGGACGAGATCATCTTTCGCACCTGCCCGTTGCGGAGCAGGATTCCCAGGCCGTATTCATCGGTGCCGCAGTTGTTGCTGATGAGGGTGATCCCCTTGGATCCCTTCTCTTTCAAGGCGCGGATGAGATTCTCCGGGTTTCCACATAGGCCGAACCCTCCGGACATGATGGTCACATCGTTCGGAATGTCGGCTACGGCCTCGATCGCTGAAGCGTAGACCTTATCCATGAGCCCCCTCGTTCGTTTCTGACGTCGAAGTAGACGTGGTGACGGTGCCGCGGGACCGACGTGACGCCTGTTCGTTGGCATCACGCAGTACGAGTCTCGCCGCTATTTGTTTCGGTGAAGCGACGAAGCGGCCTTCCTAGAAAAGCGGTGTCGGCGTCTCTTTTAGCATGAAACCACCTTGATCATTCAAGCCGTGAACGAGCGCCCGAATCTTTTCTGGCGCTCGCAAGCCCGCACCTGTCACGCAACGTTTCACGGGCTGTGATGGGCGGCCCCCTCAGGGTCGACGCCCAGGTTCTTTAGGCTGCGCTGGAAGGAGGCTGCCTGGGAAACTGCCTCGCGGTGCGCCGTTCCCCATGTAGGTCGCAGGACTAGGTCGACCACGATTGCTCGAACCAAGACAGCGATGAAACGCTCGAGCATGTGTAACAAAACCTGGCCTTCGAACACTCACACAGATGAAGTGCGAACAAGTGCCAACGACCGCCAGGAGCCGCAATGAGAAAAGAACCTCGCCTCAATTGCCCATCGTGCCACCGGAAGGGGCGTCGCGTGCCTGCGGTCACGCCGCTTTCGATGCTGAACGTCGCCGCCGACACGTTGGGGCCGATGCGGTTCTGCCGGAGCGCGGATTGCGACGTGGTGTACTTCGACGAAGCCAATAGCCAGAGCTTCACGACCGCCGAGGTGAAGGTCTTGGTTTATCAGAAGGACCCTTCACCGGCTCGTCTCGTCTGCTACTGTTTTGCGCACTCCGTGGAGAGCCTCGAGGACGAGGTGCGAGCGACGGGGACCTCGACGGTCCCAGAGTCCATCGCGAACAACTGCAAAGCTGGACTCGACGACTGCGAACACAACAACCCTCAAGGCGCCTGTTGTCTTGGCAACGTGCTGCGGGTGCTCGCGAGCGCAGGGACTCCAGCTCGCTCGCCTCGAGCGAGCGTCGAGCCGGAAAGCGAGCGAAATCTGCTCGCGGGGGTCGCCAAGAACCAAGGCGTTAGAACGAGGCGTGAAGCGGAGCGCTGCGCACACCTCGAATCAGCACCACGACCTGCAGAGCACTGTTGCTCTGTGAGCAAGGAGAACGAATCATGAAAGCCTCAGCTGGAATTCTCACCTCTGGGGGCGCTGTCTTCGCAGCGCTCCTCGCCTCAGCGTGCTGCTGGTTGCCTTTGGCGTTCATTGGATTGGGAACGTCGAGCCTGGGCATCGCGGGCTTCTTCGAGGCCTACCGTGCCTTGTTTCTTGGGGTCACCGCCGTCCTCTTGGGCGCAGGGTACTACTTCGTCTACTTCCGTAGACCCAAGTGCGCTCCCGGTGACGCCTGCGCGGTGCCTAATCGCAAGCTGCAGCGCATCAACAAGATTAGCCTTTGGGTCGCGACGGTGTTGGTCATCGCGTTCGCGACGTTCCCCAACACCGTGGGTTTCTTCATCGGGGCGGGTGGCGATGCCAACGCGGCGAGCGCGCCCACGGATGTGGAGCGGGTCTACTCGGTCTCTGGGATGACTTGTCAGGGCTGTGTGGGTCACCTTCACGACGTGCTGGGGGAGCTTGCGGGTGTGAAGTCGGTCGAGGTCTCCTTCGCTGGGCAGCGCGCTGTAGTGAGGTTCGCGCAGGGCGCTGTGGATGACACTGCGGTGCTCGAGGCGACGTCTGGGCTCGGCTATGAGGCCAGCGTCGTCGAGGAAGAGTAGCGCAGAGGGGGGATTTCGCACGATTCGCTCTGTAACAAATGAGGTCCACCGGATACTCACCATCAAGCCGGTCGAAAGTCTCGGCCCTTCCAATCCCCCTCGATACGAATCGGAGATATCATGTCCGCATTGAACCTAAGTCCTCTCGATCCCGAAACTGCTCCTGAGGCCGTGGGCGCCATCCTGGCTGGCGTGGCCAAGAACTACGGTTTCCTGCCCAATCTCTATCGCTACTTTGCCAACACCCCTGGCATCCTGAAGGGCTACCTCGCCCTCAGTGAGCTCTTCGGGCAAGGAACGCTCACGGCGACGGAGCGCAACGTCGTGCTGTTGTCGGTGAGCCGCGAGAACGGCTGCCACTACTGTGTGGCGGTCCACAGCACCGTCGCCGACATGCAGAAGGACGACCCGGCGGTCACCGACGCCATCCGTAACGGCACCCCTATCGAGGACCCGCGGCTCGAGGCGCTTCGGCAGTTGGCAGTCGCACTGACGCGCGACCATGGTCGGGCCGACGTGGAGGTCGAGGCCTTCTTGGCGGCGGGTTATGAGCCGGCGCAGGTGTTGGAGGTCGTGCTGGGGATCGCTCTGAAGACCCTGAGTAACACCACCAACTACCTGGTCGAGACGCCGCTCGACACGGTCTTTGCCAAGCGCGCGTGGCCCAGGCAGTAGGAGCGTGACCTAGCCGCCGCACGAGCTCGCGCGGCGGCTGCCCTTGATAGACCTAGGTGAGGAGACGCGATGCCCACAGTGGAACACCAGCGGATGGCAGAGTCTCGGGGCGGCACCCAGGCTGGACCCTCGACCTGATGGCTCGGCGCTCTCTAGACTTCTGGCTGACCAGCGAAGATCTGCCCGCCCCGGAGAACCGTGTGACGCTCATCGCATTGAAGGAGTCCATTGTGTCGATCGCCGCAATCCTCGGAAGCTCTTTCGAGACCGCAGAACTCCTCGGAGCCTCACTCGAGGAGCAGGAGGTCGAGACGCGATGGGGGTCGGTCCGCGTGTACAAGGTCCCAGACGCGCAAGCCTTTGTCGTCTTCCGTCACGGTGTCCCCCATCGACACCTGCCACACCAGGTCAACACCCGTGCGCACATCGCGGCGCTGGCTCGACTTGGCGTGGAGGCCTTGTTGGTGACGAGCTCTGTCGGCGTGCTCGACGCCGCCGTCCCGCTCTTCGTGCCGCTGATTCTCGGTGATCTCCTGATGCCCGACAATCGCCTTCCCAGCGGGGAAGTGTGTACCTTTTTCAGCGAGTCCACTGCGGGCCAAGGCCACCTGGTGTTCGACGAGGGCCCCTTCAACCACGCCCTGAGCTCGACGATGCGTCGGCTCGCTCGACGCGCGGGGACGCCGATCGCCGAAGCTGAAGTGGTCTTTGGTTACGTCCCTGGGCCTCGGACCAAGACCCGAGCCGAGAACGCTTACTGGGCACGGATGGGGGCGCAGGTCAACTCGATGTCCCTCGGTCCAGAGGTCATTCTGGCCAATGAAGTCGAGCTCCCCGTCGTCGGTCTGGTCGTGGGGCACAAGTATTCGCTGCCAGAGCCCAGTCTCCAGCGCACAGACCAGGACACTTTGGGCGCCAGCCTTCGCAGCGCCCGCCAAGCCCTGGAGGAGCTGGTCTGGCGGTGGTTGCACGCGCCGACCGAAGCGGTCTTCGGCAATCACCTCTATCGCTTCGGTTCGTGAGACAAAATGGCCATCACACCGCAGCCCATCAAGGGAGGGGTTCGCTGGGGGCGAGAGACTCGTGTGCGCGTCGTGGGGCTGTGCGGTCTGTCGTTCCTCTTGATGCTCAGCTACTCGCTGGCGCGGCCGGCCACCGAGTCACTCTTCCTCGAGGCCCAGGGAGCGGACGCCCTCCCGCAGGTCTGGTTGCTTGTGGCGTTGGCCTCATTGGCTGTGGTTGCGCTCTACAATCGCGTGCTTCCCGGTCGTGATTTGGCCGCGCTGTTCGGCGGGACCTCTGTCCTCTCGGCTGGGCTGCTTGCGCTGCTGCTCAGCCTCGCCAGCGCTCGGGTCCCCCTCGTGGAGACGGCGCTCTACGTCTGGAAGGACGTTTACATGGTCGTCCTCGTCGAGATCTTCTACTCTTTCTCCAACTCCGTGTTCCCGATCGCCCAGGCGCGCTGGTTGTATGGCCTGTTCGGATTCATCGGGGCCCTTGGAGGGGTGCTCGGGAATCTGGGCATCGGCGCGCTCTCCCTCCACCTCGGAACGCTGACCTCCTTATGGGTTGTCCTCATCCCTTTGTTGGGCATGGCGGCCGGCGGCTATTTCCTGTCCCGAGTGGCCGGCCGACGCAGCTTCGCAGACCAAGGGCGCCAGGGGCTCCTCGAGGCCTTCAAAGGAGTCTCCAAGAGCCAGTACCTGCTGCTCATGATCTTCTTGGTGGCCGTCGTTCAGCTCGCCGTCACCCTCATCGACCTGCAGTTCAATTCGTTCGTCCAGCTCGCCTTTGTCGACAGGGACGAGAGGACCTCGAAGATCGCCTTCGTCTACGCCGCGATCTCGACCTGCACGCTCGTCTTGCATGCGCTCACCGGACCGATTCTGCGCTTCGGGAGGGTTCCGAAGACCCTCCTGCTCGTGCCGCTGCTCATCCTCGGAGCCGGAGTCAGCTTCGCGTTGGCGCCGGGACTGGTCACGATCGCGCTCCTCAAGATCGCCAGCAAGACCTTCGACTACACGGTCTTTAGGACCAGTAAAGAGATGCTCTACATCCCGCTCGACGATGTGCAGCGGACCCAAGGCAAGTCGATCGTCGACATGCTCACCTACCGCGTCGCCAAAGGGGGCGCCTCCCTGCTGCTCCTGAGTCTGGCCGCGGTGCGCACCCTCGAGCTCGTCAACGGCCTGATCATTGGCGCCGTCCTCCTCTGGACAGCCTTGACGGTCCTCATCGTCCGACAGTTCAGAGCTCGGGTGAGTCGAGAGGCAGAGCACGCAGCGCTCGGCCGCACCGCCGTTCGCTGAGGCCGAGAAAGCGTCGAAGCCTCAGTGGCACATTCAAGGTCGAACAACAAATCGATCAGACCACCGTAACAAACGGCCCCCTTCGCACACTCACCAAAGTCGAGGCCATTTCGCGCCTATTTGATATGGGCATTCGGACTTCATGTGACCGAGTGCCGGGACTGTTCAACCTCGTTCGATACAGGAGTGCGCTCATGCGGAACCGAATTCTCTATCTTCTGGCGGCCTTCGCCGTCTTCAGCCTCGTCGCGGGTTGCGACGACGAGCCTTCCAAGCCAAACCCCGACGTCGCAGACTCGCTCGACACTACCCAGGACACCAACGCACAGTCCGATACCGAAGTGGCAGACACTGAAGTGGCCGATACCGAAGTGGCCGACGCTGAGCTCTTGGACACTGACCTGAGCGACACCGACGCCGACACGACGCTCGTGGCGCCGCCGCCCGTCATCACCACGACCCTCTATCACACCGCCGAGCAGATGCTCCTGGCCAATGAGATCAACGAGAGCGGCGAGCCCTTCGCGGAGGCGCTGGGCTACAACCTGGACGACCTCGATTCGGCGGTGCCGGGCAGCCCCGACGACATCTCGTACAGCCTCGGCATCGAGAACTATGAGTACTCACGCTACCAGCTCGGCACCGTGATCAGCCGCTCAGGCATCGGCCTGCACATGATGTGGGCCCCCATGATTATGCAGATGGCGGCGATGGAGCCCGCTGACTTCGACGGCTCTATGACCATGGCCCCCAACGGCTACAACGAGGACGACGAGCTGATGAGGAACATCATGATGTTCTCGACCCTCACAGGGCAGGCACCGCCCGGCAATCCCTGGCCGCAGTTCGCGGAGTTCGTCAGCGGCGATCCGCACCTGCCGCAGGCCATCGACGCAGCCCAGTTCAACTGGGCGGATTTCAGCACGTTGCGCTGGGACCGCTCCAAGATGACCAAGTCCCTCAACCCGGCTGCCTTGGGTCAGACGCTCATGAAGCAATACCTGTGGGCACAAGACATGCTCGGCGCCTTCCACGACTCGGACGACAACGGCATCGATGCTGACGGGACGGTCTCGCCGGACCTGGCCGCCAGCCCCGAGTTCGACCCCAGCAACAACGTCTTCTATGGAGGCAGCGCCTTGGACGGCTTTATCGGCATGGTGCTGACCGCCGAAGGCATCAACAAGGTCGCCTTCCTCACCGGCAGCCTCGCCTACGACGGAACGACTCTGGGCATGATCGATCTCATGAGCTACGATCCAGCCAACGGGTTACAATACTTCGTACATGGTATCGATGTGACCGAGGAGCCCGTCGCAGCGGGGCTGCCCCCCAAGGCTGGCGCGCTCGTGGTGTCGGACCCCCACAGCGACCTCTTCGACCAGGCCTCACTGCTTTGGGCGGTGACTTCGTTCGCCAACATGATGGACCCCTCGGACACCAGCGACGCACCACACCTGGCGTACAAGGCGGTCTTCGATGGCAGCCCATTCCCCAACGCCATGTCCGAGACCGGCACGGCCGGGCCCTACGACCTGATGATGGCCACAGGCAGGGTCATCTTCCTCAATCTCCAAGCGATGCACTACGACGCCGTCAACGAGGTCTTCGTCGATACCGCGCGGCTCGACGCGGGCACCGTCTCTCGGATGAACAGGGTCAGCATCGAGGGCTCCGCCTACCTGCTCGTCGCTCTCGAGAGCTTCATCGGCGAGTTCGTCGGGACCCCGCTGGAGCAGGCCGCCACCGAGGCGGTCGCGAAGCAGGCGACGTTCGTGCTCACCCACCTCTCCGACGGCTCTGGCCTCTTTTATGACGCTGTCATGGTCGGTGACACGACTCCAGGCACGACAAGCCTCAGCGCTCAGGCCGCTGCGGTGCGGGCGCTCTACGTCGCCTTCCGAGTCACTGGCGACAGCACGTTTGGCGACGCCGCCGACGCGGCTTACGCACGCCTCATCGCCGACTATTACGTCCAGGACCAGGCACTATTCCGCACGCAGCTCGGCTCGGACACCGCCACCTTCACTCCTCGCAACTTCGCCATCCTTGCGGGCGCCTTGCGAGAGGCCTCGCTCGAGGGGGGCTACACCGAAGCGCCGACCATCTACACCGCGGTCTGGCAGAACGTCGCTAACCGCATGCAGCTCTCGGAAGGAGCGGCGTCGGGCGAAACTGGTGGCGACTCGGACGGGGACGGGATTGCGTTCATCCCTGAGCAGGCTGAACAGCTTCCGCCGGTCTTTGCGACGCAAGCGGTCTATACGCTCCTGCCCTAACACTCACGGCTGACCTTCGGCGTGAGCTCGCGATGCCTCGAGCTCACGCCGTTTCTACGAATTGGAGACCCCTGACCACCTCTCCTCATGACTTCTCACAGACCAAGGACTTGATCGCCATCGCGTATGACCTCGCACACGACTTCCTCAGCGATCTCGAGGTACAGGTCCCCGGAGTGTGTGGGTTTCCTCACTTTCATGAAGCGTGAAGCGTCCCTCGAGGCCCTGGACTCACGCCCGTGAACCCTGTTCAAGGATTCGTCGACGTGCAATCAACACAGACCTCTTCGCCGACCGGCAAAGGAGCCCCCACATGGCCTGGATAGACACCATCGAACCCGAGAACGCCGACGGCGAGCTCGCCCAATTCTACCAAGCCATTGGGGCCGCCCGCGGCGGCGTGGCCGAGGTCCACCGCGCGCAGTCGTTGAATCCACGTGCGCTGCGTGCCCACCTTGAGCTCTACAAAGCCGTCGTATTTGCGCGCTCGTCCCTCAGTCGTATCGCCCGCGAACGCCTCGCCGTCGTCGTCTCGGCTGCAAACAGGTGTCCCTACTGCGTCGCGCATCACAGTGAGGCGTTGCGGCAGCTCGGCGACTTACCCGTCATCATCGACGCCATCGCCCAGGCTCAGTGGCCGCATGAGCTCCCACACGACGAAGAGCTCCTGTTGCGCTGGGCGGCGACGGCGGCCCGTGAGCCCGCTCATTGTCAGGAGGCCGACATCGTGGCGCTGCGCCAGGCCGGCTATGACGATCGGGCCATCCTGGATGCCAGCCTCACGATCGCTTACTTCTCCTTCGTCAATCGGCTCGTCCTAGTTCTCGGCATCGAGCTCGAGGACGACTATCGCAAAACCTGCACCGAACCTAGTGACTCGCACGACCCGGAGCCCAAATGACCACGACCAAACCCGGCATGCGCAGCTTCCTGGAGCACCTCAACGACTTTGGCAACGGCGCCTGCGTCGGCTACGACCTGTGCATGAAGGCCTGCCCCGTTGTCGACGCCGACGTGCCGATCTGCGAGCTCAACGACGCTGCCGACAATCCCAGCGCCATGACCGCACGGGTCCGACAATTCGTCGTCGACTGCATCCAGTGCGGGCGCTGCACCGAGGCCTGCCCCACCGGTGCCCCCCGCGACCATATGATGCTCCACCTGCGGGCCAACATGCCCGACCGCCCTTCCGAGTACGCCGCCTATGCGCGTCTCAAAGGCGGGCACGGCCTGCAACCTTGGTACAAGGACCTGCTCAAGAGCGCCTTCCAGCTCTATGCGAAGAGCAGCGTCGACGCGCGCGTCTGGCCGCACCTGGACAAACAGGAGTTCGAGCAGCGCGACACCCTGCTCTACTTCGGCTGCTACGCCTTCTCCCACACCAAGAGCCCGACGGTCACGCTCGACCTGGCCGAGGCCATGGGTGTCGACTACGAGATCATCGCAGGGCTGCGCACCTGCTGTGGCTGGCCTCAAACCCTCAGCGGCGACCTGGAGCGCGGCGAGGAGCTGCTGCTCGGCCTGGGCATGCTCATCGACAAGGTACAGCCCAAGGTGGTGGTCTCTGGTTGCGCCGAGTGCGTAGCGGCCGTCCAGGTTCTTGCGCGCCGAGCGGGCGGCGCCTTCGAGTCCATCTCCACGGTCGAATGGCTGCTGCGCAATCGAGACAAGCTCGACCTCGATCCCAGCGACGACCCCATCACCTTCCACGACTCCTGCCACCTGACCCGCAAGATGAACCGCGGCCACATCGCCCGAGAGTTGATGGAGGGTGCGTTTGCCCTCAACGAGCTCGAGGAGCACGGGCGCGACGGCCAATGCTGTGGGTACTACGGCTTCAACCTCAACGAGGAGAAGACGCGGGCGGTGCGCCGAAAGCGGCTCGAACAGGCCAAGGCGACCGGGGCCAGTAAGCTGGCCGTCGAGTGTGTCACCTGCCAAGAGTCTTTTGAAAAAGCCCACGAAGACGGCGACCCAGAGGTCGTCGAGCTGCAGAAGCTGGTCCTGGAGTCGGTGCTGCGCAAGGCGAAGCTCAACAAGGAGGGGGCACAATGAGGCGTTATCTGATCATCGGCAACGGCGTTGCGGGTCTGGCGGCGGCGCTCTCCATTCGCGAGCACGACGCCAAAGGCGACATCACGCTTGTCGGGGACGAGGCGCATCCGCCCTACTTTCGGGCTGGCCTGTCAGAGTGGATGCACGGCGCGCTCGGCGATGACGAGCTGCAGGTGCGCCCGTCGGCCCTGTTCGAGCGCCTAAGGGTGCGCGAGGTCGTTGGCCGGGCGAGTCACCTCGACGTCGACGCCCAGACCGTGACCCTCGACGACGGCACGACCTTTGAGTGGGACAAGCTGCTGGTCGCCACCGGGGCCCGTCCCTTCGTCCCGCCGTGGCCGGGCAAAGAGCTGAAAAATGTCTTCACCTACCGGACCTGGGACGACTGCGCCGCCATCAAGTCGGCCGTCCTCGCCCAACCGGACAAGCCCGCTGTGATCGTCGGGGCTGGCATCCTTGGGCTGGAGTTCGCGTGGGATTGCAAGGGCCTGGGGGTCGGGGCGGTGCTCCTCGTGCGTGAGCCCAAAGTAGGCAGCCCCATTTTCGACGACCACGCCGCCGACAAGTTGCTGCAGAGGCTCCAAGACGATGACGTCGTGGTTCACCTCGAGGAGGAGGTCGAGCGCTTCGAGGGCGAGGGCGGCGCCGTGGCCGCGGTCATCACGACCCGTGGGCGGCGCATCGAGTGCTCTGCGGTAGTGGCCGCGATTGGAGTGGCTCCAGAGACCTCACTCTTCACCGGCACCCGTATCGCGTTGGAGCGCTGGGTCAAGGTCGACGCGCACCTGCGCACCAGCCACCCCGATGTTTATGCCGCTGGCGACGTGGCGACGGTCTTCGATCCCATGCTGCAAGCCCACGCGCCCACGCGCACTTGGGAGCCCTCCTACTGGGGCGGACGGATTGCTGGCGAGAATATGGCAGGCGGCAGCAAACAGTACCTCTCGTGCACTATGATGAACGCGAGTTTGGTCTATGACCTCAAATATGTGCTCCTGGGCGGATTCCTTAGCCACGGCCCCGATGTTGAGACAGTGCTCGACCCAACTCCTCAGGGCAAGTACGGGGTCCGTAAGCTGCTGCTCAAAGATGACGTGATTATCGGCGGCACGTTCCTCGACGATCGAAGGCACACCTTGGCGTACCGACAGCTGATGCAGACTCGAGTCAAGGTCACCGCTTTCAAGGAGAGACTCCTGCACGCCGACTTCGACCCCAACCTGGCTTTGCCCAAAGGGACGCTCGACTACTATTTCTACTGAGTTTTGGCGAACCCACCTCGAGACCGGATCAATCCTTGTAACATCTGCGTCTCGCCAGAGACTGCCCTATATGAGAAAGAGGTTGGGCAGCCGCACGGCGTGGCTACAGGCACCTCCTTCAGGCTCGGAGTAAGATCATGGCGAAGATGTGTCCAATTGACGGCTGCAAGAAGAAGAAAGGGTTCTGTATTCACGACAAGATGATGATCGGTATGGGGGTGATGTTGGCTCTTCTTGCCGTCGCGCACTGGGGACTGAACTTGGTTTGAAAGGGTCTTTGTCGCTGCGCCCGACGTGAGGCAGAACATGTCCGTATCAATCTCCGACACCGCAGATTCGGTTCAATTCCCGCCCGTGCGACCCACCTCGACCTTCCCTTATCAGCTCCTGCACAAGGTCGGGCAGGGCGCCATGGGCACGGTGTACCAAGCCGAAGACTTAGAGCTCGGCCGAGTCATCGCCATCAAGGTGATCAAGCCCTCGTTCCTGGCCGAGCTCTCCGCTTCCGACGTCGCCAATGTCGTGCAGCGCTTCATCCAGGAGGCCCGCGCCATGGCGGGGCTGTCGCACTCGGGCGTCCCCATCGTCCATCGCGTCGCGACCGAGGGGAAGTGGCCGTTCATCGCAATGGAATGGCTGGAAGGCCAAACCCTCGAGGCGCGGCTCGAAGGAGGACGCAAGCTCTCCATTACGAACGCCGCGCGGCTCGGCGTGCAAGTCTTGGCGGTGCTCGCGGTCGCTCACGAAGCTGGGATCGTGCACCGTGACATCAAACCCGCCAACCTCATGATCGGCCGTGATGGACGGCTCAAGGTCATGGACTTCGGGCTCGCCCGCGTGGCCGAGTCGGCCATAGCCCACACCCAAGCAGGCGCGCTGTTGGGGACTCCACAGTACGCTTCGCCTGAGCAGCTCTCAGGTCGGCCCACCGACGGGCGCGCCGACGTCTACGCCCTGGCGGGCGTGTTGTACGAGGCGCTCACTGGCCGTGCAGCGTTCGAGGCCGACTCCATCTACGAGCTGCTCATGAGGGTCGACGCCCATGAGCTCCTCCCACCCAGCGAGCTCAACCCGGCCATCCCTAAGGCACTGGAGCAGGTGCTCTTGACCGGGCTCGCAAAGAACCCAGAGGCACGCTTCGAGAACGCCAAGGCCATGTCCGCGGCGCTGCAACCTTTCCTCGTTTCGAACGAGGACGCCGCACAGAGTCACTCATCCATCCCCGACGTTCGGACGACCGCCCCCCTGCAGCTCCCAACCGCGCTCGTGGCGGGCTCGACCGCCCATGAGCTCGTCGTCGGAGTGGTCCGTCGTTGGACGGCGAGTTCCCTTGGACGGCACTCCTCCATGCAGCTCTTGGAGCGGATTCAAGAGCGCCCCCTTCATGCCCCTGCGTTCTCTGGCGCGGTCGTCCTGCCGAAGCTCTGCATCCTGGTCGTCGACGGCCTCATCCACACTGTCTTCGAAACCCGCACCGGGCGAGTCGCAGACGACCTCATCGAGACGCTGCCCGAGTTCGTCGAACCGACCCTTTTCCCACTCCCCACAGGACTCGCTCCCGAAGTGCTCTCCCTCTTGAGCTCCTTACTGCTCGAGCCGGAGCCTCGCCTCGCAAACCTCGACACCTCCGTGGTCGACATGCCGCGCTTCACGCAGAAGTTGGCCGCCGAGGGATTTGATGGTGCGCTGCGCTTTGTTCGAGGCAACGCCTTGGGTTTTGCGCTCTACGCCCGCGGACGCTGCGTCATGAACCTTTTTGGCGACGGGTGGCCGCAGGCCACTGAGGCCACGGACTGGAAGACCTGGGCGTTGGGCGCTTCGACCTTCGCCAGCGTCGAGGACCGCCTGACCCGCTTTCCCGCCATTACGTTTCGTCAGCAGCTCTCCGAGTTGGTGTTCAATGTGGTTCGACCGACGCTCGCCTCGACGAGCAGCATGCGGACGGACGTGCTCGAGGAACAACGAGGCTTGCAGCTCGTCCCCGACTCGGCGAGTCGACTCAGCGTGCGGCGCGGCGACTCGACGGTTCAGTCCATGCTCGATGGCGACTCCGCTTTTTCGGATGCCCGCTGGCTGCTCGTGGATGTGGCCCCACAGTTCGAGCAATATGGCCGCGCGGCGCGCTGGAAGGGGCTCGTCGGCACGCTGCCGAGCGTCGAGCGGGTGATCCTGCACCACACCATCCCGACCCTCGGCTCCACTGAAGCCCCCTTGGATGTGGTCACCTTCGACGCACAGGGCAACATCCTCCACATCTTGAGTCGTGTCGCCCTCGGTCAAAAAGGCGCGGTGACGCGCTTTGTCGAGCAGGCCACGCGGTTCAAGGAGACGAGCCCTTCGGCCGGCTCTCTGGGGGCCGCGATCTTGCTCGCACCCTCTTTCGACGACGAGGCCCTCGACGCCTACATAAAGAGCTTTCGCAAGGCAGGTCTCTGGTCGCGTCTCGACGTCTTCACGCACCTCGAGGGTTTCCTGCACCTGGGCGCTCGTACCGGGTTCCATGTACTCCTCGTCGAAGAGACCGAGGGTCGGCGCAGACCGCTGATGCCCCAGTGAGTGCGCGCTGAGCCGAGTCGCTGGCATCCGCAGACAAGAGAAAGGAGCCGCCAGTGGCGGCGCCTCGAGACCCGTGCGTTTGGGGGTCGGTTAGGGTGTGCCTTTCAGGACGGTGTCGAGCGCGGCCAACAGCTGTTTGTCCTCGTCTCGGCCGTAGTGAGCGACGCAGACGAGCCCCCGCTCATCAACCGACTCCGCACTCCCTCTCAGGCCTCAATCGTCTTCGAGCTTGAGGACGGCGACAAAGGCCTCCTGCGGGATGGTCACCGAACCCACCTGCATCATGCGCTTCTTCCCCTTCTTCTGCTTCTCGAGGAGCTTGCGCTTGCGGGAGATGTCGCCGCCATAGCACTTGGCGATGACGTCCTTGCGAAAGGCGTTGATGGTCTCTCGTGAGACGACCTTGCCGCCGATCGCCCCTTGGATCGGGATCTTGAACTGGTGCTTGGGGATCGCTTCTTTGAGGCGG